>NZ_JAFLXD010000009.1:0-177918 GCF_019891415.1 Pseudomonas sp. SH10-3B | reverse complement strand
GCGGCAGATCAGTCAGCTCATGCAGCGACTGATACTCCGCAATCGGGGGCAAGCCCCCTCCCACATGTGTTGTGCGTTGCCTGTTACTTGCGCTGTAACAACCCTGGCAGTTGCGCCACCAGCTTCTGGTTGTTCAGCGGCGCACGGATAAACCCACGCTGCGTACCATCCGGGCCGATCAGCGCGAGGTTGCCGCTGTGGTCGACGGTGTAGTTGGGCTTGCTGGTGTCTGCCGGGATGAACGGGATGCTCACGGCATTCGAGACCTTCTGCACGTCGCTCACATTCGCACCGGTAAGGCCTTGGAACTGCGGGTCGAAGTAACCCAGGTACTGCTTGAGCTGAGTCGGGGTGTCGCGGTTCGGGTCGACGCTGACCAGGATCACCTGAAACTTATCCACAGCCTCTTTAGGCAACTCGCTCTTGATCTGGCGCAGTTGGGCGAGGGTGGTCGGGCAGATGTCGGGGCAGAAGGTGTAGCCGAAGAACAGCAGGCTCCATTTGCCTTGCAACTCGTTGACCAGCACCGGCTGGCCGTCCTGGTTGGTCATGCTCACCGGCGGCAGCTGGCGGCTTTGCGGCAGCAGGATGATGCCGGCGTCGATCAGCGCAGTGGGGTCGCCCTGGCCCCTGCCCGACAGGACTTTGTTAACGGTCAGGCCCATGATCAACGCGACGATGGCCACCAGGATAAAGACGGTTTTTTGAGTTCGAGTCATAGGTTCAACAGTAAGTAGTGGTCTACGAGCAGGGCGATAAACAGCAGGAACAAGTACCAGATAGAGTACTTGAAGGTGTTGATCGCCGCGTGCGGCTGAGCGCCACGGTACAGCACCCAGGCCCATTGCAGAAAGCGCGCACCCAACAACAGCGCGCACGCCAGGTACAGCGGGCCGCTCATGTGGATCACGTAGGGCATCAGGCTCACCGCCAGCAGCGCGAAGGTATAGAGCAGGATATGCACCTTGGTGTAGTGCTCGCCGTGGGTGACCGGCAGCATCGGGATGTCGGCCTTGGCGTATTCCTCCTTGCGGTGGATGGCCAGGGCCCAGAAGTGCGGCGGGGTCCAGGCGAAGATGATCAGCACCAGAAGCAGCGGCTCCGCGCTGACATGCCCCGTGACAGCGACCCACCCCAATAGCGGCGGCGCCGCGCCGGCCAGGCCACCGATCACAATATTCTGCGGTGTCGCGCGCTTGAGAAAACCGGTGTAGATCACCGCGTACCCCAGCAATGAAGCCAGCGTCAGCCATGCCGCCAAAGGATTGGTGAACGCCAGCAGCAAGGCCAGACCCGCCACAGCCAGAAACAACGCAAAGGCCAATGCCGCGACAGGCGAAACGCGCCCCTGCGCCAACGGTCGCTTATGGGTGCGCGCCATCACCGAATCAATCCTCCGATCCACCACATGGTTGACCACCGCCGCGCCGCCCGCACACAGGGCAATGCCCAGATTGCCGAACACCAGCACCGTCCACGGCACGCCTGCGCGTGTGGCGAGGAACATGCCCACCAGGGAGGTGATGAGCATCAGCACCACCACTTTCGGCTTGGTCAGCTCCAGGTAATCGCGCCAGATCGCCTGGCCCTGACGCGCGCCGATCAAGGTCGCCATGGCATCTCTCCTTTAAGGGTGATGAGGCCCGATACGTGTTTGCGCGGGCTGAACCGCCAGCCGAAGAGCAGTTGATCACGCACCCGGACCAGACTGGTGCGCGCGTGATAATTGACCAGCACCAGCGTCAGCAGCAGCGCAGCGCCACCGGCGTTATGGCCGACCGCCACCGGCAGCGGCAGGCCGAAATACACATTACTCAGGCCCAGGCTGACTTGCGCGGCCAAGGCGATCAACAGCAGGCCCGCAAGCCGCGTCATGCCCACGGCGCGCAACTGCCAGGCCAGGCCGAGCAGCACCAGGGTGACCAGCACTGCACCCACGCGGTGGGTCACGTGGATGGCGGTGCGCGCTTCACTGTCGAGCTGGCCGCCGAGGTAATTCGGCCCGATATGCTGAGTCAGGTGAAAGCCATTGGCAAAGTCAGCCGCCGGCCACCACGCGCCATGGCAGGTTGGCAGGTCGACGCAGGCCACGGCCGCGTAGTTGGAGCTCACCCAGCCGCCCAACGCGATTTGCCCGATCACCAGCACCAGTCCCGCCGTCGCCCAATATTGCAGACGCTTGGGCACGATCAACGCGGGCAGCACGCCGGACAGGCGCAAGGTCAGCAAAAACAGCAGGCTCAAGGTCGCAAAGCCGCCCAGTAGATGGCCCGTCACGACCTGCGGCCAGAGCTTCAACGTTACCGTCCACATGCCAAATGCCGCCTGGGCAAACACCACTGCCAACACAAACAACGGCAACTTCACCGGTTGGCCCGGGTCACGGCGATGGCTCCACGAACGCGCCGCCAATAGCACAATCAACAGGCCCAGGGTGCCGGCGAAATAGCGATGAGTCATCTCGGCCCATCCCTTGTCGGCCTCCACCGGCGTATCGGGGAAATGCAATTCGGCATGGGCCAGTTGGGCCTCGCTTTGCGGCACGCTGATAAACCCATAGCAGCCCGGCCAATCCGGACAGCCCAGGCCGGCGTGGGTCAGGCGGGTATAGGCGCCGAGCAGCACGACAATCAGCGCAAGCAAGGTGGCAAATAACGCGAGGCGAAATCCAGGTTTGGCCATGACGATGCCCTTATCCGATGTTCGACAGTTTCAGCAGGTGGCGCAGATCATTGAGCAAGTCCTTGCCCTTGACCTTGGTGTCGTAGCGCAGCACCAGGTTGCCGTGGGGATCGACGATCCACAGCTGCGCCTCACCCGGCGCAACGGCGTTTTTGGTGAAGGTCGAGAGGTCCAGCGAGTAGCGCTGCAATTGCGGGTATTCGACCTTCAACTTGGCGTCATAGTCGGCACCGACCGGTTGCGCACTGGCCAGGGCATGGCTGGCGCGCGAGGCGTCGCGCCCCAGGCCGATCTGCAATTGGCGTGCGAGGTACACCAGTTGCTGGCAATCCGCAGCGCACGCCGTGGGGGCGGTGACCAGCAACTGCCAGCGCTGTTCGTCGGCCTGCACGCCGATATCGGCGCGGGTCTGACCGTTGCCGATCAGTTCGCCGTGGTAGCTGCGGCTGTCCGGCACCCAGAACTGCAGTTTGTACATGAAGGTGGCCAGCGCCATCGGGCCGATCACCATCAGCAGGATCAGCAGCAACTGCCAGCGGCCTTTACGCCGATCGGGCATCTCAGACATGTTGAGTGGATTCATGGCCGCTCCCATGGTGCTTCTCCTTTGTGTTGTGCCATCCGAGGTAGAGGTAAAGCGCCAGCAGCGCCAACGCCATGGCAAACCATTGCACTACATAGGCCAGGTGTTTTTCCGGGCCCATGGCAACGATGGGCCAGGTGGTTTCGTACATTGCAGGGCCGGCTTCGGCACGCAGCTCGTAGGCAAAACCGCGGCGGCCCAGCTCAGCCCAGAGTGCGGCGGGGTGCAGCGCGGTCAATAAACGCGGCCACTGCGCAGTCGCAGGGTCCGCATGCAACTGGAAGGTTTCGCCGGGCGCGACGTACACCCAGGCGTCAATATTCAGCAGTTGTTCAGGGGTGCTGAAGGCGGGTGGAGTACGCCGGTCCGGCCAGGGCAGCCAGCCGCGATTGAGCAACAGCCACAGGCCGCTGGCCTGGTCATGAAAGGGTTGCAGCAACTCGACACCGGCCTTGCCGTCACGCAGGCGGTTATCCAGCAATACGCTGTGCTCCGCATCGAATTGCCCGCGCAGATGCACGCGGCGAAAGGCCGGGTCCGCCATGTCACCGAGCTGCACACTGCTGATCGGCTCAGCCACGCGGCGTTCGGCATAGCTGTCCACCAGCAACTGCTTCTCATGGCCGCGCGACAGTTGCCAGAAACCCAAGCCCACCATCAACGGCAGCAGAATCATCACCACTAAGGTCGGTGCGATACCTGGACGAAAGCGTTTCATGGCGCTGGCTATACTTGTTTTCATTGCCCGCCCATCCCCTCAATGCCCACCCAAGCCAGGAACCAGACCATGCTCAAAGCAGCCATTGCCCTGATGCTGATCGCGACTGTCGTGAGCCTGTTCAGTGGCTTGTTCTTTCTGGTCAAGGACGAGGGCCACTCCAACCGCCTCGTCACTGCCTTGACCGTGCGTGTCGTACTGGCCTTGATCACCGTGGCCTTGATCGCCTGGGGCTTTTTCAGCGGCCAGTTGGTGTCTCACGCGCCGTGGTAAATCACCTCACAGCACGTAGACGAAGAAAAACAGCCCGATCCACACCACATCCACAAAGTGCCAATACCAACTGGCCGCCTCGAAGCCGAACTGATGCTCGGCATTGAAGTGCCCGCGCAGGATGCGCATCAGCATCACAAACAGAATGATGGTGCCGATGGTCACGTGGGCACCGTGAAAGCCCGTGAGCATAAAGAAGGTCGCGCCATACACGCCGGAGCCCAGGGTCAGCCCCAGCTCCTTGTAGGCGTGGATGTATTCCTCGGCCTGGAACCCCAGGAACGCCAAGCCCAGCAGCACGGTAATCGCCAACCAGATCTTCAACGCGCCGCGATGGCCTTTGCGCAGGGCATGGTGGGCGATGGTGATGGTCACGCTGGAGCTGACCAGCAAAATCGTGTTGACCAACGGCAGGCCCCAGGGGCTGATGGTGCCCTCGGGCGCGGGGTAAAGCTTGGGGTCGGGGTTATTGAGCAGCGGCCAGGCGAACTCGAAGTTCGGCCACAGCATATGCGCCACGCCCTTCGCGCCTTCACCGGCCAGCCAGGGCGCAGACATATGCCGCACATAAAACAGCGCACCGAAGAACGCGATAAAGAACATCACCTCGGAAAAGATGAACCAGGTCATGCCCCAGCGAAACGAGCGATCCATTTGCGCGCTGTACAAACCGGCGCGACTTTCCTTGATCACCGCGCCAAACCAGCCGAACAGCATGTAGGCCAGCAGCAGGCCGCCAACAAAGAATATCCATGGGCCGTGGGATTCCGGGCGCGCAGCCTTCAGATCGTTAAACCACACGGCCAGGCCATACACGGTGACCAGCATGCCAATCGTGGCAATTATCGGCCATTTGCTTTGCGCTGGTACGTAGTACGTATCATGAGTCGACATGTATTCGCTCTCCTGATTGAGCGGGCAAACAGTAGCTAGCCGCCGGTACGGACAGCCACCGGCGGTTGGCGCGCAGTGATATCAAACAGCGTGTACGCCAGGGTCAAATGCTTCACATCCTTGGGCATGTCGCGGTCGACAATAAAACGTACCGGCATCTCGATGCGCTCGCCTGGCTGCAGCACTTGCTGGGTGAAGCAAAAGCATTCGGTCTTGTGGAAGTACATCGCCGCCTCGGCCGGGGAAATGCTCGGCACCGCCTGGGCGGTCATCGGTTTATCGGTGGGGTTGTAGGCCACGAACAGCATCTCGGTGACTGCGCCGGGGTTGACCACCACCTCGTCAGCCTTGGCATAAAAATCCCAGACCATGTCGATGGCATTGGTGGACAGGAACTGCACCCGCACCTGGCGCGTGAGGTCGACGACCTGCTCGCCCTCGTACTGCCCGGCCGTCTTGCCGTTGATGCCGAACGCCTTGCACATCACGTCGTAGATCGGCACCAGGGCAAAGCCGAAGGCGAACATCGCCACCACCAGGATCAGCAGGCGGGTCACCAGGCGCTTGAGGGGCACGGAGTCAGCCATGACATCCCCCTGAAGCGAATGCGATCAGCGTGTTCATTTGACCTCCGGCGGGGTGGTGAAGGTGTGGTACGGCGCGGGCGAAGGCACGCTCCACTCCAGGCCTTCGGCGCCATCCCACGGCTTGGCCGGCGCCGGCGGGCCGCCACGGATGCACTTGATCACGATAAACAGGAAGAAGATCTGCGTGGCGCCGAACATAAACGCGCCAATCGACGAGACCATGTTGAAGTCGGCGAACTGCAGGTTGTAGTCCGGCACCCGCCGCGGCATGCCTGCCAGACCGACGAAGTGCATCGGGAAGAACGCCATGTTCATGCCCACGAAAGACAGCCAGAAATGCAGCTTGCCCAAGGTTTCGTCGTACATGTGGCCGGTCCATTTCGGCAGCCAGTAGTAGGCCGAGGCGAAGATGCCGAAGATCGCGCCGGGCACCAGTACGTAATGGAAGTGCGCTACCACAAAGTAGGTGTCGTGGTACTGGAAGTCCGCCGGGGCAATCGCCAGCATCAACCCGGAGAAACCACCGATGGTGAACAGAATCACGAAGGCCACCGCAAACAGCATCGGCGTCTCGAAAGTCAGCGAGCCTTGCCACATGGTGCTGACCCAGTTGAACACCTTGACCCCGGTTGGCACGGCGATCAGGAGTGTGGCGTACATGAAAAACAGCTCGCCCACCAACGGAATACCCACCACGAACATATGGTGCGCCCACACGATAAACGACAGAAACGCGATGCTCGCCGTGGCATAGACCATCGACGTATAGCCGAACAACGGCTTGCGCGAGAAGGTCGGGATAATCGAACTGACGGCGCCAAACGCCGGCAGGATCATGATGTACACCTCGGGGTGGCCGAAGAACCAGAACACATGCTGGAACAGCACCGGATCACCGCCACCGGCCGCGCTGAAAAAGCTGGTGCCGAAGTGGATGTCCATCAGCATCATGGTCACGCAACCGGCCAGCACCGGCATCACCGCAATCAGCAGGAACGCGGTGATCAGCCAGGTCCAGACGAACAGCGGCATTTTCATCAGGGTCATGCCGGGCGCGCGCAGGTTGAGGATGGTGGCGACCACGTTGATCGCGCCCATGATCGAGCTGATGCCCATCAAGTGGATGGCGAAGATGAAGAACGTCACGCTTTCCGGCGCGTAGGTGGTGGAGAGCGGGGCGTAGAACGTCCAGCCGAAATTCGGCCCGCCGCCCGGTGTGAACAGGGTCGAGACCAGCAGCAGGAACGCCGCCGGCAGCAGCCAGAAGCTGAAGTTGTTCATGCGCGGCAAGGCCATGTCCGGCGCGCCGATCATCAGCGGAATCATCCAGTTGGCCAGGCCGACAAACGCCGGCATCACCGCACCGAACACCATGATCAGGCCATGCATGGTGGTCATCTGGTTGAAAAACGCCGGCTCGACGATCTGCAGGCCAGGCTGGAACAATTCGGCACGGATCACCATGGCGAACGAGCCGCCGAGCAGGAACATGGTGAACGCGAACCACAGGTACATCGTGCCGATGTCTTTATGGTTGGTGGTCAGCACCCAGCGCATCAGACCCTTGGCGGGGCCGTGGGCATGGTCACTGGCGTGGCCATGGTCATCGATCACAGCGCTCATGGCCGTTCTCCTGCAAGCGAGTGGGCGGTTCGGGTCGGGGCATATGCAATGAAAGAAGTCATTTGCTTTCCGCCTGCTTGATGGCCAGCACATCTCTAGGCGTGACCATGTCGCCTTTGTTGTTACCCCAGGCATTGCGCTCGTAGGTCACCACGGCGGCGATATCCACTTCCGAGAGCTGTTTGCCGAATGCGGCCATCGCAGTACCGGGCTTGCCGTGGTAGACGAGGCTCAGGTGACCTTCCTTGGGCCCGGTGGCGATTTTCGAACCCTTGAGCGCCGGGAACATCGGCGGCAGGCCCTGGCCTTCGGCCTGGTGACAGGCCACGCAGGTGGTGTGGTAGACCTTGTCGCCACGGGCCACCAACTCTTCCAGCGTCCACTCCTTGGAGGTCAGCTCCTTGAGTTTGGCGGCCTCTGCCTTACGCTCGCCGAGCCAGGTGTCGTAGTCGGCCTTGGACTTGACCTCGACCACAATGGGCATGAAGCCGTGGTCCTTGCCGCACAGCTCTGCGCACTGGCCACGGTAGATGCCGGGCTTCTCGACACGGGTCCAGGCCTCGTTGACGAACCCAGGGATGGCGTCACGCTTGACCGCAAAGGCCGGCACCCACCAGGAGTGGATCACGTCGGCGGCCGTCACCAGGAAGCGCACCTTGGCGCCCACCGGCAGCACCAGCGGCTGGTCGACCTCCAGCAGGTAATGTTCGCCCTTGGTGGCCTGGTTATGGATCTGCTCGGCAGGCGTGGCCAGGTTGCTGAAGAACTCCACGTCCTGGCCCAGGTATTTGTAGTGCCACTTCCACTGATAGCCGGTGACCTGGATATCGATATCCGACTCAGTGCTGTCGTAGATATTGATCAGGGTCTTGGTCGCCGGAATGGCCATGGCGATCAGGATCAGCAAGGGCACCACGGTCCAGAGGATTTCCACGGTGGTGCTTTCGTGGAATTTTGCCGCGACCTGGCCCGTAGAGCGGCGATGAAGGATCATCGACCAGAACATTGCGCCAAATACGACAATGCCGATCACCACACAGATCCAGAAAATGGTCATGTGCAGGTCAAACACAGCGTGACTGACTTCAGTTGCCCCTGGGGCCATATTCGTTGTCCAGGCGGCGTGCGCCTGGCCGAATACTGACCACAACAGAAGACCCATCCAAACATGTGGATGTCGCGTCATTGCGGGTTCCCCTTATCGTTCTTGTTATCCCGCCGGTTTGCACCTGCGTCGAAGGGAGCGGCTTCCATACTGCTTACAACCGCTTAGCCTTGCCTGCTTATGCAGTCTGGCGTCATCAGCTAATCGCGTACAAAACCGAGTATAGACACGCACTGCAACCCCGCAATGTGTAGGGGCAAATGAGCGAAAATGAGTGGCAAGGGCTAATAAAACCGGGCGCGGAATCGTTTATCCGAGCATCGATGGCAATTCGATATAACACACACGCATAACCATGAAATAATTATGACAAATGCGTCTTAGGCGCTCGTATAAACGAGCTACCTTATGCTCTCCCTATTCCTACGCCTGCTTCACTGGAGCTTTCATGAACACCGCCGCATTGCGCGAGCAGATTTCCCTTGCCCATCAACACGAATCCAGCACTGGCCAGCTAGCCAAGCAGCTGGAAGAGCAATTGCCGCACCTGCATTCGGCCATTTCCCTGGCTGACGGTGACCGCAACATTGTCATGACCCGCTTTGTCACAGCCTACATCGACCTCGTGCCGGACCTGCTGGACGCCGCCAACGACGTGGCCCGCGAGGCCGGGATCGAAAGCCAGATCAAGCCGGTGCTGAAAATCGCCGAACATTTCTTCCTGCAACCGCCCGCGATCCTGGCAGGCCATGAAGGGCTCGACGGCCTGCTGGACGAGGCTTACCTGGCCCATCGGCTGGTGGAAGAGGTCAACGATCTGTATATCAAGCACTTCGGCCAGCCGTTGATTCCGGCAGACACCACCGTGGCCAACGTGATTGCTCATCAACTGATCGGCGAAGCATTCGCCAACCAACTGGATGAAGCCGTACACCACGCGGTGGACGAAATGCTCAACGAAGACAGCTTTGCGCTGGAGTCGGTAGAGACGTACCGCGAACAGCTGAAAAGCCCGCAGACTGAAGCCGCGTGGAAGCGCTGGCCGTGCCTGTCGCGACAGCTTGGAGTGGAGTTGGCGCTGGATCAGCCGGCTTAAATCTTAAATCAGACACAAAAGAAGTGTGGGAGGGGGCTTTTCCCCTCCCACATTTTGATCCGGCTCCCTCAGCCGATTGATGGCGCCGAGCCGATCCCCGTTGTCGTCCTGACGCGGCCCTCCAACCGGCGCTTCAACCCACGCGCCTCAATCACCAGCCTCGACCCCTTGGCCGCGTTCGCCCGGCCCCATTCCTCCAGCAATTCCAGGCAGGAATGGTCGATATAGCTCAGGTTGCTCAGCGGTACGTGCACGGTAGCGCCCGCAGGCACGGTCGACAGCACTTGGGTCAGCGCCGGCACTTTCAGGAAGGTCGCCGCTCCGGTCAAACGCAGCTCCATTTCCCCCTCCTGGGGCAGGTCGATCAGGCTGATTTTCAGGCGCGAGGCCTTGAGCGCCAGCTTGACCAGCGTGAGCCCAAAGCCCACCAGCACGCCGGTCAGCAGGTCGGTAAAAATGATCGCCAACGCGGTGGCGGCGTAGGTAAACATCGGCATACGTCCATAGCGGCCAAGCGCCTTAAAGGCCTTGATGTCCACCAGCTTGATCCCGGTGTACACCAGCACACCCGCCAGGCTCGCCACCGGAATGCTTTGCAGCACGCTCGACAGCAGCAAGACAAAGCCCAGCAGCCACAGGCCATGGAACATCGCTGATAACCGCGTGGTGGCACCGGCCTGGACATTGGCCGAACTGCGCACGATGACGCCGGTCATGGGCAAGGCACCGACCAGGCCGCAGAGCATGTTGCCTACACCTTGGGCAGATAGCTCCTTGTCGAAATCAGAACGCTGGCCGCTGTGCATACGGTCCACCGCAGCCGCCGACAGCAGGGTTTCGGCACTGGCGATAAACGCCACGGCAAATGCGGCGATCAACAACTGGGGGTCGGCCAGGTTCAGCAGGTCGCTGGGGCGCAGCCAGTCGATAGCATCGGAGAGATTCTCAGGGACTTCCACACGCTTGACCTGCAGCGCCAGCACCAGGCTGGTCACCGTTGCCAGGCCAACGCCCAGCAGGGCTCCCGGCACGAAGCGCAGGCTTTGCGGACGGAATTTATCCCACAGGTACATGACCAGCATCGTCGACAAACCGAGCACTCCGGCCTGCCAACCCAGGCCGCCGCCCAAGGTCGGAATAGCCTGCGCCAATGCGGATGGGAAGCCCGCCAGGTTATCCAACCCCGAAGGCTTGGGCGCACCGTCGAGCATCACATGGATCTGCGATAGCACAATCAACACACCGATCCCCGCCAGCATCCCGTACACCACCGCCGGCGCCGTGACGCGGAACCAGCAGCCCAGGCGCAAACGCCCGGCCACCAGCTGCAGGAAGCCGGCCAGCAGCAGGATCGGCCCGAGCATCATCATTCCGTGCTGGCGTACCAGCTCGAACACCAAGACCGCCAGACCCGCCGCCGGGCCGCTGACCTGCAGCGGCGAACCCGCCAACCAGCCCACCACCAGGCCACCGATAATCCCGGTGATCAGGCCCTTGGCCGGCGGCATGCCGGACGCGATGGCGATCCCCATGCACAAGGGCAGGGCGACCAGAAACACAACCACGGAGGCGAGCAGCTCCCGTGGCAATACAGCTTTCAATTGAGCAGCACGCATGATGGCTCTCCCGAGGCATTCGCCGGGCGCGGCAAAGCCTGGCTGCATCCATGGCAGCCACCGCTTTACCCGGCAGGGAAGTGTTTTAGAAGCGCGCTTTAGGCGTCGCGGAAGGAATCGGCCCTTCGCCGCTCAACGGTCGGAACGCCGACTGATCAGCATCGTAGGCTCGAATTTCACTGGTCTCGATGTTGTAGATCCAGCCGTGGATAAACAGCTGACCATTGGCCATGCGCGACGCCACCGAGGGATGGGTACGCAAATGCTGGAGTTGGGCGATGACGTTTTCTTCGGTGAGCACTTTCATGCTCTCGCCTTCGTTGGCACAGTCGCAGTTGTCCTCGACCATGGACTTGGCGACTTCGGCGTGCCGCAGCCAGGCCCTTACCGTCGGCATCTTCTCCAGGCTGGCGGGGTTCAGCACCGCACGCATGGCGCCACAATCGGAGTGCCCGCACACGATGATGTGCTGCACGCCCAAGGCCAGTACGGCGTACTCGATGGCAGTGGAAACGCCGCCGTTCATCTGCCCATAAGGCGGCACGACGTTACCGACGTTGCGGGTCACAAACAGATCGCCGGGAGAGCTTTGGGTAATCAGCTCAGGCACGATGCGCGAGTCAGCGCAGGTAATGAACATCGCCCGTGGGCTCTGGGCCGTGGCGAGTTTCTTGAAGAGTTCTTCCTGCTGCGGGAAGACGTCGTGATGGAAATGCAAAAAGCCGTCAACGATATGTTTTAGCGCTGCATCGGCAGACTCCGCCACCTGAGGGGCTGAAGCCGACGCAGCCAACGGCTGTTTATCCTTGTCACTCATGATTCATCCTCTTGATTAATGCAGGGGAGTTTTCAGGTCAGTTCGACGCCAGGCCAGTGAAATAGTTGTAAAAACCACAAACCAGGCTGCCGACTCATCAGTCACTCGCTGAACAAGGTAACCACCGAAACTTAACTCAAACTGAATGAACCGCTCTAGATCGCGGGTTTCAGTGATGTCAAAACGCGACTATTCCTACAAGGAAGGTGCATTCCTCCTCATCAGTCTACAACAATGCCATCTGCCTGCCCGGTGGACAGAACGCCGTGCAATCCAGATTGAAGCCTTCTCGCCGATTCAGCCCCAGGCGTTTGATCGCCTTGCTGAAGCGCTGGGCCAGCAGGTCGGCAAACGGCCCCTCACCGCGCATGCGTACGCCGAAGCGGCTGTCATACACCTCACCACCGCGCACCTGGCGCACCAGGCTCATCACATGGGCCGCACGCTGCGGGTAATGCGCCGCCAGCCACTCCTCAAACAGCGGCGCCACCTCCAGGGGCAGGCGCAACATCATGTACGCCGCACTCTGGGCACCGGCGGCGTGCGCCTCGGTGAGCAGGCTCTCCAGCTCACTGTCATTGATCATAGGGATCATCGGTGAGCACAGCACACCCACCGGGATACCGGCCTCGCGCATCACCCGTATCGCCCGCAACCGCGCCTTGGGCGCCGCCGTGCGCGGTTCCAGGATGCGCTTGAGTTCGTCGTCCAGGCTGGTGAGGCTGATCATCACCGCTACCAGGCGCTGCCTGGCCAGCTCAGCCAGCAGGTCGAGGTCGCGCAGGATCAACGACCCCTTGGTAATAATCGTGACCGGGTGCCGATAGCGCAGCAGCACTTCGAGCGTCTGCCGGGTGATCTTGTATTCACGCTCGATGGGCTGGTACGGGTCGGTGTTAGAGCCCAGGTTGATCGGCGCACACACATAGCCCGGCTTCGATAGCTGCTGCTCCAGCACGTCGGCCGCGTTGCTCTTGGCGATCAGCTTGGTTTCGAAATCCAGCCCCGGCGACATGTCCCAATAAGCGTGGCTGGGCCGCGCATAGCAGTAGATGCAGCCATGCTCGCAGCCACGATATGGATTGATGGAGCGATCGAACGGCAGGTCTGGCGAGTTGTTGCGGGTGATGATGGTCTTGGCCGTCTCGATGCGCACTTCGGTGCCCTGGGTGGGCGGTACTTCCTGGTACCAGCCGTCGTCCTCCGCCACGCTGATGGTGGGCGCAAAGCGGTTATGCAGGTTGGTGGCCGTGCCCCGACCACGGGGCGGCAACGGAGTAGACATGAAGGCGCCTCGATACTGTTTTTATATACAGTATCGAGGCGCACGGTTCCTGACCAGTGCCGTTTGGCGGTCAGTGCTTTTGTGTGACCTGCCCGAGGTCATCGCCCGAGGTGGTGCGCATGTCGTTCTTGCGCAGGTCCGCTACTTCGCCGGCTTTCACCGGCGCACCTTTATTGCCCCAACTGCCACGAATGAAACTGACCACATCCGCCACTTCCTGGTCCGACAGACGCCAGGCGAACGCCGGCATGGTAAAGGTCGACGGCGCCGTGTGAGTGGCCGGCAACGTGCCGCCGTTCAACACGATGTTGATCAACGACGTGGCATCCGCCGTCTGCAGCACCGGATTGCCCGCCAGCGCCGGGAACACCCGCGTATAACCATGGCCATCGGTACGGTGACAGGCCGCGCAGTTGTCGATATACACCGACGCGCCGGGCTTGCTGTCATCACCCTTCCACAGCGCCTCAGCCACCTGCTTGTCATACTGGTGCGGCTGGTCTTTCGGGTCCACCGCCGGCAGGCTTTTGAGGTAACGCGCGATAGCGGTCAGGTCGTCTTGCGACATGTACTGCATGCTATGGACGACCACATCGCTCATGCCGCCAAACACGGCACTGCGATCACTGCGACCGGTCTTGAGGAATTGCACCAGTTGCTCCTCGCTCCAACCGCCGAGACCGTCCTTGTGATCGCCGCGCAGGCTCTTGGCGATCCAGCCTTCCAGTGGCGCACTGCCGGACAGAAAGGCATTGCCGTCAGTCGCGCTCAGGGCTTTTTCCTGCATGGTCAGGGCGCGTGGTGTATGACACGCGCCACAGTGGCCAAGGCCTTCCACCAAGTAGGCGCCGCGACTGATCACTGGGTCTGCACCCGCCACGGCCGGTTTATCCGCCACCTCCGGGGCAAACATCCAGCGCCACGCCGCCAACGGCCAACGCATGCTCAACGGCCACGGAATGTCGCTGGCCTTGTTCTCCTGGGCGACCGGCTCCACGCCCTTCATGAAGTACGCATACAACGCCCGCATATCGCTTTCGCTGACGCGCGCATAAGACGGGTAGGGCATCGCCGGGTAAAGCGTACTACCACTCTTGGCGACGCCGTGACGCACGGCCTTGTCGAAGTCCTCGAAGCTGTAGTCGCCCAGGCCGGTCTTGTCCGGGGTGATGTTGGTGGAATAGATCACACCGATGGGGGTTTCCATTGGCAGGCCACCGGCGAACGGTTTGCCGCCCTTGGCGGTGTGGCAGGCCACGCAGTCGCCGGCGCGGGCCAGGTATTCGCCCTGCTTGATCAGGTCGGTTTCAGCGGCGCTGATCGAGCAACTGCTGAGCAGGGCAAACGTCGCGATAACAAATGCTTTCATGGTCATCGCTCCTTATGCCTGAACCAGCGGGCCGGGGTTTTTCAGGTACTGCTCGCGGATCGCCCGGGCCGACCAGTAGGTCAATGCCGCCACCAGGCCGGTAGGGTTGTAGCCCAGGCCCTGTGGGAAAGCGGATGCGCCGGGGACAAACACGTTGTGTACATCCCAGCACTGCAAGTAGCGGTTCAGCGCACTGGTTTTCGGGTCGGTCCCCATGATCGCGCCACCGTTGAGGTGGGTGGTCTGGTACGACGCGGTGTTGAAGTGCTCACCGACTTTTTTGCCGAGCACCGCAATCGCCTTGGGGTTCATCGCTTCGGCGACCTTGCCCATTTTCTCGACCATGAAGCGGTTCATCTTGATGTCGTTTTCCTGCCAGTCGAACGTCATACGCAGCAGCGGCAGGCCGTAGGCATCGCGGTAGACCGGGTCCAGATCCAGGTAGTTACCCCGGTAGGATTGATGGGCACCGTGTGCATCCATCGACACCTGGTGGGTGTAGTAATCGGCGGTGGCGCGCTTCCAGGCACTGCCCCAGGCCGGTGTGCCGGGCGGGTTGGACGTACCGGCAATCGGCCGGCTGCCGGCCTGGTTGACCCACATCGGCGAACCGCCCACAAAGCCATGGGGCCCGTGATCGAAGTTGTCGGCGTTGAAGTCATCGATGGCCACGCCATTGCCGCCGGCACCGATAAAGTTGTTGGTGTGGGTGTCCTTGTCGAAGAACGCCTTGATGGTGGCCATGTTCTGGTAGGCAAAGTTCCTGCCCACCACACCCTCATTGGTCATCGGGTCGTAAGGCTTGCCGATGCCCGACAGCAGCATCAACCGCACGTTGTGGAACTGGAACGCGCCGAGGATCACCAGGTCTGCCGGTTGTTCGCACTCTCGGCCCTGGGCGTCGATATAGGTCACGCCGGTGGCCTTGCTCTTGGTGCTGTCCAGATTGACCTTGAGCACGTGGGAATTAGGCCGCAGCTCAAAATTCGGCACCTGGCGCAGCGCCGGCAGGATGTTCACGTTCGGCGAGGCCTTGGAGTACATGTAGCACACGTAACCGCTGCAAAAACCGCAGAAGTTGCACGGGCCCATCTGCGCGCCGTAGGGGTTGGTGTAAGGCCCCGAGGTATTGGCTGACGGCAGGTTGTAGGGCTTATACCCGACGCTGGCGGCCGCTTTCTGAAACAGCTGTGCGGAGACTGTGTTCTTTTGCGCTTCCAACGGAAACGGGTTGGAACGGTCCGGCGCATAGGGGTTACCGCCACGCCCTTCGCCCACCACCTGGCCTTTCACGGTCCAGGCCTGGCCAGAGGTGCCGAAGACTTTTTCTGCATAGTCGAAAAACGGCTCCAGCTCTTCGTAGCTCACGCCGAAGTCCTGGATGGTCATGTCCTTGGGAATGAAATGCTTGCCGTAACGCTCTTCGTAATGGCTGCGCATGCGCAGTTCAATCGGATCGACACGGAAATGCACGCCCGACCAGTGCAAGCCCGCACCGCCCACGCCGTTACCCGGCAAAAACGCGCCGAGTTGACGGTTAGGCAAGGCAACGTCATTCACGCTATGGCGAATCGTCACCGTCTCCTTGGAGATGTCCTGGAAGAGTTTTTTACGCACGCTGTAGGTCAGTTCGTCGATGACCTGGGGATAGTTGCCGTCCGGGTAAGTGTCCTGCATCGGGCCGCGCTCCAGCGCTACCACGTTCAGTCCGGCTTCCGTCAGCTCCTTGGCCATGATCGCGCCGGTCCAGCCGAAGCCGACAATCACCGCATCCACTTTCTTCATGATGGTCGCCACGTTTATGCCCTCTCGCCGCGGATGGAAACTGCCGGGAAGGGGTATTGCTCGTTGCGTTCCACCCAATCCATAAAGTCGGCGCGGGCGCCGGGGAAGCCGATCATGGTCCAGCCGACCATGCCTTTATTGCCACCATGGATCGGGTCGCAGAAGAACCCTTCCTTGGTGTTTTGCAGCAGCAGGTTGAAGAACATCTTCGGTGGCACTGCGTCAAAATGTGCCGTGACTTCACTGCCACCCGCCTCCAGGCGCCGCAACATATCGTCTCGGGTAGCGCTGTCTTGCGCAGCAAAAGCTTTGCCGTTGAACGCCTTCGACCAGGCATCCGTCGCGGCAATACCCAGGCGATAGATGTCCTTGGGCACCAATTTGCTCTGCCAGCCCATCTCCGGTGGAGCATCGGCGTTAAACGGACCTTGCATGAACCACAGGGCGCCGCTGGCATACGGCGTGTTCATCTGACGGTCGATGTACTCCGGCGCGCCGGCTTCCAGGGCACCGGGGCCTTGGGCATCGGCCGGGATCAGACGCTCGACGGCAGCGTTGATAAACGCCCATTCCTCGGCAGTGAAATAGCTTGGCTCGTAGGCTTTTTCGCTGGCTACAGGCTTAGCCGGCGCGGCCTCGACCGGCGCAGGCGTCGCCATCAGCATCGAACCGCCAAGGCCGGTGCTGGCAACCGTGACCACCGGGATCAAGGTCAAGGATTTGCGCAGAAAGTCACGCCGGGGGTTGTCTTGATCTTGATCAGACATGGTGGCACCTCATCATGTGGTCACGGGGTTGTCAGCCGCTTCTAGGGAGTGGCTTGGCTTTGTCGAGCGGCAAATTGGATCCAGGTGATCCAAGGGGATAGAGCGCAGCGGCAGACAATAGTTACAAATGATAGCAGCCTAAGCATCGAGAGAATCGTTTCAGCGACTAAAGATTAAGGATTCACGATTCTTTGACGGGCACCTCACACCTCCTTGACCCTCTGTGACTGACTCTGGGCGCTATCAACCCATTTCCCCTATGGTTACGTCGCCCATGCTCAAGCATCACTGGTTGCCGGCCCTCGGCCTGGCGCTTATGGCACTGTTCAATACGGCGTTTGCGCAGGCCGATGAAGCTGTGTCCATTCGCTCCCCCGAATGGGCCCAACCCGTAGGCGACCGCTACAACCTGCATCAAATGACGCCCACGCTCTATCGCAGCGCACTCCCGGACAGCCGTGCAGCGCCGTTGCTGGAACAGCTCAAGATCGGCACCGTGATCAACTTCCTGCCCGAGCCCGATAGCGACTGGCTGAAGGCTCCCGGCATTCGTCAGGTTCAGTTGAGTTATCGCACCAATCATGTGGATGACGCCGACGTACTGGCGGCACTGAGGGCGATCAAGGAAGCGGAGGCCAATGGCCCGGTGCTGATGCACTGCAAGCACGGTTCTGACCGCACCGGCCTGATAGCAGCGATGTACCGTGTGGTGATTCAGGGCTGGAGCAAGGAGGAGGCGCTGAACGAGATGACCTTGGGCGGTTTCGGCACCAGTAACGGCTTCAAGGATGGCGTTCGCTACATGATGAAGGCCGATATCGACAAGTTGCGCACAGCCTTGGCGAATGGCGATTGCAGCACCAGCGCGTTTGCCCTGTGTTCCATGAACGGCTGGCTCGATACATCAAGCCAGAAGGAGAAACCATTGTAGGAGCGAACGTGCTCGCGAAGAACGTTAACGATGACGCAGGCCTTCTGGAGGAACGCGGCGCTCTCTGATTCTTCGCGAGCAAGCTCGCTCCTACAGGGGGGTTGTGCGGTTTCTTCAGTCTTTCTTCAGCTTCGGGTTAGGAAAAAACTGCACCGCCTGCACCTTCGGGTCCGGCGCTTTCAACGCCGATGTATTGACCCGCGTGCCCAATTCCTTGGGCACCGACAGACCTTGATCATTCAGCGTATCGGTATACCCACAGGCCACGCATTCGCGATGCGGCACGCTGTCCTCGGTCCACATCTTCAACTTGTCCGGCTCGCTGCACGCCGGGCAGACCGCCCCGGCGATAAATTGCTTTTTGGTAATCACAGGCCCTTCGCTCATGCTGCTGCGTCCTCACTCAGGCCGCTGTGGCGCAAGAGTGCGTCAATCGACGGTGCTCGTCCGCGGAAGTCGACGAACAGCACCATCGGTGCCTGGGAGCCGCCACGCGCCAGGATCGCCTCGCGGAAGGCACGGCCGGTCTCGGCATTGAGCACGCCGTCTTCTTCGAATTTGGAGAAGGCATCCGCCGACAGCACTTCGGCCCATTTGTAGCTGTAGTAACCCGCGGCATAACCGCCGGCAAAGATATGCGCAAAGCTGTTGGGGAAACGGTTGTAGGCCGGAGGACGCATCACCGACACCTCATCGCGCACGCCTTCGAGCACCTGGGCCACGCTACGGCCATCGCCATGGGTGGCATGCAATTCGAAATCGAACAGCGAGAATTCCAACTGGCGCACCATCATCAAGCCGGACTGGAAGTTCTTCGCCGCGAGCATTTTTTCCAGCAGGTCCTGGGGCAGTGGCTCGCCGCTTTCATAGTGGCCGGAGATCAGCGCCAGGCCTTCCGGCTCCCAGCACCAGTTCTCCATGAACTGGCTCGGCAATTCCACTGCATCCCACGCCACGCCGTTGATACCGGACACACCGGCATGCTCAACGCGGGTCAGCAGGTGATGCAGGCCGTGGCCGAATTCGTGGAACAGGGTGGTCACTTCATCGTGGGTCAGCAGGGCGGGCTTGCCGCTGTCGGCCGGGGTGAAGTTGCACACCAGGTTCGCCACCGGGCTTTGCAGCACGCCGTCGATGGTGCGGCGGCGGTCGCGCGCGCCGTCCATCCAGGCACCGCCACGCTTGTTGGCGCGGGCATACAGGTCGAAGAAGAAGCGGCCGACGTGCTGGCCGTTTTCCTTGATTTCAAACAGGCGAACATCCGGGTGCCAGGTGTCGAAACCTTTTTGCTCGGCGATCTCGATACCGTACAAACGCTGCACAATGGCGAACAGGCCGCCCAGCACCTTGTCGATCGGGAAGTAGGCGCGCAGGGCTTCCTGGGACACGCTGTAGCGTTGCTCTCGCAGCTTTTCGCCGTAGAAACCGCTGTCCCAGCTTTGCAGGTCGGCGCAGCCTTGTTCGGCGGCGTAGGCCTTGAGCTGTTGCAGGTCCTGGGCAGCGAACGGCTTGCTGCGCTTGGCCAGGTCACGCAGGAAGCTCAGCACCTGGTCGCTGGACTCGGCCATCTTGGTGGCCAGGCTCAGCTCGGAGAACGAGGCGTAACCCAAAAGCTTGGCCAGCTCCTGACGCAGGTCGAGGATCTGTTCCATCACCGGGCCGTTATCGTTCTGACCGGCATTCGGGCCCTGGTCTGACGCACGGGTGCAGTAGGCCGCGTAGATTTCTTCACGCAGGGCGCGGTCCTGGGCGTAGGTCATGACCGCGTAGTAGCTCGGAAACTCCAGGGTGATCAGCCAACCGTCGAGGCCTTTGGCCTGCGCGGCAGCGGCCATCTGCGCCTTGGCCGAATCGGTCAGACCGGCGAGGGTGGTTTCGTCGGTGACGTGCTTGGTCCACGCCTGGGTGGCGTCCAGCAGTTGGTTGGAGAATTTGCTGCCCAGCTCGGACAGCTTGCTCTGCACTTCGGCGTAACGTTTTTGCTGCTCAGGCGGCAAGTCGATACCCGAGAGGCGGAAGTCGCGCAGGGAGTGTTCAAGGATGGTTTTTTGCGCCACGTCGAACCCGGCGGCTTCCGGGCTGTTGGCCAGGGCCTCGAAGGCTTGGAACAGCGCGCGGTTCTGGCCCATCTCGGTGGAGTAGGCGCTCAATGCCGGCAGGCACGCCTCGTAGGCTTCGCGCAGCTCGGCGCTGTTGCACACGGCATTGAGATGGCTGACCGGGCTCCAGGCGGCGCCCAGGCGATCATTCAATTCGTCCATGGCCAGCACCAGACCGGCCCATGTCGGGTTTTTACCCTGGCTTTGCAGGATGCCTTCGATGGCAACACGGTTGTCGGCGAGGATCTGTTCGATGGCCGGCTGCACGTGTTCGGCACGGATCGCCGAGAACGGCGGCAGGTCGTAGGACTGCAGAAGAGGGTTGTTCGCGCTCACGGTTGGCACCTTGGCTGAAGAAACATGTAAGAACAAAGATGGGGCCATCTTAATTACAATCAACGTCCACCGCAGCTATCAGCACATAAGAGAGAGGCTATCGTGACCCTTCGCACCTATCAGAACCACACGCCAACCCTGGGCGCCGGGGCTTTTGTCGATATTTCGGCGGTGGTGATCGGCGATGTCGAAATCGGCACCGACAGCTCGGTCTGGCCGCTGACCGTGATTCGCGGCGACATGCACCGCATCCGTATCGGCGCGCGCACCAGCGTGCAAGACGGCTGTGTGCTGCACATCACCCACGCCGGCCCCTTCAATCCGGACGGTTTTCCGCTGTTGATCGGCGATGACGTGACCATCGCCCACAAAGTCATGCTGCACGGCTGCACGGTGGGCAACCGGATTTTGATCGGCATGGGCAGCATCGTGATGGACGGCGCCGTGGTGGCAGACGACGTGATTATCGGCGCCGGCAGCCTGGTGCCACCGAGCAAGAAACTCGACAGCGGCTTTTTGTATGTCGGCAGCCCGGTTAAACAAATCCGCCCGCTGACTGACAAGGAACGCGCCTTTTTCACCTACAGCGCGGCGAACTACGTGAAGCTCAAAGACCTGCACCTGGCTGAAGGATTCGACCAATGACCCTCCATTACCAAACCGTGCTGTTCGACCTGGATGGCACCCTCACCGACCCACGCGAGGGCATCACCCGCTCGATCCAGTACGCCCTTGGCAAACTGGGCATTGACGAGCCCGACCTGAGCAAACTCGAACACTTCATCGGTCCGCCGTTGCTGCAAGCCTTCATGCAGTTCTACGACTTCGATGAGACCAAGGCCTGGGAGGCGGTGAATTTCTATCGCGAGCGCTTCAAGGTCACCGGGCTGTATGAAAACCGCGTGTTCGACGGCGTGATGCCGCTGCTCGAAGACCTGAGCAAACAGGGTCGCCAGCTGTATGTCGCCACCTCCAAGCCGTGGGTATTTGCCCGCGAGATCGCGCGGCATTTCGATTTTGCCAGGTACTTCAAGGTGATCTACGGCAGCGAACTGGACGGGACACGCACCAACAAGGTCGAGTTGATTGCACATTTGATCAGCGAAGAAGGCCTGGACCCGGCCACCACCTTGATGATTGGTGATCGTAAGCACGACCTGATCGGAGCGCGCAGCAATGGGTTGGATTCGGCGGCTGTCGGTTATGGGTTTGGCAGTTTCGAAGAGTTGAATGCTGAGGCGCCGACCTGGCACTTTGAGACGTTGGCTGAAATGCATCAGGCGTTTTTGCAGCGGCCCTGAGACCGCCATCGGGGGCTTGCCCCCGATGAGGCCCTACAGATCAACCCCTTCCAACCGCCTCAACGCAGCCTTGCGCTGCACCACCGGCAACTCGCCCATCTTCTCCACCGCCGCGTAGAACTTCAGCCAATCCCCACCTTCCTGCGCAAACAACGCCGCAAACGCCGGCACCCACTGGTCATACAGCCCGAACGGCAACAACCGCGCATTGTTCATCGGCAGGTTCATCCAGGCGTCATAACGCTTGTCCCCGCCCCATTGGCTATCGCGCAGTTGCCGGTACTCACGGCGCAAATCCTCGAATTCGGCCGCCTTGGCCTGGCGCATTGCGTCGGCAGACAGCGGTTGCGCGTAGAGTTTTTCCAGGCGTTTACGCGTGTCGAGGATCAGTTGGGTAAATTGGTCCCGCTGCTGCCGCGTCGAGTTACCCAGCGGCGCCAGGCCCTGGGCCTCGCGCCACTGGCGGGTGCCTTCCTGCTCGACGAAGCTGGCAAATGACTCGTTGAACTCGGTGTCGTCCTTCACGTAGAAACGCTGGTGCGCCAACTCATGGAAGATCAGCGTGGCCAGGCGTTCGTCGCCCCAATTCATCATTGAGTTCATGATCGGGTCGTTGAACCATCCCAGGGTGGAATAGGCTTCGACACCCCCCATCGACACGTCCATGCCTTGCTGGCGCAACAACGCCGCCTCACCCCGTGCCGCGCCCTGGCTGTAATAGCCGCGATAGGCCACGCATCCGGCAATGGGGAAGCAATGGGTTTGAGGCGCCAGGGAAAATTCCTGCGTAGCGAAGACATTCCAGACCACATAAGGTCGGCCAATATCGGCATACAGCCGGTAACTTTGGTTGTCCGGCAGATGCAGGTGCTCGCTGGCGAAGGTTCGAGCTTTCTGTGATTGAGCCAAATGATCACGCAGCAACTGCGGCCGCGATGGATCGGCGATGACCTCGGCAACCGGCTCCCGAGCCCGCAACAGCTGCCACTGGCCGCCCGCCAATTGGCTGTAGTAACTGACACTGGAACAGCCACTGAGCAGTACAACTATCAACCCTGGAAGAAAACGCCTGACCATGCCTCGACCGCTCCTGGGTGATTTGTTCGCCAGACTATCGCGCCTGAAGGGGATTTTTCCACGGCGCGGCGTGTTTATACTCAAACCTCTCCTCACGTTGAGTACCTGCCATGCGCCAGTTGTTGCTTGCCGTCGTCGCTGTGTTCCTCAGCGCCTGCGCGTCGACCCCGCTTCCCCCGGTGGACCCTCACCAAGCCTGGATCGATTTCGCCACCCCGACACCGGGCGCCAAGCTGGTGATGGCGCAGCGCCTGGACGGCAAGAGCCTGCCGGACGGGCGCTACTTCCAGGTGCCACCGGGCAGTCATGAGCTGATGGTGCGTTTTGATTTCGAGGTGCCGACCGGCGGCAGCCTCAATGGCTTTGGGCAAACGGCCGACCGCACCTGTTTTATCACCCTGCAGTACGACCATTTCGAGGCCGGCCAACGCTATCGCCTGGAAGGGCGCTCATTGGCCTTCACGCCGAATATCCGGCTGTATAACACCGCTCGCCAATTGCTGGCTGAAGAACGCAGCGTCAACTGCCTGTGATCAGTCGTTATTTTTCTGGTAGATGATGCGCTTGGTGCCGTTTTCGCACGTACCGACAATCATCGCGCTGTCATGATTCTTGGCTTCTTCGGCGGTGATGATTTCCAGGGTGTAGGACGGAATCGCCTTGACCTGGATCTTCACTTCGATCTCTTTCCTGAGCTCTTCACAATCTTTTGGAGCGGCCACGACCGATGTGGCCAATACACCGCAGATGATCGCCAAGGCAAAACGTTTCATGTGTGAAGCTCCCTGAATGCATGCGCACGAGTGTGCGCCTAAGGCTGCATAGGCTATAGGACCACATTGAGGAAACACGAGTTCTGATTTAACGCAGAACAAAATGTGGGAGGGGGCTTGCTCCCGATAGCAGTGCATCAGTCAACATCTCGGTTACTGATAGACCGCTATCGGGAGCAAGCCCCCTCCCACAGTGGACCTGCAGTGTCAGCTGACCAGCGTGGCATCCAGGCTGATCTTGGCATTCAACACCTTGGACACCGGGCACCCTTCCTTCGCCTTCTTGCTCAGCTCATCGAACTGCGCCTGGCTCGCGCCTGGGATCTTGGCCTTGAGCACCAAGTGCACGGCGGTGATCGCGAAGCCACCATCGACCTGGTCAAGGGTCACTTCGGCCTCGGTGTCGATGCTGTCAGCCTTGAGCCCGGCATCGCCGAGAATCATGGAAAAGGCCATGGAGAAACAGCCGGCATGGGCCGCGCCGATCAGTTCTTCCGGGTTGGTGCCCTTGCCGCCCTCGAAGCGGGCCTTGAAGCCGTAAGGCGCTTCGCGCAGCACGCCGGTTTCGGTGGAAATGGAACCCAGGCCAGTCTTCAGATCACCTTCCCAATGCGCGGATGCTTTTTTAACGATACTCATAGCTTTCTCCTCGAACGATGGTTTTGCGTCAGTCAGGGTTCTGAGGATAGACCCCCCGGCAAAGTTCATCTTGTCGGAGAAACCTAGCGATTAAGTAGGAAATTTAACCTTCCCTATTGAATCTCGGGTATATGCCCTCATTGCATAGGACATGCACATTGAAGCGGCAGGTTTTGGTTCGTCTAGGAAGCCTGCGCCCCCATTGGAGAAGCAGGCTTATGAAATCGCTGTCCGACGTAAAATTCTCGACCCTCGACCTCGTCCCGGTGCGCGCCAACGGCAGCCCGGCGCAGTCACTGCGCAATTCCCTGGATTTGGCCCAGCATGTGGAAAAGTTCGGCTACAACCGTTTCTGGGTAGCGGAACACCACAATATGGATGGCATCGCCAGCTCCGCCACCTCGGTCTTGCTGGGTTACCTGGCCGGCGGCACCTCAACGATACGCGTCGGCTCCGGCGGCGTGATGCTGCCCAACCATGCACCGCTGGTGATCGCCGAGCAGTTCGGCACCCTGGAAAGCCTCTACCCCGGCCGTATCGACCTGGGCCTGGGCCGCGCGCCCGGCTCCGACCAGATGACCGCCCGCGCGCTACGCCGTGAACGCTCCGGCAGCGCCGACGACTTCCCCGAAGACGTGGCCGAACTGATGGCCTACCTCGGCCCACGCACCCCGGACCAACGGGTGATTGCAGTACCCGGCACCGGCACCAACGTGCCGGTGTGGCTGCTGGGTTCCAGCCTGTTCAGTGCACAATTGGCCGGTGAACGCGGTTTGCCCTACGCGTTCGCCTCCCACTTCGCACCGCGCCTGATGCACGAAGCGATTCGCGTGTACCGCAACCACTTCAAGCCTTCGGCCGTGCTGGACAAGCCTTACGTGATGCTCGGCATTCCATTGGTTGCCGCAGATACCGATGAGCACGCCGACTACCTGGCCACCTCGGTGTACCAGCGCATCCTCGCGCTGATGCGCGGGCAAAGCCTGGTGCAGCGCCCACCGGTGAAGACCATGGACGGCCTGTGGCTGCCCCATGAGAAAGAGGCGGTCGGCAGTTTCCTTGGCCTGGCGATGGTAGGCAGCCCGGCGAAGATCCGCGCCAAGCTGGAAGTGCTGATCGAGCAAACTGGTGCCGACGAGCTGATCTTCACCTGCGACCTGTACGAACACGCCGACCGGATTCATTCCTACGAACTGCTGGCGCAGTTGATGAAGGGCTAAACCCCCAGGCGAAAAAAAACCGACGCACCCGCGTCGGTTTTTTATGTCTGCCACACGGGATCAACCGCGCTTGTAGACGATTTCCTTGGTGCCGCCTTCGCAGGTGCCGACCACTTTAGCGTCGGTCGAAGCGCCTTTATCCACCACTTCCAGCGAATAACCCGAAGCGCCCTTGGCGTCGATTTTCGCTGCAATTTCACTTTTCAGCTCTTCACAAGGCTTGCCCGCCGCCAGGGCTGTGCCCGCAATGCTCAACAAACCTACCGCTAACAGGAACTTCTTCATCCGTTACTTTCCTTGCGCTGATCGAAAAAAGCGTGCCGACGCTGATGGCGTCGGCACCCATTGGTTGTAGCGCAGGTTATGGCAATCGGCCAGTCGGCAAGTTCAACCGGTGCGATCAACTACTGGCAATTCGGAACCCCACCTTGAGCGTGACCTGGTAGTGGGCAACCTTGCCGTCCTTGATATGACCACGGGTTTCCGTCACCTCGAACCATTCCAGATGCTTGATGCTCTTGTTGGCTTCCGCCAGGGCATTGTTGATCGCGTCTTCGATGGAAGTGGTCGACGAGCCAACCAGTTCGACTTTCTTGTACGTGTGATGATCAGTCATAGCGTTTCTCCTGAGGTCTCTAGTGAGCGTAGCAGTCAATGTTCGTACTGCTTCTGGCGACCGTTCCTACCTGAAAGTTCAGATTTACTGCACTTTCTGAAACGGCCGCAGTCGGTATCTACACACGCCACTCAATCACTTCAGGAGAGTCCAAATGGCCAACACTTCTTTACGCAAAGCGTCGCTGGAAAGCATGGAAGCCGAGATTTCGAGCCTGCTCAAGTCCCTTGAGAGCCTCAAGGACGATGCGTCCGATGAGTCGCGCAAAACGCTGAAGGCCCTGAAAAGCAATGCCGAGAATGCCCTCAAGCACTCCCGTCACCTGATCAGCGATGCCTACGAAGAAAGCAAAGTCAAAATCCGCGAAACCGGTGTCGCCACCCGTGACTACGCACAAGAGCACCCATGGACTACCGCCGGCGTTGCCGTTGGCGCACTGGGCCTGCTGGCGGCTTATCTGCTGTGCAAACGCGGTGACTGATTGACCGGCTATACCGGCTGGCGCAACAGCTCAGCCTTGAGCCATTGCGCCAACTGACCCGCGCGCCCGTCTGCGGCGCGCTTGGGTAGCCACAACGCCAGGTGCGCCGGGGTTTCACTGAAACCCCACGGCGCCACCAGGCGCCCCGCGCGCAGGTCCTCTGCTACCAGCGGTTCTGGCGCGATCGCCACGCCCAAACCCGCCACTGCCGCCTCCAGCAAATAATACAAATGCTCAAAACCCTGGCCGTGTTTCAGCGCGCCGGGCTCGATGCCGTGCTGTTGCGCCCAACTGGGCCAGGCTTGCGGACGCGAAGTGGTGTGCAATAAAGCTTCGCCACACAAGGCGTGCGGCGGCGCCTGGCGCAGGCGCTCGTAACCGGCAAAACGCGGGCTCATCACCGGGCCAATACGCTCGCTCGCCAGCTCATACACCTGCATATCCCCCGGCCACGGCGGTTCGGCGAAGACCAGCAAAGCGTCGAGGCCGGGGCGTCGGGGGTCGAGGTCGCCGTCACCCGCCGACAGGTGCAGGCGCAGGTCCGGCAGGTCGGCATTCAAGCGGCCCAGGCGCGGGATCAACCAGCGCGCCAGCAAACTGCCTGAGCAGCCAAGCACGAACGGCGCGTCGGCGCTGGCGTGGGTGAGTTCGGCGCACACGTCCCGCAAGCGCTCGAACGCCTCGGTGCTGGCATCTCGCAACCGCACACCTGCATCTGTGAGTTTAAGGCCGCGCCCATCCTTGATGAACAAGCTGACACCCAGATGTTCTTCCAGCACCTTCAACTGACGGCTGACCGCGCCATGGGTCACGTGCAATTGCTCGGCAGCCTGGCTGACACTGTTGAGCCGAGCGGTGGCTTCAAACGCGCGCAAGGCATTGAGGGGCGGTAGGTCTCGGCTCATCTGTGAGTTTTCCTGACAGGTTGCAGCGATCTTATCGGTTTTCAGCACTGGATGTGAGGGGTAGAGTGGCCGTCATTGCTTCTTACACAAATTCCTAACTGGAGCGTCCCATGACTCAGTCCCAGACCGATCTGCGCAACGGCCCTGACGCCAACGGCCTGTTTGGCGCGTTCGGCGGCCGCTACGTCGCCGAAACCCTGATGCCGTTGATCCTCGACCTGGCCCGCGAATACGAAGCGGCCAAGATCGATCCGGCGTTCAACGAAGAATTGGCCTACTTCCAGCGCGACTACGTCGGCCGCCCAAGCCCGCTGTACTTCGCCGAGCGCCTGACCGAGTTCTGCGGCGGCGCCAAGATCTACCTCAAGCGCGAAGAGCTGAACCACACCGGCGCGCACAAGATCAACAACTGCATCGGCCAGATCCTGCTGGCGCGGCGCATGGGCAAGAAACGCATCATCGCCGAAACCGGCGCCGGCATGCACGGCGTGGCAACCGCCACCGTGGCCGCGCGTTTCGGCCTGCAATGCGTGATCTACATGGGCACCACCGACATCGAGCGCCAGCAGGCCAACGTGTTCCGCATGAAGCTGTTGGGTGCTGAAGTGATCCCGGTGGTCGCCGGCACCGGCACCCTCAAGGACGCGATGAACGAAGCCCTGCGCGACTGGGTCACCAACGTCGACGACACCTTCTACCTGATCGGCACCGTGGCTGGCCCGCACCCGTACCCGGCGATGGTGCGCGACTTCCAGGCCGTGATCGGCAAGGAAACCCGTACCCAGCTGCAAGCCCAGGAAGGCCGCCTGCCGGACAGCCTGGTGGCATGCATCGGCGGCGGTTCCAACGCCATGGGCCTGTTCCACCCGTTCCTGGACGACACCAGCGTCGAGATCATCGGCGTTGAAGCCGCCGGCCACGGCATCGAGACCGGCAAACACGCCGCCAGCCTCAACGGCGGCGTACCGGGTGTATTGCACGGCAACCGTACCTTCCTGCTGCAGGACGACGACGGCCAGATCATCGACGCCCACTCGATTTCCGCCGGCCTCGACTACCCCGGGATAGGCCCGGAACACGCCTGGTTGCACGATATCGGCCGCGTCCAGTACACCTCGGTGACTGACCACGAAGCCCTCGATGCCTTCCACAAATGCTGCCGCCTGGAAGGCATCATTCCTGCCCTGGAAAGCGCCCACGCCCTGGCCGAAGTGTTCAAGCGCGCACCGACCCTGCCGAAGGATCACCTGATGGTGGTCAACCTGTCCGGCCGTGGCGACAAAGACATGCAGACCGTGATGCACCATATGGAACAGTCTCAGCAGGAGAAACACTAAATGAGCCGCCTGCAAACCCGCTTTGCGCAACTCAAGGAACAAAACCGCGCCGCCCTGGTGACCTTCGTCACCGCCGGCGACCCCGGTTATGACGCCTCCCTGGCGATCCTCAAAGGCTTGCCGGCCGCCGGTGCCGATGTGATCGAACTGGGCATGCCCTTCACCGACCCGATGGCAGACGGCCCGGCCATCCAGCTGGCCAACATCCGCGCGCTGGACGCCAAGCAGAACCTGCTGAAAACCCTGCAGATGGTGCGTGAGTTCCGCAAGGACAACAACGATACCCCGCTGGTGTTGATGGGCTACTTCAACCCGATCCACAAATACGGTGTGCCTAAGTTCATCGCTGACGCCAAAGAGGCCGGCGTCGACGGCCTGATCGTGGTCGACATGCCACCCGAGCATAACGGCGAGCTGTGCGACCCGGCCCAGGCGGCGGGTATCGACTTTATCCGCCTGACCACGCCGACCACCGATGACGTGCGCCTGCCGACCGTGCTCAACGGCAGCTCCGGGTTTGTGTACTACGTATCCGTGGCCGGTGTGACCGGTGCCGGTGCCGCGACCCTGGAACACGTCGAAGAAGCCGTGACCCGCCTGCGCCGCCATACCGACCTGCCGATCAGCATCGGTTTTGGTATCCGCACGCCGGAACAGGCCGCTGCTATTGCACGCCTGGCAGACGGTGTCGTGGTGGGTTCGGCGCTGATTGATCACATCGCCAACGCTGACAACGACCAGCAGGCGATCGATGGCGTCTTGAGCCATTGCGCAGCGCTATCGGCAGGTGTGCGTAACGCCCGTGTAGGCTAAGCCTTCAGAGGGGGGCAGCTGGAATACTGCCCCCTCTCGCGAAGACTGATGGACTTCACTCTTTAACGTCTTCTCTTACCCCAACGTCAGACGTTGGCTTCAACAGCATTTACACCCTTCACTGATAATCCTTCGGCGACTTTGGTTAGAAAAACGCCAGAAAGGATCTGTGATCATGACCATCAATGCTGTTTCTGCCTTGCCCCACATATTCCCTGCGACCCCACCGCCGGCGGAGCATGAAAAATCTCTCGCCTCACCGATCCTGCGGGAGTTGAAAGACCTCCAGGACCTGTCCAGGCAACTGAGTGAATCCCCTCACGAGAATGGTTACCTGCGCTACTCCAAGGAAAGAGGCTGGAAGTTCAGCCCCAATATGAGCCTGCGCGACACACTTCATATCCGCGATGCCGGATATTCTGACGCCCCCATCAACCCAGCCGCCACCAAGCCCGTCATCCTGGCGAAACCGGGTGAAAAGATCGCGCAGACAACACTCAACAGCCGATTGCAGGCGCTGATTGGCAGCTACCCGGTCCCGGCGCAGAAACTGGAGCAGACCCCGACGCCCGCAGCGGTCACCGAGCCCGTCACCCTGGCGAAACCGGGTGAAAAGATCGCGCTGACAACACTCAACAGCCGATCGCAGGCGCTGATTGGCAACTATCCGGTCCCGGCGCAGAAACTGGAGCAGACCCCGACGCCCGCAGCGGTCACCGAGCCAGACAAAAACCTGTCGCCTGCCGACGCCGAAAAGCCGACGCCAGCCCCCCGCACTGTTTTCTTCAAAGCTTCTGAGCTCAACGCCCCGATCCCCGCACTCCGATCGAGCTTGCCGGAAATCAGCCAGGTAATGGATGCCTACATCCAACCGCCTCTCGCGGCACCACGGCGAAGGGCCAGCGCGCCTGCCGATTTGGCGACGCCGTCGGTCAACGCGCTTAGACAAACCTTTGAAGCAATGGGCCGCGCATAGGCCGCCGCCCACCCAGTCATCCGACGTTCCGTTTTCTTAACAACGCAGCGAGGCCCTATGCCCATTACCTCTTTTCATAGCCTGCAAACAATGCAGCACAAAGTGGATTTCTATACCGAGCAGAAAAATTCGATCGAAACTCGAATCCAACACTTGCAAGACGTCCAAGCCAATATCCAAAAGAACGCGCCTCTGGCGGCTAAATTCAGCACCGAAAGCGACCGTGCGGCCAAGCAGCTGACGAGCAAGGACAGGGACGAGGGCTATCTGCGCCAACGCAGCGATGGGACCCCCAGATTGACACGTCATATGGGCTTGATGGTGCGGGCAACGCGCTTGGTCGATGGCGCGTTAGGCAGCAATCTCTCCGCGAGGAGTTCGATGCTCGACGGTGGCTTTCGTAAAGCGTTGGGGGACGCGGAACGACTCGACCCTATCCTTCGCAACGTGGTGGACTCGCCCTATAAAAAAATCACGGTCAGTCAGTTCGCAGATATCGGCAGCCAGCCGGCGATCAACACAAACCAAGAAGCGCTGCGCAAAGACCTCAACGTTACGTTGGAGAAGCTTGCCAGTTGGAAGCAACGACTCGATAAAAAGTCGTAACGACTCCGTCAGCGGCAGGTAAAGTTCCTGATACAGAGGAATCAACGCGCGCAATCACAGCCTAAACAGCAAGACCAAGGGATTTCGAACCGCGTTCGGGATCCCTTTTTTGTTTGTGTGCCCTGAGGAATGCCCGATGAAAATGCCTAAATCCGTGATTGCAGGTCTTGGCGTGCTGGTGCTTGGCGCCAGCGCCCTGGTGCAGGCCGCGCCGCCCGACCCGCGCGGTGACGACCGGGGTGGCCCGCAAGGCCAGCACGAGCAACGTGGCGACGACCATCGCGGCCCGCAGGACAACCGTCGCGGCGGACCACCCCAGGACTTCGGTCCGGTGCGGCAGATCATCCACGACAATCACGGCCAGTTCTCCCGGGGCGCACCGCCGCCGCCGAATGTACGCCTGGTGCGCGGCCGCCCCCTGCCGCCTGGCTACTACGGCGAGCGCCTGGACAACCGTGCCCTGGCGCGTCTGCCGGTCTATCCAGGTTATGAATGGCGCCGTTCGGGGCCGGATGTGGTGTTGATCGCGGTGGGTACCGGTATCGTCTATGAAATTCTGGACGGCGTGCTGAACTGATCCGGTTTTTTTCTATATAGGCTAGGCTTGAGGGGGAACACACCCCCCCTCAACACACTTCGTGCCTATTGCCGTCTAACCACCTCTGCAAGTCACGCCTTCTTGCGTTGCCGGTCGTTAAGTTAGCTGCATCAGAAGTCATTATCGTCTCCCAGGAGTCCATCATGGCATTTGATCTCATCACCCCCTCGGACCGTCGTCATTCCACGTTGCAAAAGGGTTTCAACCTGCGCTGGCCATTGGGCAACGTCCAGGGCGAGTCTTCACCCAACGGCGCCAGTCAGATCTACCTCTGCCACAACCCACAAGACATCATCGACGCAGCCGCCCAGGCCCTGGCTGTGCCCAATGGCCGTATCACGGTGCGCAGCGGCGGGCATTGCTATGAAGGATTTGTCTCTAACAAGATGCCGGATGCGCCAGGCGAGGTGTTGTCGATCCTGGACATCGGCCAGATCAACCAATTGGCCTACGACCCCAACGGCCTGATCAGCTCAGTGCTGGTACCCGCTTCGCCCCATCGCTATGCATTCCGCCTGGAGCCCGGCTGCCAGAACTGGGACACCAGCGTCGCGCTGTACAAATTGGCAGGCAAGGCGCTGCCCAGTGGATCCTGCTATTCGGTGGGACTGGGCGGACATATCTGCGGCGGCGGCTATGGTCTGCTGTCGCGTAAATACGGGCTGGTCTGCGACTGGCTGGACGGCGTCGACCTGCTGGTCGCCAATGCCTCCGGCTCGGGTCTTGAACCTGTCCATGTGTCCCGTAACAGCCTCGACACCGATGAGCTGGACCTGTTCGCCGCCTGTTGCGGCGCCGGTGGCGGGCAGTTCGGCATCATCACCAGTTACTATTTCAAGACGCTGCCGCCAGCCCCGGACGAAGTGCTTTGGCTGCCATTGGAATGGGACTGGTCAGACCTCACACGCGCCGCCCTCGAACGTTTGCTGCACGCCTATCAAAACTGGTTCGTGGACCATCAGGCCGACCCGGCAACCTGGGGCCTGGCCACCAAACTGGAAATGCGTCATTTGAACACTGGCAACGTGACCCTGGGCATCCACTACGTCGACAAGGACGGGAAGCTCGATGACCTGGCGCCTTTCGACGACTTTGTCAGCAGCATGCAGGCCGCGGTGGGTGTCGGTGCGACGGAGTCGCTCCTGCCGTTCCACGTCGTGCATCAGCCACGTGGCGGGCAAAAGGGTCGCCGGGTCGACTCCCTGCAGAGTGCCCATGAGGCCGCCAGGCGTTTGGACTGGTTGTACGCCACCCAATCGCTCAACGGTTCCGGTGACAATCAGCGCGGGCGGTATAAATCGGCGTATCAGAAAGGCGGGTTTACACAGCGCGTGCTGGACGCGATCTGGACGACGCTGACCTTGCCGGACCCCGAGCAATACCTGACCCAGAGCCTGATCCAGATCCAGTCATTTGGCGGGCGCATCAACCAGATGGACGGCCCGATCCTGGCGCAGACGTCAGCCGCGCAACGCTCCTCGTACCTCAAATGGCAACCGCAGTGTTACTGGCACGCCGACGATGACGCCATCGACCGCGCCCATGCCGACTGGATCCGCGGGCTCTATTACGCTGCATTCACCAATGGCGTTCCCAATGACCCGGAGTTCGAGGGCTGCTACATCAACTACCCCGACCTGGACATGACCCACCTCGGTGGCAATCCCGCGAACGCCAAGAACCCCCTGTGGTATGGAATTTTCTTCCCCAACACGATCATCGAGAACCGCCTGCGCCGAACCAAGCAACGCTGGGATCCGTTGAATGTGTTCCGTAACGAAATGTCGGTGCCCTGAGCCCGGCCAACGGGCGGCCCGCAGGCCGCCCACTGCTTACAGCTCGATCCGCTCGACCTTGCCCACCAGCAGCACATAGGAGAGTGCGCCTAACAGCGCCAGTACGGCGATGTAGGTGATCGCCGGGGCAAACGAATCGCCGCTGGCCAGGAAACCGATGACGATCGGCGTGGCAATCGCCGCCAGGTTGCCGATGAAGTTGAACACCCCGCCGGTCAGTCCCAGCAGACGCGCCGGGGCAAGGGTCGAGACCAGCGACCAGGTGATCGAGGCCAGGCCATTACCGAAGAACGCCAGGGCCAGGAAGGCGATGACCAACGGTGTCGATTCGACGAAGTTGGCGCCAATGATCGCCGTCGAGATCAACAGGCCGCTGATGATCGGCAACTTGCGGGCAAACCCCACCGAGGCGCCACGGCGGATCAGCCAGTCGGAAAACAACCCCGAACACAGCACGCCGACGAAAGCCGCGAGGAAGGGCAGTGACGCGAGCATGCCGGACTTGATGAAGTCCATGCCGCGGTATTTCACCAGGTAGGTCGGGAACCAGGTCAGGAAGAACCACAACGTGGAGTTCAGGCAGAACTGCCCCAGGTAGATACCCCACAACTTGCGCTTGCTCAGGACAATGCCCAGGTCGACCCAACTGAAGGGCGCCTTGCTCTTGCTCGCTTGTGCGCTCAAGTCCACCAGCCCGCCACCTTCGCGGATCAATTCGATTTCAGCGGCGTTGACGCCTTTGAAGTCACGGGGCTCGCGATACAGGGCATACCAGATCGCCGCCCACACAATGCCCACGCCACCGGTCACGACAAATACCATGTGCCAGCCGTAATGGTGCTGCAACCAGGCCAGGACCGGCGTCAGGAACGCCAGCCCGACAAACTGCCCGGAGGTGTAGAAGCCAATGGCCGTGGCGCGCTCGCGCTCGGGGAACCAACTGGTGACCACGCGACTGTTGATGGGGTAAGCCGGTGCTTCCAGGGCACCCACCGCCATGCGCAGCACAAACAGCGCAATGAAGCTGGCGGCAAAACCTAGCATCACGGTGGCGATGGACCACAGCAACAGGGCGGCGGTGTAGAGGATACGCGGCGGTACCCGGTCCACCAGCCAGCCGCCGGGGATCTGCATGGCGGCGTACGTCCAGCCGAACGCGGAGAAAATCAGCCCGACATGTACCGGGTCGATGCCCAGCTCACTGGTCAGTGCCGGGGCGGCAATCGACAGGTTGCTGCGGTCGAGGTAGTTGATCACCACGGTGATAAACAGCAGCACCATGATGAAGTAACGCTTTCGGGTAGGCGTGACTAAAGAAGCCTGCCCGCTCAAGGATCCAGGTTGCATGGTAGGTGCCTATTCTTATGTTTGTTGAAGATGGGACTTCTGCAGAAACCGGATCAACATGTGGGAAGAAGCAAGCCTCTCCCACATGTTTGACCGTGTTCTTTCAGGCAGACATCACCACTCGGCAAAGCTGCCATCAGCATGGCGCCAGATCGGGTTGCGCCAGCGGTGGCCGATGGCTGCGCGTTCGATCACGTATTCCTCGTTGATCTCGATGCCCAGGCCCGGCCCGTTGGGGATCTTCACAAAGCCCTGGTCATAGTCGAATACGCCCGGGTCGCGCACATAGTCGAGCAGGTCATTGCTCTCGTTGTAGTGAATGCCCAGGCTTTGCTCCTGGATAAACGCGTTGTAGCAAACCGCATCCAGTTGCAGGCACGCCGCCAACGCAATCGGGCCCAGCGGGCAGTGCAGGGCCAGGGCCACGTCGTAGGCTTCGGCCATGTTGGCGATCTTGCGGGTTTCGGTGATACCGCCCGCGTGGGAAGCGTCCGGCTGGATGATGTCGACGTAGCCTTCGCTGAGCACGCGCTTGAAGTCCCAGCGCGAGAACAGGCGCTCGCCCAGGGCAATCGGGGTGCTGGTCAGCGGCGCCAGTTCCTTGAGGGCCTCGTAGTTCTCGCTGAGCACCGGCTCTTCGATAAACATCAGTTTGTAAGGGTCCAGCTCTTTCATCAGCACCTTGGCCATGGGTTTGTGCACCCGGCCATGGAAGTCGACGCCGATGCCGACGTTAGGGCCGACTGCATCGCGCACGGCCGCGACGTTGGCCAGGGCCAGATCGACTTTTTCGAAGCTGTCGACGAACTGCAACTCTTCGGTGCCGTTCATTTTCACCGCAGTAAAACCACGGGCCACGGCCTCTTTGGCGGCGCGAGCGGTGTCGGCAGGACGGTCGCCACCGATCCATGAGTACACGCGAATCTTGTCGCGTACCTGGCCACCCAACAGGTCGCTGACGGAAACGCCCAGGGCCTTGCCCTTGATGTCCCAGAGCGCCTGGTCGATACCGGCGAGTGCACTCATGTGCACGGCGCCGCCACGGTAGAAGCCGCCGCGGTAGAGCACCGTCCAGATGTCTTCGATATTGCGTGGGTCTTTGCCGATCAGATAGTCGGACAGTTCCTCGACGGCAGCGGCCACGGTGTGAGCGCGGCCTTCGACTACGGGCTCACCCCAGCCGGTCACGCCCTGGTCGGTCTCGACCTTGAGGAAGCACCAGCGCGGCGGGACGATAAAGGTCGTCAGTTTGGTGATTTTCATCTGTTATCTCTCTTATAGATGCAGCGCCTGTGGGCGCGGAACTTGATCTCAGTTCAGGGCTTTCCAGGCGGCGACATAAGCCTGGGCACGGCTCGCTACCTGATCCACTGTCATACCCGGTTTGAACAACCCGGAACCCAGCCCGAACCCCTTGGCGCCGGCGTCGATAAACACCTGCATGTTGTCCGGGGTAATGCCGCCCACCGGCAGCAGCAACGTGCCTGCCGGCAATACCGCCAGCCACGCCTTGATCACAGAAGGGCCCATTTGCTCGGCCGGGAACAGTTTCAACACGTCGGCGCCTTCATCCAGCGCGGCGAACGCTTCGGTGGGTGTGGCCACCCCCGGCGACAGGTACAGGCCAGCGGCTTTGGCGGCGCGCAAGACCTTGGCATCGCTATGGGGCATAACGATCACTTGGCCACCGGCGGCTTTCACTTGCTCGACCTGCGCAGGCGTCAACACCGTACCGGCGCCGATCAGGCAATCGGCGGGCAGGCTGTCGCGCAGGGTGCGGATGCTGGTGTAAGGGTCCGGCGAATTGAGTGGGACTTCGATCACGCGAAACCCGGCGTCGTACAGCGCCTGGCCGACCGCCTGGGCTTCGTCCGGGCGCACGCCACGCAGGATCGCGATCAAACCGTTTTGTGCGAGTGCTTGCTTGAGCATGTCAGGCCTCCGTTGCAGGTTGAGTGAGCCCGGCGGCCACTGCCAGTTGCCATAGGCCGCGCTCGGTCGCTTCCTGCGCCAGGCTGACGTGGGCGAAACCGCAGAGGGCGAGGGCACGTTGGTAGCGCACGCAAAGCGGGCCGGCGCCCACCAGGATGATGGGGATGTGCCGTGCACTGGCTGGCAAGCCGGCCAGTTCATGGCCGATCAGCAGGCCGGACAGGTAATCGGGCTGCTGCTCAGGGGTGAGTTCGGCGGTCAGGCCCAGGGTGCGCGCACTGAACAAGGTCGACAGCACGCCGCGCTGGCCATCGTTTGACAGCGCCACTTGAACGCCGCGGTCGAAAGCCTCGGCCTGGAACTGCTCGGAGACCTTTTGCGTACGCCCCAGGAGGCTGTGCTTGCTCAGCACCGCGAACAGTTCACCGGTCATGAAGGTATCGAAGTGGGTGATGCAACCGTCCACCACCTCAACCCATTTGGAATGACTGCCGGGCAGGCCGATCAGCAATTCACCAGCGGCCGACAGGCTTTGCAGCACACCCAGCACCTGGGTTTCTTCACCGCGCATCACGTTGGGCAAGCCGACCTGCTCGATCACGCCGGGGACGATATGCACATCGACACCGCGCAGGCTGCGTACCGTGTGCAACGCCTGGCCCAGGCTGGCGACGTCGACCGGCGTATTGCGATACGCCGCTTCACTCCAGCCTTGGGCGCTGCCGACCATGCCGCAGGCAATCACCGGAAGACTGGGTTGGGCGTCGAGCCAATCGCCGCACGCCGCATCGAACGCCAACTCGAAGCCATCGCTGCAGCGCACACCCGCGATGTCCCGGGGCTCAGAGGGCAAATGCATGATGCCCGACGCCAGTGAACGCTGTTCCAGCACTGCGCCTGCGGGGCCGAGTTTGTAAGCACGAAGGGAGCTGGTCCCCCAATCGAGCGCGATCAATTGCGCCTGCATCGCTTCACCTGAAATGAGTGGGTGCTGAAAAAAGCAGATGGGCGAATATAAACCTACAGCAGACAATATCTCAATATATAAATAACAGTCCCATATATTGGGAGATTGACACGCAAAGTCCTACAACCTTTTAGGGAAGTTGGGATTGCGGTTAAGACAGGGTGGTTAAAAAGCAGACAGGTCCAGTTCGCGTATCGCACCCATCCAGATCGCATAGTCGGTGTGATCTTTCAGGTCATCGCCGGTTTCAGGATGCAGGAACACCACCAACCCATTGCGATGCAGGGCCAGCCACGGGAGCACCACCCCGATGTATTCGGGGTCGAATGCCAGCTGGCAGCTCCACTCCGGGTGCGGGCCGACGGGGCGTTCATGCACACGCCCCATGCGCAGCGGGAACAGCTTCGCACCGTCCTCGCAAAAGGCCCGCGCCTGGTCGATGGTGCTGGCGTCAAAGTAGACGTGGGCGTGGTAGCCCTTGATACGTTGCATGACGGACTCCGGATCCAATGTGCGCCAAATCCTAGACCGCAATCGACGGCAGGGCCAGCCCGGTCAGCGACTGCGCGCTGCTGGCCTGTTCCGCCACCAGCCAGTCGACGAAACGCTCGACCAACTGCCCCCGCCGCTTGCGCTGGGGCTGCACCACGTAATAGCCGAAGCGCGAGATCACGGTGTCGCTGATCGGCCGGCACAGCCAGTTCTGTTCCAGCAGGTTATCCACCAAATGGCGCCAGCCAATCGCCACACCTTGGCCGGCAATCGCCGCCTGGATCAGCAGGGTGTAGTTGTCAAAGCGCAGTTGGCCAGGGGTGGGCGCGGCAGTGATACCCAGCTCGCGAAACACGCCGCTCCAGTCGAACCATTGGCTATTGTTTTCCTGGCGCAGGTGCAGCAACGGGCAGTCGTGCAAGGTTTGCACAGTCAATGGCTTGGCCTGGTCCTTGAGCCATTGCGGGCTGCACACCGGGAACACTTCCTCGTTGAACAACCACAGGCTGTCGCCCTGCTTGAAACGGCCATCGCCAAACAGCACTGCCACGTCGATGTCGCTGCGCAGTGTCGCGTGGTTGCGCTCGCTGGTCACCAGGCTCACGTCCACCTGGGGGTTGGCGGCGTGGAAGCGATGCAAGCGCGGCATCAGCCAGTAGGCGGCGAAGGCGAAGTCGGTGGCCACTTGCAGCACTTCATGCTGGTCCTGCTGGGTGATCACGCTCAAACCGTGGTTAATGGCTTGCAAACCGCTCTGCACATGTTCGAACAGCAAGGCCCCGGCGTCGGTCAGTTCGATGCCCCGATAGATGCGGTCAAACAGGCGGATCGTCAGTTGTTCTTCCAGGCGCTTGATCTGCTGGCTGATGGCCGGCTGAGTGGTGCCCAGCTCCATCGCCGCAGCGGTAAAGCTGCGATGACGGGCGGCGGCTTCAAACGCGCGCAGCAAATCGAGGGATACATCGCCAAGGGCTTCATACATAAGCTGTGCTTATCCTAGACATTGCTTTTCATGGGCTTTACCCCATTTTCCATGGGCCGCATGCTCATTCGCATAAACACCGCCTATGGAATGCCGAAGCCCCATGAAGCGCAAGAACATTCTTTTCATCATGGCCGATCAAATGGCCGCGCCGATGCTGCCGTTCTACGGACCTTCCCCGATCAAGCTGCCGAATTTGAGCCGCCTCGCCGAACAGGGCGTGGTGTTCGACGCGGCCTATTGCAACAGCCCGCTGTGTGCACCCTCACGCTTCACCCTGGTCAGCGGCCAACTGCCGAGCAAAATCGGCGCCTACGACAACGCTGCAGATTTCCCCGCCGATGTGCCGACCTATGCCCACTACCTGCGGCGCCTCGGTTATCGCACCGCGCTGTCGGGCAAGATGCACTTCTGCGGCCCCGACCAACTGCACGGCTATGAAGAACGCCTGACCAGTGACATCTACCCCGCCGACTATGGCTGGGCAGTCAACTGGGATGAGCCGGACGTACGCCCCACCTGGTACCACAACATGTCCTCGGTGCTGCAAGCCGGCCCGTGCGTGCGCACCAACCAGCTGGATTTCGACGAAGAGGTGGTGTTCAAGGCCCAGCAGTATCTGTTCGACCACATCCGCGAAGACGGCGACCAGCCGTTCTGCCTGACCGTGTCGATGACCCATCCCCACGACCCGTACACCATTCCCAAGCCGTTCTGGGACCTGTACGACGACAACGACATCCCATTGCCTGCAACGCCAAACCAGGCAGACCTCGACCCGCATTCCCAGCGTCTGCTCAAGGTCTATGACCTGTGGGACAAGCCGCTGCCTGTGGATAAAATTCGCGACGCCCGCCGCGCCTACTTCGGCGCGTGCAGCTACATCGACAGCAATGTCGGCAAGCTGCTGCAAACCCTGGCAGACACCGGCCTGGCCGACGACACCATCATCGTTTTCTCCGGCGACCACGGCGACATGCTCGGTGAACGCGGCCTCTGGTACAAAATGCACTGGTTTGAAATGGCCGCCCGCGTGCCATTGCTGGTCATCGCACCGGGGCAATTTGCACCGGGCCGCGTGACCCAGGCCGTGTCCACCGCCGACCTGCTGCCCACCCTGGTGGAACTGGCCGGCGGCGAGCTGGACCCGCGCCTGCCACTGGACGGTCGCTCGCTGGTCCCGCACTTGCAGGGGCAGGGCGGGCATGACGAAGTCTTTGGCGAATACATGGCCGAAGGCACCATCAGCCCATTGATGATGATTCGCCGGGGCGCCTACAAATTCATCTACAGCGAAGACGACCCTTGTCTACTGTTCGATGTGCACAACGACCCGCACGAGCGGGAAGATCTCAGCCAGTCACCAGAACACCGGCCACTGTTCGAGGCGTTTTTGAATGAAGCGCGGGCCAAATGGGACATCCCGGCGATCCACCAGCAGGTGCTCGCCAGCCAACGCCGTCGTCGCCTGGTGTTCGAGGCGCTGACCGAAGGCAAGCTGAAGAGCTGGGATCACCAGCCACTGGTGGACGCCAGTCAGCAATACATGCGCAACCATATCGACCTCGACGACCTGGAGCGCAAGGCACGTTATCCACAACCCTGCCAAAACCAATAACACTGAGGGAAGGCCATGCAAAAGTTAACTGCAGTAGTGGGCATGTTAGTGCTGAGTAGCGCCAATGCGTATGCGGACACCAGCTGTGACACGGTAAAGATGGCCGACCCAGGCTGGAGCGATATCGCCGCCACTAACGCCATCACTGGCTTCCTGCTGAACGGCATGGGCTACAAGGCCAAGGTCGACACCCTGGCGGTGCCGATTACGTTTGGCGGGCTCAAGGACGGCCAGGTGGATGTGTTCCTGGGCAACTGGATGCCGGCGCAGCAGGGCTTCTACGACAAGTTCGTGGCCAACGGCGATGTGGTGCAACTGGCGAAGAACCTCGACGGCACCGAGTTCACCCTCGCCGTGCCGGATTATGTGTGGGATGCCGGGGTGCATGACTTTGCCGACTTGAACAAATTTGCCGACAAGTTCGACAAGAAGATCTACGGCATCGGCTCGGGCGCGCCGGCGAATATCTCGCTGCAGGAGATCATCAAGAAGAATGACTTCGACCTTGGCCAGTGGAAGCTGATCGAGTCGAGTGAACAGGCGATGCTGGCGGAAGTCTCACGGGCGGTGAAGAAGCAGAAGTTCGTGACCTTCCTCGGCTGGACACCGCACCCGATGAACGTGCAGTTGAAAATGCACTACCTCAAAGGCGGCGAGAAATACTTCGGTGACACCGGCAGCGTGTATACCTTGACCCGCAAGGGTTATGCACAGGCCTGCCCCAACGTAGGCAAACTGCTGACCAACCTGAGTTTTACCCAGGAGATGGAGAACAGCATCATGGCTGAGGTGGTCAACAAAAAAGTCAGCAATGCCGAAGCGGCGAAGGCGTGGATCAAGGCGAACCCGGCGGTGCTGGATAAATGGTTGGACGGTGTGAAAACCGTGGATGGCCAGGATGCGTTGCCGGCAGTAAAGGCCAAACTCTAGGGCCTTGCGCTATTCCAATGTGGGAGGGGGCTTGCTCCCGATAGCGGAGTGCCGGTCAGAGAGATTTAGACGGGTCCACCTATATCGGGAGCAAGCCCCCTCCCACAAGGACCAGTGTGTACTGATACCCTGAGTCAAACCTTTTCAGCCGAGTTATAAATGCCCCGGCCCAACCGCTATACACTCTTCCCCTTCCTCAGCTGGCTCCCGCGTCAAACCCGCGCCACTGTGGGCCGGGACGCGCTGGTCGGCCTCAGCGGCGCCGTGCTCGCGCTGCCACAATCGATTGCCTACGCGCTGATCGCCGGTCTTCCACCGGAGTACGGTCTGTACGCCGCCATCATCCCGGTGCTGATCGCGTGCCTGTGGGGTTCATCCTGGCACCTGATCTGTGGCCCCACGGCGGCGATTTCCATCGTGCTCTATGCCAGCGTGAGCCCGTTGGCCGTGCCGGGGTCGCAGGACTACATCACCTTGATCCTGTTGCTCACATTCCTCGCCGGCGTATTCCAGTGGCTGCTGGGCATGCTGCGCTTTGGCGCACTGGTGAACTTCGTCTCCCATTCGGTGGTGTTGGGTTTCACCTTGGGCGCCGCCGTGGTGATTGCCCTGGGGCAGTTGCCGAACCTGTTGGGGCTGGATTTGCCGAGCCAGGCCACCGCGATCAATAGCCTGCTGGCGCTGATCCACCATGCTGGCGAGTGGGACCACGCGTCCCTTGTCCTGGGGCTCGGGACGTTGCTGGTGGGTGCTTTGCTCAAATACCTCGTGCCTCGCTGGCCAACGCTACTGATCGCACTGACCCTGGGTAGCCTGGCAACGTGGCTATGGCCATCGATGTTCGGGCATGTGGCGCTGGTCAGTTCGTTCATTGGCAAGCTGCCGCCGTTCAGCCCGTTGCCGCTGGATCTGGACATGATCCTGCGCCTGCTGCCCAGCGCCGTTGCGGTGGGCATGCTGGGGCTGGTGACCAGCCTGTCGATTGCCCGTTCGCTGTCGGCCCGCTCGCAGCAATTACTCGATGCCAATCAGGAAGTCCGCGCGCAGGGTTTATCCAATGTCGTCGGCGGATTTTTCTCCGGGTATCTGTCGGCAGGGTCCTTCACCCGCTCCGGCCTCAGCTATGAAGCAGGCGCCTGTTCGCCGCTGGCAGGGGTGTTTTCCGCGTTATGGGTGGCCTTATTTGCGCTGTTTGGCGCCGCATTGATCGCGCATATTCCGATCCCGAGCATGGCCGCCAGCATCTTGCTGATTTCCTGGGGCCTGGTGGATCGGCGGGGTATTCGTGCGTTGTTCCGCGTGAGCCGCGCAGAGTTCGTGGTGATGAGCCTGACCTGCATCGCCACCTTGCTGCTGGAGTTGCAAACAGCGATCTATGCGGGCGTGTTGGCGTCGTTGTTTTTCTACCTCAAGCGCACGTCACAGCCACGGGTGCAGCAATGGCGTGATGGGGAAGAAGATGTGTTGCGCGTCGGTGGGTCGATCTTCTTTGGCGCCAGCCATTACCTGCAAGTACGCCTGCAAAGCTTGCAGGGTGAGCGGGTGGTGATCGAGGCACAGCAGATCAACTTTATCGACTATTCCGGGGTGGAGATGCTGCACCAGGAGGCGCGTCGTTTAAGAGGGCTGGGGCGTAGCCTGACATTGCGCCGCGCCAGGCCGCAAGTCGTCGATGAGTTGAGAAAACTCGAAGGGGCCGACAACTGCCCCATTCATTTCGAAGACTGAATACCCTCCCATATTTTGTTTAGTGTCATGCCAACTGGCGGCGCAGTTCAGCCAACACCGGCGCCGAATCCGGGCGCACACCGCGCCACAGGAAGAACGCTTCGGCCGCTTGCTCCACCAGCATGCCCAGGCCATCCATCGCCACCGCAGCGCCTTGTTCAGCGGCCCAACGGCAGAACGCAGTCGGTTCCTTGGCGTACATCATGTCGTAGCAAAACGTCTTGCCCGGTTCGATCAGGCTGCCGGCAATCGGCGGTACATCGCCTGACAGGCTGGCGGACGTGGCATTGATGATCACGTCCACTGGCTCACGCAGCCAGTCGAAACCACTGGCGGACACCGGTCCCAGGTCGTCGAACAGCTCGGCGAGCAATTCGGCTTTTTCCACGGTGCGGTTGGCGATGATCAACGAAGCGGGCCGTTCAGCCAGCAACGGCTCCAACGCGCCCCTTACCGCGCCACCCGCGCCCAGCAACAGGATGCGTTTGCCTTGCAGATTCAAGCCGGCGTTTACCGTCAGGTCACGCACCAGGCCGGCGCCGTCGGTGTTGTCGCCGAGCAATGTGCCGTCAGCCAGTTTGCTCAAGGTGTTCACCGCCCCGGCGCGCTGGGCGCGTTCGGTGAGGCTGTTGGCCAGGCGGTAGGCGTCTTCCTTGAACGGCACGGTGACGTTGGCGCCACGTCCCTGTTGAAAAAACTCACGGGCACAGCCGGTGAAATCCTCCAGGGGCGCGAGCAAGGTGCTGTAGTCCAATTGCTCGCCGGTCTGCTCGGCGAACATACGGTGAATCAGCGGCGACTTGCTGTGGCCGATGGGGTTGCCGAACACCACATAACGATCCATCAGACAGCCGCCTTGGGCGCGGCGACGCCCAGCCAGTCGCGGTCTTGCAGGAAGTAGTCGGTGAGACGCGATTCTTCGCTGCCGGCCTCGGCTTTCCAGTCGTAGCTCCAGCGCACTTGGGGCGGCAGCGACATCAGGATCGACTCCGTACGCCCGCCCGATTGCAGGCCGAACAGGGTGCCACGGTCATACACCAGGTTGAATTCAACGTAGCGGCCGCGACGGAATTCCTGGAACTGGCGTTGTTGTTCGGTATAGGCGCTGGCTTTGCGGCGCTGCACGATCGGCAGGTAGGCGTCGATGTAGGCGTCGCCGATGGCGCGGATGAAGGCGAAGCAGGTGTCGAAGTCCCACTCGTTCAAATCATCGAAAAACAGGCCGCCGATGCCACGGGGCTCATTGCGGTGCTTGATGTGGAAGTAGGTGTCGCACCAGGCCTTGTAGCGCGAGTAAACGTCCGGGCCAAACGGCGCGCAGGCCTGCTCGGCCACGCGGTGCCAGTGAATGCAGTCTTCTTCGTTGCCGTAGTAGGGCGTGAGGTCGAAGCCGCCACCGAACCACCAGACCGGCTCTTCGCCTTCTTTTTCGGCGATGAAAAAACGCACGTTGGCGTGGGACGTCGGCACATGTGGGTTGTGCGGATGAATCACCAGCGACACGCCCAGGGCTTCAAAGCCGCGACCGGCCAGCTCGGGACGATGCGCACTGGCTGACGGTGGGAGGCCACTGCCGAACACGTGGGAAAAGTTAACGCCGCCTTTTTCGATCACCGAACCATTTTCAATCACACGGGTGCGACCACCACCGCCGGCAGGCCGGGTCCAGGCGTCTTCGATAAAGCGAGTGTCCGTCTCGAAGGTTTCCAGGGCGCTGCAAATGCGGTCTTGCAGGTCAAGCAGGTAGGCCTTTACAGCCTCGGTGCGGGTAGTCATGGCATCACCTTGAATCGGGCAAAGCTACGCGAGGCCATTGGGCGTCGGCGGCAAATGGGCGCACAGGATACCACTGCACCCCGTGTCTCCACAGTTGACGAAGATCAAGCTTAGGAGTCCGATAGGGGGCTACGCGAGTTCGACCCAAGGAGATGTGCAGATGGCCAAACGTATCCAGTTCAGTGCCCATGGCGGCCCCGACGTACTTGAATATGTGGACTACACCCCGGCAGAGCCGGGCCCGCAGCAGGTTCGAGTGCGTAACGAGGCGATTGGCCTGAACTTCATCGACACCTATTTCCGCAGTGGTCTGTACGCTCCACCTGCCTTACCGTCCGGCCTGGGGGCAGAGGGCGCCGGCGTGGTGGACGCGGTTGGCAGCGAAGTCACTCAATTCAAGGTCGGCGACCGCGTGGCCTACGGCAGTGGCCCACTGGGGGCCTACAGCGAATTGCATGTACTGCCCGCCGCCAACCTGGTGCACCTGCCGGACGACATCAGCTTCGAACAGGCCGCCGGCGCCATGCTCAAGGGCCTGACCGTGCAGTACTTGCTGCGCCAGACCTACGAATTGAAGGGCGGCGAAACCATTCTGTTCCACGCCGCCGCCGGTGGCGTGGGCTCCCTGGCCTGCCAATGGGCCAAAGCCCTGGGTGTGAAGTTGATCGGTACCGTGAGCTCGGCAGAGAAAGCCGCCGTGGCCAAATCCCTCGGCGCCTGGGAAACGATCGACTACAGCAAGGAAAACGTCGCACAGCGCGTGCTGGAATTGACCGACGGGAAAAAGGTGCCCGTGGTGTACGACGGCGTCGGTAAAGACACATGGCTGACTTCGCTGGACAGCGTGGCGCCGCGTGGCCTGGTGGTGAGCTTTGGCAACGCCTCCGGTGCAGTGGATGGAGTGAACCTGGGGATACTCGCGGCGAAAGGCTCGCTGTACGTGACACGGCCGACCCTGGCGACCTACGCCAACAATGCGCAGAACCTGCAGGCGATGGCGGACGATCTGTTTTCGATGATCAAGAGCGGCAAGGTGCGCATTGATATCAACCAGCGGTATTCGCTGGCGGAAGCGGCGAAGGCACAGACAGAGCTGTCGGGGCGACGTACCACTGGCTCGACAATTCTGTTGCCTTGAGGGCCTCTTCGGGGGCGGTGCAACGATTCGACTTGCCCCCGATAGGCGCGACGCGGTCTCAGGAAGGCCGCACGACCTCACCCGTTGCCAAATCGCGAATCAGGCTCGGGTTCTTGCGCCCCCCTAGGGCACCACCCAAAACCAGATCCACCTGCCCGCGGAAATACTGCTCCACACGAATCCGCGTGCGCGCCGCCGGCCGGCCCTGGGGGTTGGCTGAGGTGGAAATCAACGGCCCCACCAGCGAGCACAAATCCCGCACCAAAGGATGATCACTTACCCGCACCGCCACCGTGTCATGCACACCGGTGACCCATTCCGGCAACAAACCCTGATGTGGCACCAGCCAGGTATTCGGCCCAGGCCAGGTGCTGGCCATGCGTTCGATCCAGGTATCCGGGAAGTCTTCGAACAGAAAGTCGAACTGGCGAATATTGTCTGCCACCAGGATCAGGCCCTTGTCCACCGAACGGTTCTTGATCGCCAGCAGCCGATCAACTGCCTCTTCGTTCCACGGATCGCAGCCCAGGCCCCAGACCGCTTCGGTTGGATAGGCAATCACCGCGCCTGCGCGAATTTCTCGTGCGGCTTCCAGCACACGCCACCTGTTGACCATTGTTTACTCTCCGGACTAAAGCTCTGGGCAGTTTACCGATCTTCTTTACAAAACCTAGTTCCAAACAGCTGGACGCTATAAAAGCTGGCAGCGCGCAAGCCAGCGCCCGCTTTCGCAGATCACCTGGCCTTCAAGCTCCAACTCCGTGAGCGTCGCCAGCACCTGGGATAACGGCCGTCCGCTGGCAAGCGCCAAGGCTTCGCTGGTATGAGGCGCGGCGTGCAACAGCGCCACCAACGGATGGATGACGGGCATCGGCGCCGGGCGCGACAATGCCTGCCAGCCACGCAAACCTTCAAGGATATGTTCGATGGTTTCCACCAGCATCGCGCCATCACGGATCAGTTGGTGACAGCCCTTGGCCCCGGGATGATGGATGGAGCCCGGGATCGCATACACCTCGCGGCCCTGTTCGGCCGCAAGCTTGGCGGTAATCAGCGAGCCGCTGGCCACACTCGCTTCCACCACCAGCACACCGAGGGACAGACCGCTGATGATGCGGTTGCGCCGAGGAAAGTTGCCCGCCTGGGGCGCGGCGTCCAGCGCGAACTCGGAAACCACGGCGCTGCCTTGGGCAATCATCGCCGCTGCAAGCTGCCGATGGCGCTGTGGATAAAAATTTTCCAGGCCTGTCCCGAGTACGCCAATGGTATGCCCCCCCACATCCAGTGCCGCCTGATGCGCTGCACCGTCGATACCTAGCGCAAGACCGCTGGTGATGACAAAACCGGCACTCGCCAAACTGCGCGAAAACGCCGCGGCGGTATCCATGCCGGGACGGGACGCGCGCCGACTGCCGACTATCGCCAGCTGCGGTTTTTCCAGGATCCCAGGGTCTCCAGCGACGAATAAAAGCGGCGGGGCATCATCGATCTGGGCGAGCAGCGCCGGGTACTCAGGTTGGTCCCACATCAGCAAATGCTGGGCCGGGCGACCCAGCCAAGCCAATGCCTCACTGGCACCATCACGAATTTCATGGCTGCGTCGGGCATCGGCGCTGATGGGCGGCAACCCCAAGGAACGCCAGGCACTGGCAGGGGCACTGATGGCTTTTGACGCACTGCCGAACGCTTCGATCAATAACCGAAAACGCTTCGGGCCTACTTCCGGCAGCCTGTGCAAGCGTAGTCGGGCTTCCAGTTCTGAAGGGGAAACATCACTGCTGTTTATCGGAAACATCTGATCATCCTTGACCGGAACAAGCTGTGGATAACTCTGTTGGTAACTTATTTAGCAGGCTATTTATTGCGCTTGAGGGACAGTCTCGAAACGGTCCGTTATCGCCAGTGCCCGCGAGGCACTGAGTACCAGTCCGTAACTGAGCTTTTCGTAGGTGCGAAACACCAGCAGGGTGCCGGCACGCTCATCGGCGAGCTTCACTTGGGCGCCGGTGAGGATGTCGCGTACGGCGGTGCCGGTTTTGATGACGGCCAGCAACTGGCCTTCGACCAGGCCGTCGCGCCGGCCCTTGTTCAGGGTGACGGCGTCCAACACGCCGACCTGGGTAACGCCCTTGGGTATATCGATGATTTGCCCTTGGATGAAGGGCGAGGGCGGCGGCGCCAGTCTTACCAACTGCACAGGCGGTTCGGTGCGCAGTAAGCGGTCGCCGGGGCGCACTTCCTGGGTGACCCGTTGCACCGCCAGGGTGGTGAGGTCTCCGGCCGTCACAAAGCGCGCAGTACCGATATCGTCGGCGTTGACGCCCAGCAGCTCCTGGGTATCGGGGTCGTTGTAGACTTTGCCGCGGCGGAAGATCCCATAGGCGGGCGGGGACGCATCCAGCACACCGCGGGCATGCACGCGCTCGCCATTGGCACCCAGCACCCGCCCCGCATCTGCCGCGACGATGTAGGGCGCGTTGTCCAGGTCCAGAGGGCTATCGAGAATACGGTTATGTAACAAAAAACGCTGGATGGCCTGTTGCGTCGCTTGATCCAGGCGCGAGCCGGGCTGTGGAAGCACGGCCAGGGCGAACGGGGCCCACAGCAGCAAGACGAGTAGCGATTTCCTCATGGGGTGAATCTCCTTTATTATGTGCGTTCGCGTGAAATGCCAGAGCCTTCGCGGCTTTTGGGCGTTTCACACCGGCCATGTGGGTCCATCCCACCGCCGATTTGCCTCTACCTCACATGTGCAGCAATTACGCTTATGGCTATTTTGAACATCCTCGAATTCCCCGACTCGCGCCTGCGCACGATCGCCAAACCGGTGGCCGTAGTGGACGACAAGGTTCGTCAGTTGGTCGATGACATGTTTGAAACAATGTATGAAGCCCCGGGTATTGGCCTCGCCGCCACCCAGGTCAACGTGCATCAGCGCGTCGTGGTCATGGACCTGTCGGAAGATCGCAGCGAACCGCGGGTGTACATCAACCCCGAGTTCGAACCGCTGACCGACGAGATGGGCGAATACCAGGAAGGCTGCCTGTCGGTGCCGGAGTTCTACGAAAACGTCGAACGCCCGCTGCGCGTGAAGATCAAGGCCCTGGACCGCGACGGCAAGCCGTTCGAACTGATCGCCGAAGGCCTGCTGGCGGTGTGTATCCAGCACGAATGCGACCACCTCAACGGCAAGCTGTTTGTCGATTACCTGTCCACGCTCAAGCGCGACCGGATCAAGAAGAAGCTGGAAAAAAAGCATCGCCAGCAAGCTTGATGCCCTCCTTCCAAAGGCTTGCTGCGGCAAGCCTTTTTCTTTTGTGACTGCTTTTAACCGAGACCTCCCATGACCGAGCCATTGCGCATTGTTTTTGCCGGCACCCCCGAATTCGCCGCCGAACACCTCAGGGCCCTGCTTGCCAGCCCTTATGACATCGTCGCGGTGTACACCCAGCCGGATCGCCCGGCCGGTCGCGGGCAAAAACTGATGCCGAGCCCGGTCAAGCAGTTGGCGCTTGAGCACGACATCCCCGTGCTGCAACCGCCGACCCTGCGCAACGCCGAGGCCCAGGCTGAACTGGCGGCGCTGCAACCGGACTTGCTGGTGGTGGTGGCCTACGGTTTGATCCTGCCCCAGGTCGTGCTGGATATTCCACGCCTGGGTTGCATCAACAGCCACGCCTCATTGCTGCCACGCTGGCGCGGTGCGGCGCCGATCCAACGTGCCGTGGAGGCAGGCGACAGCGAAAGCGGGGTGACGGTGATGCGCATGGAAGCGGGCCTGGACACCGGTCCGATGCTGCTCAAAGTCACCACCCCGATCACGGCTGAAGACACTGGCGGCAGCCTGCATGATCGTCTGGCCGAAATGGGCCCGCCCGCCGTGATCCAGGCCATCGCCGGCCTCGCCGCAGGCACCCTGGAAGGCGAAGTGCAGGACGACAGCCTGGCCACCTACGCCCACAAGCTGAACAAGGACGAAGCCCGCATTGACTGGAGCCGCCCGGCGGTGGAGCTGGAACGCCTGGTGCGTGCCTTCAACCCGTGGCCGATCTGCCACAGCACCCTCAATGGCGAAGCCTTGAAGGTATTGGCCGCAACCCTGGCCGACGGCAAAGGCGCACCCGGTGAAATCATCGGCGCCAGCAAGGACGGCCTGCTGGTCGCTTGCGGCGCACAGGCGCTGTGCCTGACCCGTCTGCAATTGCCCGGTGGCAAGGCGCTTAATTTCAGCGATTTGTTCAACAGCCGTCGTGAGAAATTTTCCTTGGGTACGATCCTCGGGGTGGCAGCCCAATGAACCCACGTCTGGCCGCCGCCAAGGCTCTCGCCGCCGTACTCAACGGCAAGGCTTCGTTGAATAGTTCGCTGCCCACCCAGTTGGATAAGGTCGAAGACCGCGATCGCGGTTTCACCCAGGACCTGGCCTTCGGCACCGCCCGCTGGCAACCACGGTTGTCGGCGCTGGCAGCCAAGCTGCTGCAAAAGCCGTTCAAGGCGGCCGATGCTGATGTCGAGGCGCTGCTGCTGGTCGGTCTCTATCAGCTGCTCTACACCCGCGTGCCGGCCCACGCCGCCATCGGTGAAACCGTCGGTTGCGCCGACAAGCTGAAAAAGCCCTGGGCCAAGGCCCTGCTCAACGCGGTACTGCGCCGCGCCCAGCGCGAAAGTGAAGCACTGCTGGCCGAGTTGGAACATGACCCGGTGGTGCGCACCGCTCACCCGCGCTGGCTGCAGAAATCCTTGAAGGCGTTCTGGCCCGAGCAATGGGAAGCCATTTGCGCGGCCAACAATGCGCACCCGCCGATGATCCTGCGGGTCAACCGTCGCCATCACAGCCGTGATGCGTATCTGCAATTGCTGACGAGCGCAGGCATCAACGCCACGCCATGCGTGTACAGCACCGACGGCATTGTGCTGGAAGCGGCCACCGATGTGCGCAGCCTGCCGGGCTTTGCCGAAGGGTGGATCAGTGTGCAGGATGAAGCCGCGCAACTGGCCGCCGACCTGCTCGACCTGGCTCCCGGCCAACGCGTGCTGGACGCCTGCTGTGCTCCGGGCGGTAAGACCTGTCACATCCTCGAAGTTGAAAAGGACCTCGCGGGTGTAGTGGCTGTCGACCTGGAAGCCAAGCGCCTGGTGCGGGTGCGGGAAAACCTCGCGCGCCTGGGCCTCAGCGCCGAGCTGATCGCCGCCGACGGCCGCGACACCGCCACCTGGTGGGACGGCAAACCGTTCCAACGCATCCTGCTCGACGCGCCGTGTTCGGCCACCGGTGTGATCCGCCGTCACCCGGACATCAAGCTCACCCGCCAACCCGACGACATCGCCGCCCTGGCGGTGCTGCAAGGTGAACTGCTCGATGCAATGTGGCCGACCCTCGAAGTCGGCGGCATCCTGCTCTACGCGACCTGCTCCACCTTGCCCACCGAAAACACCGAGGTGATCGAAGCCTTCCTTGCCCGCACCAGCGGCGCACGGGAACTGGACCTCGCCACGGCTGCCGGTATTAAGCAGCCCCATGGTCGCCAGTTACTTGCACAGGAAGGCGGGCATGATGGTTTCTACTACGCCAAACTGATCAAGATCGCCGCCGCGCGCGGCTGAACGGGTTTAAGGGAGTGACCGGATGAAAATCATCATCCTTGGAGCAGGGCAGGTTGGCGGCACACTGGCCGAACATTTGGCCAGCGAAGCCAATGACATCACCGTGGTCGACACCGATGCCGAGCGCCTGCGCAACCTCGGCGACCGCCTGGATATTCGTACGGTACAAGGCCGCGCGTCCTTCCCGACGGTGCTGCGCCAGGCCGGCGCAGACGACGCCGACATGCTGGTGGCCGTCACCAACAGCGACGAGACCAATATGGTCGCCTGCCAGGTCGCTCACACCCTGTTCCACACCCCGACCAAGATCGCCCGGGTGCGTGAAGCCGCCTACCTGACCCGCGCCGGTCTGTTCGATAACGACGCAATCCCGGTCGACGTGCTGATCAGCCCGGAACAGGTAGTCACCCACTACATCAAGCGCCTGATCGAAATTCCGGGCGCCTTGCAGGTGATCGACTTCGCTGGCGGCAAAGCGCAGTTGGTGGCCGTGAAGGCCTACTACGGTGGACCGCTGGTGGGTCAGCAACTGCGTCAACTGCGTGAACACATGCCGAATGTGGAAACCCGCGTCGCCGCCATTTTCCGGCGTGACCGGCCGATCCTGCCCCAGGGCGATACGGTGATCGAGGCCGACGACGAAGTGTTTTTTATCGCTGCCAAAGCGAATATTCGCGCAGTCATGAGTGAAATGCGCCGGCTCGATGAGAGCTACAAACGCATCGTTATCGCCGGTGGCGGGCAGATTGGCGAGCGCCTGGCCGAAGCGATCGAGAGTCGCTACCAGGTGAAGATCATCGAGATGAGTCCGGCACGCTGCCGGCATTTGTCCGACACCCTGGATAGCACTGTCGTACTACAAGGCAGTGCCTCGGACCGCGACCTGCTGATGGAAGAAAACATCGCCGACGCGGATATCTTCCTGGCCCTGACCAACGATGACGAAGCCAACATCATGTCGTCGCTGCTGGCCAAGCGGTTGGGGGCGAAGAAGGTCATGACCATCATCAACAACCCGGCCTATGTCGACCTGATCCAGGGTGGCGATATCGACATCGCCATCAGCCCACAGTTGGCCACCATCGGCACTTTGCTCGCCCACGTGCGTCGTGGCGATATTGTCAGCGTGCACTCCCTGCGCCGGGGGGCGGCGGAGGCCATCGAGGCGATTGCCCACGGTGATTCGAAATCGAGCAAAGTGATCGGCAAGGCCATCCGCGATATCGGCCTGCCACCGGGCACCACCATTGGCGCAATCATTCGTGATGAGGAAGTGATCATCGCCCACGACGACACGGTCATTGCCACGGGGGATCATGTGATCCTGTTCCTGGTGGACAAGAAACATATCCGCGATGTGGAGAAGTTGTTCCACGTGGGATTGAGCTTTTTCTGATCAACCGGAGTGACCGACATGCTCGAATCCCTGGAAAAAATGCTCGCCAAGGGTGTGGATAACTCACTGCTGCGCTTTGGGCTGGGCAAGGGTTATCTGGACCTGAAGGACTACGCCAAGGCGGCGGAGCATTTGCAGAAGTGCGTCGAGTTCGATCCGAAGTATTCGGCGGCGTGGACGTTGTTGGGCAAGGCGCAGTTGGGGCAGGGTGATAACCCCGCAGCGCGACAGGCGTGGGAGAAGGGCGTTGAAGCGGCCCAGGCCCATGGCGACAAGCAGGCCGAGAAAGAGATGACGGTGTTCCTGAAGAAACTCGACCGCCAAAGCTAAGCAGATCGAAAATGTGGGAGGGGGCTTGCTCCCGATAGCGGTGGTTCAGTCAAATATGCATTGGCTGACACACTGCTATCGGGAGCAAGCCCCCTCCCACATTTGGTTTTGTATTGGCTCTGGATCAGTACCACCGCTCTTCACCCGGCGGGCGTTTCTTGAAGCGCTTCATGCTCCACATGTACTGGCTCGGGTAGGCGCCGACATAACGCTCCACCACTTTGCTCATCGCCGCGCAGGAGGTGGCGGTGTCGGTGCTGTACATGTCTTCCGGCGCCGCTTCCAGGATCACTTTGTAGCCCGACCCGTCCGGCAGCCGCAGGGCATGCAGGAACACACCGACCGCCTTGTGGCCGGCGAGCATGTTCGGCACGAACTTGCTGGTGAGCGCCTGGGTGGCGAAGAACGGCACGAAGATCCCTGCGGACTCGGCCGGCTCCGGGTCGGCAGGAATCCCCACCTGGCCGCCTTTGCGCACTTCCTTGATCACACTGAGAATGCCTTCCTTGGTGGACGCCGCCACGCGGTTACCCAGTTGTACGCGCTGCTTGCGCAGCAACTCATCCACCGCCTTGAGCTTGGGCGGGCGGTAAAAAATGATCGGTTTGCACTGGCTGCAATAGAAGTGGTTCAACACCTCCCAATTGCCCAGGTGGCTGGTGATGCCGACCACACCTTTGCCCGAGGCCAGGGCTTCGTGCAGCACCTCAAGGCCTTCGACTTCACGCACCAGATCGATGGAGCGCTGGGCTGGCCAGATCCAGGCGCAGGCGCTTTCGGTCAGGGACTTGCCGATGTCCTTCAGGCTCTGGCCGACCAGGCGCTCGCGCGCGGCGGGGTCCATGTCCGGGAAGCATTTTGAGAGGTTGATCCGCACCGTTTCACGGGAGCGGTTGGGGGTTTTCCACATGATCCAGCCGATGGCCGAACCCACGGCTTGCACCGCGCGCCATGGCAGCAGGGCAAACAACCGAAGAGCGCCTACCAACAAGGCGCCTTTAAACTTTTCCACAGGTCACTCCTGATCGTGTGTGGTGCGCAAAGCCGCCATTCTAACCGGCGTTGGCCAAGTCCGCGTAACGGTCGCAGTCCTGGGTGTGGTCCATGACCATGCCCGAGGCCTGCATGAAGGCGTAACAGATGGTCGGGCCGACAAAGGTGAAGCCGGCTTTCTTGAGTGCTTTGCTCATGGCTTCAGCCTCCGGCGTGATCGCCGGGACTTGGCTGCGGTCCTTGAAATGGTTGACCTTGGGCACGCCGCCGACAAACGACCAAAGCAACCCCACCGGGTCCTCCAGCGCCAGCCAGGCCGCAGCGTTGCGCCGGGTGGCGTTGAGCTTGAGGCGGTTACGCACAATGCCTGGATCGAGCATCAGTGCTTCGATCTCAGCGTCGGTCAGCTGTGCCAGACGCCGGGCATCAAAACCAAACAAGACCTTTCGATAATGCTCGCGTTTGCGTAGAACGGTGATCCAGGACAGGCCCGCCTGGAACCCTTCGAGCAAAAGCAACTCGAACAAACCCTGCGCATCGCGCAGCGGCGTTCCCCACTCCTGATCGTGATAAGCCATGTACAGCGGATCTTCAGAACACCAAAAGCAGCGTGGCATAAGGCTCCAGGGGATGGTGGCGCGGCCGAATCGGGTATACTCCCGCTCTTTAAATCGCAGCCCAAGTAACAGGTGAATTTCGTGAGCCAGCCTACGCCAGCCGTGCGTACCTTCCAAGACTTGATCCTCGCCCTCCAGCAATACTGGGCCGAGCAAGGTTGTGTGGTACTTCAGCCCTACGATATGGAAGTAGGCGCCGGCACTTTCCACACCGCTACATTCCTGCGGGCCATCGGTCCGGAAACCTGGAACGCCGCTTACGTGCAGCCCAGTCGTCGACCGACTGACGGCCGCTACGGCGAAAACCCGAACCGTCTGCAGCACTACTATCAGTTCCAGGTCGTGCTGAAGCCGAACCCGGACAACTTCCAGGAACTGTACCTGGGCTCGCTCAAGCACGTGGGCCTCGACCCACTGGTGCACGACATCCGTTTCGTCGAAGACAACTGGGAGTCGCCCACCCTCGGCGCCTGGGGCCTGGGCTGGGAAGTCTGGCTCAATGGCATGGAAGTCACGCAGTTCACTTACTTCCAGCAAGCCGGTGGCATCGAATGCTACCCAGTGACCGGCGAGATCACCTACGGTCTTGAACGCCTGGCCATGTACCTGCAAGGCGTGGATTCGGTCTACGACCTGGTATGGGCTGACGGCCCGTTCGGCAAAGTGACCTATGGCGATGTGTTCCACCAGAACGAAGTGGAGCAGTCGACCTACAACTTCGAACACGCCAACGTCGAGAAGCTGTTCGAACTGTTCGACTTCTATGAAAGCGAAGCCAAGCGCCTGATCGAACTCGACCAGCCGCTGCCGTTGCCAAGCTATGAAATGGTGTTGAAGGCTTCCCATACCTTCAACCTGCTGGACGCCCGCCGTGCCATCTCGGTAACCGCGCGTCAGCAATACATCCTGCGTGTACGCACCCTGGCACGTTCCGTCGCCCAAGCCTACCTGCTGGCTCGCGCCAAGCTGGGCTTCCCGATGGCCACCCCGGACCTGCGTGATGAAGTGTTGGCTAAGCTGGAGGCTGCACAATGAGTGCTCAAGATTTCCTGGTTGAACTGGGCACCGAAGAGCTGCCACCCAAGGCACTCAATACCCTGGCCGATGCATTCCTGGCCGGGATCGAAAAAGGCCTGCAGAGCGCCGGCCTGAAGTTTGAAGCGAAAAAAGTCTACGCCGCGCCGCGCCGCCTGGCTGTGTTGCTGACCGCGCTGGAAACCCAGCAGCCGGACCGCAGCATCAACCTCGACGGCCCGCCACGCCAGGCGGCTTTCGACGCCGAAGGCAACCCGACCCAAGCCGCATTGGGCTTCGCCAAGAAGTGTGGCGTCGAGCTGAGCGAGATCGACCAGAGCGGCCCGAAACTGCGTTTCAGCCAGGTCATCGCCGGCAAGCCGACCGCCAGCCTGCTGCCGACCATCGTCGAAGACTCCCTGAATGACCTGCCGATCCCCAAGCGCATGCGCTGGGGCGCGCGCAAGGAAGAGTTCGTACGTCCGACCCAGTGGCTGGTGATGCTGCTCGGTGACCAAGTCATCGACTGCACCATCCTCGCCCAGAAGGCTGGCCGGGATTCCCGTGGTCATCGCTTCCACCATCCAGAAGCCGTACGCATCACATCGCCGGCTAACTATGCCGCCGATCTGCGGGCTGCTTACGTGCTGGCCGATGCCAACGAGCGTCGCGAGCTGATCAGCAAGCGCACCGAAGAGCTGGCCCGCCTGCAGGAAGGCACCGCCATCGTGCCGCCAAGCCTGCTCGACGAAGTCACCGCGCTGGTTGAATGGCCGGTGCCGCTGGTGTGCTCGTTCGAAGAACGTTTCCTCGAAGTGCCGCAGGAAGCACTGATCACCACCATGCAGGACAACCAGAAGTATTTCTGCCTGCTGGACGTGGACGGTAAGTTGCTGCCGCGCTTTATCACCGTGGCCAACATCGAAAGCAAGGACCCGCAGCAGATCATCGCCGGTAACGAGAAAGTCGTTCGCCCGCGCCTGACTGACGCCGAGTTCTTCTTCAAGCAAGACAAGAAGCAGAAGCTCGAAGACTTCAACCTGCGCCTGCAAAACGTGGTGTTCCAGGAAAAACTCGGCAGCGTCTACGACAAGGCCGTGCGTGTTTCCAAGCTGGCGGCCTACATTGCCCCACGCATTGGCGGTGATGCCGCCTGGGCCGCGCGTGCAGGCTTGCTGTCCAAGTGCGACCTGGCCACCGAGATGGTCGGCGAGTTCCCGGAGATGCAAGGCGTCGCCGGTTACTACTACGCCCTCAACGATGGCGAGCCGAACGATGTCGCCCTGGCGCTGAACGAGCAGTACATGCCCCGCGGTGCCGGTGCTGAACTGCCGACCACCCTGACCGGTGCGGCCGTGGCCATCGCCGACAAGCTGGATACCCTGGTCGGTATCTTCGGTATCGGCATGCTGCCCACCGGTAGCAAAGACCCGTATGCCCTGCGTCGTGCGGCCCTGGGCGTGCTGCGCATCCTGATCGACAAGAAGCTGGACCTCGACCTGACCCAGGCCGTGGTGTTCGCGGTCGGCCAGTTCGGTGGCAAGGTCAAGCAAGCCGGCCTGGCCGAGCAAGTGCTGGAGTTCGTGTTCGACCGCCTGCGTGCGCGTTATGAAGACGAAGGCGTGGACGTTTCCGTCTACCTGTCGGTACGTGCCCTGCAACCGGGTTCGGCGCTGGACTTCGATCAGCGCGTACAAGCCGTACAGGCGTTCCGTAAGTTACCGGAAGCCGATGCCCTGGCCGCCGTGAACAAGCGAGTGTCGAACCTGCTGAGCAAGGCCGAAGGCCTGGGCAATGCCGATGTCGACCCTGGCCTGTTTGCCGACGCCAAGGAGTTCTCGCTGAACTCGGCCATTGCCAAGGCAGAGAACGCGGTGAAGCCGCTGATCGCCGAACGCAATTACGCCGAAGCCCTGGCACGCCTGGCGACCTTGCGTGAGCCGGTGGATGCGTTCTTCGAAGCGGTGATGATCAATGCCGAAGATGCCGGCGTGCGGAAAAACCGCTACGCCATGCTGGCGCGTCTGCGTGGCTTGTTCGTCAATATCGCTGACATTTCGACGCTGAGCTGACCATGTTGAAACTGCTGATTCTCGATCGGGACGGGGTGATCAACTACGACTCCGACGCTTACATCAAGTCGGTGGCGGAATGGATTCCACTGCCCGGTTCGATCGAGGCCATCGCGCAGTTGAGCAAAGCCGGCTGGACGGTGGCCATCGCCACCAACCAGTCCGGCATCGCCCGTGGCTATTACGACATCGCGACCCTGGACGCCATGCACGCGCGCTTGCGCACGCTGGTGGCGGAGCAGGGGGGTGACGTGGGGCTGGTGGTGTACTGCCCTCACGGGCCGGATGAGGGCTGCGATTGCCGCAAACCCAAGCCTGGCATGTTGAAAACCATTGCAGAACATTACAAGGTGCCCTTGGCTGGGATATGGTTCGTCGGGGACAGCCTCGGGGACCTGGAGGCGGCCAAAGCCGTCGACTCTCAGCCAGTTTTGGTAAAGACCGGGAAAGGCGAAAAGACCCAGGCGAAAAACCTGCCGGTAGGCACCTTGATTTTTGACGATCTGGCGGCGGTTGCCGCAGAACTTATCAACAACTAGCCGCCCTCGACTTCCTGACCAAGGACTGTTCGGGAGTGCGCTTTTAACAGGCGGGCCTTGTCCCGCAACGGTAAATGCCGCCATGTCGATTTTGCAGGCCATCAGAACCTTTTTCTTTTACCTGCTGCTGGGCACCAGTTCGCTTCTCTGGTGCACCCTGAGCTTTTTTATTGCGCCGTTCCTGCCGTTCAAGGCGCGCTATCGCTTTATCAACGTCTATTGGTGCCGCTGCGCGTTGTGGCTGACCAAGGTGTTTCTGAACATTCGTTTCGAGATCAAGGGCGCTGAAAACGTACCGGACCAGCCGTGCGTAATCCTGTCGAACCACCAGAGCACCTGGGAGACTTTCTTCCTCTCGGCGTACTTCTCGCCATTGAGCCAGGTGCTCAAGCGTGAGCTGCTGTACGTGCCGTTCTTCGGCTGGGCCATGGCCATGTTGCGCCCGATCGCCATCGACCGCGACAACCCCAAGGCGGCGCTCAAGCACGTTGCCAAGAAGGGTGATGAACTGCTCAAGGATGGCGTGTGGGTACTGATCTTTCCGGAAGGTACTCGGGTGCCCTTTGGGACCGTAGGCAAGTTCTCCCGTGGTGGTACGGCATTGGCGGTGAACGCCAATCTGCCGGTGTTGCCGATTGCGCATAACGCCGGCAAGTTCTGGCCGAAGACGGGCTGGGCAAAACGCGAGGGCACTATCACTGTGGTGATTGGCGAGCCAATGTACGCAGAAGGCGAAGGCCCACGTGCCATTGCCGCGCTGAATGAGCGTGCGCAGGCATGGAATGAAGCGCAGCAGCGGGCCATGGGTTCGCTGCCGCCGGAGCCGATTGTGGTGGATACGCCGGTGGTATGAAGATCTGTGGATAACCTGTGTACGGTTTGTTGGCGAATTGGCTTTTTTCATTCATAACAATCTGATTTTATTACATATTTCCACAGCTCATAAAATAGCGAAAACCGTGCATAAGTTTTTTCCGCATTAAAAAACCGGTCCTTGAGACCGGTTTTTTATGCACAGCAGAAAAGTACGTTTCAGCCGTCGTCCAGCAAGGGCAACTGCAGGCGGAAAGTGGTGCCTTTGCCCACGGTGCTTTCACACCCGATATGGCCTCCATGACGCTCCACGACCGCCTTGACCATGCTCAGTCCCAACCCCAACCCTTCGCTGCCTTGGGCCGAATCAAAGCGCTTGTACTGACTGAACAGCTCAGGCAAATCCTTGGCGGCTATCCCCGGGCCCTGGTCGCTGATCAGGCACTCCAACCAACCTTGCGCACTGCTGTGTCTTAATCGGACGGTGGTACCGGATGCCGAGTATTTGATCGCGTTCTCCAGCACATTGAACAATGCGCGGGTGAGCAGCGATTGATCGGCTGACACCATGCCTTCGTCGGCCTCGTCCAGATCGTGGACCAAGTGAATGCCTTTGAGCTGGGCGATCAGTGCCACTTGGTCAAAGGCATCCATCACCAACATGGCGAACAGCGTAGGCTCGAACTGGTAGCCATCGGCCTCGGCTTTCGCCAGTTGTACAAAAGATTCGGTGAGGCTCAAGGCGCGGCGTACTTGCTGCTCGATCTGGGCAAATATCGGCGACTCACTGTTGTGCACATCCAACAGCGCGAGGATCGCCGAGTGGGGTGCGCGCAAATCGTGGGAGAGAAAGCGCAGCATGGTTTCCCGATGCTGCTGGGCCTCGCGTTCCTTGCTCAAGTCGGTAAGGCTCAGCAACCACCCCAGCGCTACATCCCCTTCGGCCGGTAGCAACGGGGCAAGCTCCATGCGCAGGCTACGTTGGTGAATATCCCGAAACTCAACGAGTTCCAGCGCGGAGAGGGGAGGGCGTACACCATTGTGCAGCGGCGGGTAACCCAGGTCAGCCAACTGCTCCAGAAGGTTATGGGTGATCAAGTTATTACCGAACACTTCCCGGGCAATGCGGTTGGCCAACAGGATATTGCCTGCGGTATCCGTGATCAGTGTCGCCACCGGCAAGCACTCCAGCCCATCGGCCATAAATCGTCGGGTATCCCGTGTACGGCTCACGGCTTGCTCCAGGGCAAAGATGCGGCCCTGCAAAACGTCACCTTTGCTGGCGGGTGCACGGCGGCGCTCGGGCAAGACTTTGGGCTCGTTATCCAGGCGGGCCAATTCCCAACCGAAGTAGGCCAGGATCACGCTGAGACGCCGCCAATTCCAGATCAGGTAGCTGAGCAGCAAACCGATCCAGCAGGCCGCCGGCGACCACCAGTACCCCATACGCAATAGCGCCGCTGAGCCGAGCAAGGCCATAAACATTCCCCCCAGGGTCATCCACAGTGCGTAGCGTGGGCGGTAGAGCAGCAGGCCCAGCAGCAACGCTACCAGGGACGTGGCCATCAGCGCGGCCAGCCATCCGGACAGGTCCACAATACTGCGACCTTGCAGCAAGCCATTAAGTACGTTGGCCTGGATCTCCACGCCCGCCGTAGTGCCGGCCATGGGCGAGAGCGGTGTGGCAAAGCGATCGCCCATGCCCGAAGCGGTTGCCCCCACCAGAATCAGACGGTCTCGCAGCCGCTCAGGAGGCACTTCACCGCGTAATACGCTGACATAAGACACGCTGGGAAAATGGGTACCGGGGGCAATAAACGGGATACGAACGGCATGCTCCCGGTGCCAGCCCTGGGTAATCGACGCCTGGGACTCCCCTGGCATGTCCGTAGATTGACCGCTCATCACGAAAGCCAGCCACGCTAACTGCAGCGCCGTGGCGTCGGCTGGACCCTCACGCATATACAGGCTGCGGACCACGCCATCACTGTCGCCCTCCACATTGATATGCCCGACGCCCCTGGCGCATTTAAGCAGCGAGAGCATTTGCGCCCCAGGCTGGCTGTAGCTGGCGGAATCGTCGCGTGCCAGGGGCAACAGTACGTTGCCGGCGTTGCACACCGAGTCGGCCAGGCGCTTGTCATTGGCCGGGTCGCCAGGTTCGCTGAAGATCACATCAAACAGGATAGCGGCCGGCTGCGCGGCACTCAGGCGATCGATCAGGTCGGCATGCAGGCTACGCGGCCAGGGCCACTGCCCGAGCTTCTTCAGGCTAGGATCATCAATGGTCACCAGCAGAATTCGTGGATCCACTGGCAGCGGCGTCAAACGTCGAAGGCTGTCGTACAGGGCGTTATTCAAGGCCAGGCCAGGACTCATTGAGAGGTAGGCGGTGATCGGCAACAACAGCAACCCGATCCACAACCACTCACGTACCAGACCGTGGAACAGGCGCTGGGCATGGGTGGGTTGACGTTTTTCGGCCTTGCCCCAAAGCATCATGGGTCAACGCGCCTGTATTGTTGGCGTGCGGTAGAAGATGGCATAGACCCCGGTTTCCCCTCCAGGTGGCGCTCGTCGGAAGCCGACACGCGCACGCGATAGAACGATGCGTTGAGCCCAGTGAAGCTCATTTTCGACGCAGTAGAAAAATTTTCCTGCTTGATCTTCATAACGCTGGGATTCCAAAGAGCCTCCCCTATCAGGGCACCGGAGTTTACGACAGCACACGCGTCGGCTGATCCTTTTCCTTACGGCTTGGAGCCGGTATCTTTCCCACATAGGTATAGAGGACTTTCAATGGCTTAATCGCATATTGATTCCAGCGTACCTAGAGATCCAAGGGGTCGTCGCATCTGAGCACAATTCTTCAGATTCAATGACTGGCATCTGTGCAGTACGTGCCCTCAATACGACTGCCGTACTCTTCAAAAGAAAGGACCCACCCATGCGTGTCGCAATACTGGATGACGAACCCGCTGAATTGCGACGGGTGGAACAGACACTGCGACAAATCCCCAGCACCGCCGAACAGCCCTGGACCCTGCATTGCTTCGAGCGCGGAGAAGACCTGCTGCGTCAGTTGCGTCGGGAAACCTTTGACCTGCTGATACTCGACTGGCAACTGCCCGATATCACCGGCATCGCATTGCTGCGCTGGACCCGTGAGCACATGGAGTCGCCACCCGCCGTCATCATGCTCACCAGCCGTGATGCCGAAAGCGATATCGTCACCGCATTGAACAGTGGCGCCGACGATTACGTCAGCAAACCCTTTCGCCCTAATGAGCTGAAAGCTCGGGTCACCGCTGTACTTCGGCGGCACGGGCTGCAGAAATCAGCGAGCCCTGAAGTGCAGAGTTTTAATGACCTGACTTTCGACGACGCGGAGTTGACCGTCACGCGCGCAGGCAAACCGATCAACCTTACCGAGCGCGAATACCGCCTGGCGAGCTGCTTATTCGCCAACCTGGCTCGGCCGCTGTCGCGTGAGTACCTTTATGAACGGTTCTGGACCCATGAAGAAATGGTCTCTTCTCGGCCGTTGGATACGCACATCTATCGGCTGCGCAACAAGCTCGGGCTTACCGCGGATAGGGGTTGGCAGTTGTTGACGATCTATGGGTATGGGTATCGGTTGGAGAGTGTGGCTACAGCTTCTTCTGGATAAAAACCACGATGTTCCACGTGGAGCATTTTGCAGAGCATGATTCCCACGCAATAAAAAAGGCCAACGCATAGCGTTGGCCTTTTTTATTTTGGAGGTCGCGCCTGGATCAGAAGTCCAGGTTAGACACTGCCAAGGCATTGCTCTCGATGAAGTCACGGCGAGGTTCGACCGCATCACCCATCAGGGTGTTGAAGATCTGGTCTGCGCCAATGGCGTCTTCGATGGTCACACGCAGCATACGACGCTGGGCTGGGTCCATGGTGGTTTCCCACAGTTGATCGGGGTTCATTTCACCCAGACCTTTGTATCGCTGGATGGTGTGGCGCTTGGTGCTTTCAGCCATCAACCAGTCCAGGGCTTCCTTGAACTCCTTGACCGCTTTCTTACGCTCACCACGTTGAATGTACGCACCGTCGTCCAGCAGGGTGCTCAGTTGCGCGCCGAGGGTCACAACGGTCTTGTAGTCGTTGCTGCCGAAGAAGTCGCGGTTGAAGGTGACGTAGTTCGACAGACCGTGGGAGATCAATTCGACCTCCGGCAGCCAGACGTTACGTTCACGGTCTTCACGCAGGCTCGCTTTGTACACCAGGCCAGACTTCTCGACGGTGCGCAGGCGAACCTCGTACTGGGCCAGCCAATCCTGCATGTGTGCGTGATCGCCCAACTGCTCCAGGCTTACGGACGGCAGGTAGATGAAGTGCTCGGTCAGTTCCTGTGGGTACAGGCGCGACAGGCGCTTAAGAGTCTTCATTACCATGCGGAAGTCGTTAACCAGACGCTCCAGCGCCTCGCCGGAGATTCCCGGGGCTTCGTCGTTCAAGTGCAGGCTGGCATCTTCCAGGGCCGACTGCGTCATGTACTCTTCCATGGCGTCGTCGTCTTTGATGTATTGCTCTTGCTTGCCTTTCTTCACTTTGTACAACGGCGGCTGGGCGATATAGATGTAGCCACGCTCAATCAGCTCCGGCAACTGACGGAAGAAGAAGGTCAGCAGCAGGGTACGGATGTGCGAACCGTCGACGTCAGCATCGGTCATGATGATGATGTTGTGGTAACGCAGCTTGTCGATGTTGTACTCGTCACGGCCAATACCGCAGCCAAGCGCAGTGATCAAGGTGCCGACTTCCTGGGAGGAAATCATCTTGTCGAAGCGCGCTTTCTCGACGTTGAGGATCTTACCCTTCAACGGCAGGATGGCCTGGGTGCGACGGTTACGACCCTGCTTGGCGGAACCGCCAGCAGAGTCACCTTCCACCAGATACAGTTCGGAGAGGGCAGGGTCCTTCTCCTGGCAGTCAGCCAGCTTGCCGGGCAAGCCGGCGATATCCAGCGCGCCTTTACGGCGGGTCATCTCACGGGCTTTACGCGCCGCTTCACGGGCACGCGCGGCGTCGATCATCTTGCCCACAACCAGCTTGGCTTCGTTCGGGTTTTCCAGCAGGAAGTCCGAGAAGTACTTGCCCATTTCCTGTTCAACGGCGGTCTTCACTTCGGAAGACACCAGCTTGTCTTTGGTCTGGGAGCTGAATTTAGGGTCCGGCACTTTCACCGAGATAATCGCGGTCAGGCCTTCGCGGGCATCGTCACCGGTGGTGGCAACTTTATGCTTCTTCGCCAGGCCTTCGGCTTCGATGTAGGTGTTCAGGTTACGCGTCAGCGCGGAACGGAAACCCACAAGGTGAGTACCGCCGTCACGCTGCGGAATGTTGTTGGTGAAGCACAACAGGTTCTCGTTGAAGCTGTCGTTCCACTGCAGGGCGATTTCCACGCCGATGCCGTCTTCACGCTGGATGTTGAAGTGGAACACCTGGTTAACCGCAGTCTTGTTGGTGTTCAGGTATTCAACAAACGCACGCAAGCCGCCTTCGTATTTGAACAGCTCTTCCTTGCCGCTGCGCTCATCCTTGAGGACGATGCCAACACCGGAGTTGAGGAAGGACAGTTCACGAATCCGCTTGGCGAGGATGTCCCAGCTGAAGTGGATGTTCTTGAAGGTATCAGCCGATGGCTTGAAATGGATCTGGGTACCGGTGCTTTCACTGTCGCCAACGATCTTCATCGGCTCTTGTGGCACACCGTGGACGTAAGTCTGCTCCCAGATCTTGCCACTGCGGCGAACGGTCAGGATCAGCTCTTCGGACAGAGCATTCACCACCGAGACACCCACACCGTGCAAACCACCGGAGACTTTATAGGAGTTGTCGTCGAACTTACCGCCGGCGTGGAGCACGGTCATGATGACCTCTGCCGCCGAAACGCCTTCTTCTTTGTGCACGTCTACCGGGATGCCACGACCGTTGTCGCGCACGGTGATGGATTCATCCGGATGGATGATGATGCTGATGTCGTCGCAGTGACCGGCCAGAGCTTCGTCGATGGAGTTGTCGACCACCTCGAACACCATGTGGTGCAGACCGCTACCGTCATCAGTGTCGCCAATGTACATACCGGGACGTTTGCGTACGGCATCCAAACCTTTCAGCACTTTAATGCTGGTCGAGTCGTACGTGTTTTCTTCGCTCATGCCTTCACTCCCGATGGTCGTGGGTCTGGGTGATACGGCCTTGTTCCACGTGGAACAAAGCGACTGGCGTTTCCGTCTGCCAGCCTTCCCTCAATAATTCGTGGTCTACACAGGTGATAAACACCTGGCAGCGTAAGTCTTCCAACAAGCGACATAGCGAGCGGCGGTGTTGCTCGTCGAGTTCAGACGGCAAGTCATCCACCAGATAAATACACTGACCACGTCGGGCTTGGCTAACCAGATGGCCCTGGGCGATACGCAACGCGCACACCACCAACTTCTGCTGGCCGCGGGACAATATATCCGCAGCATTGTGTGCGCCTAATCTAAGACGCAAATCAGCCCGTTGGGGGCCGGCCTGGGTATGGCCAATTTGCTGATCCCGCTGCAAGGAGGTGGCGAGCACTGCACTCAGTTCACGCTCTTTGTCCCAGCCACGGTAGTAGCTCAACGTCAGCCCTTCGAGATCCAATAACTCACTCAAGGTCTGCTCAAAGACTGGTTTCAAGGCTTTGATATAGGCGCGGCGGTATTCATCTATTTCGTCGCTGGCCAGGCACAGTTCCCGGTCCCAGGCCGCTTGCGAAGCGGCGTCAAGTGTACCATGCCGCAGCCATGAGTTCCGCTGCCGCAGGGCCTTCTGCAGGCGCTGCCAAGTGGCCATGAATCGCGGTTCCACGTGGAACACTCCCCAATCGAGGAACTGTCTGCGGATTTTTGGCGCGCCTTCCAGCAAGCGGAAGCTGTCAGGGTTGATCAGTTGCAATGGCAGGATCTCTGCCAGTTGCGCAGCACTGCGAGCATTTTGCCCGTCGATACGAATCTGGAACTCACCGCCGCGATCACGAGAAATCCCCAGGCTACTGTGGCCGCCTTCCGCCAGTTCGACCTGGCCAAATACCGTGCAAGCCAGTTGTTCGTACTGAATCACCGGCAACAAGCGGGCACTGCGAAAGGAACGGGCAAGCCCCAGCAAGTGGATGGCTTCCAGCACGCTGGTTTTGCCACTGCCGTTGGCGCCGTGGAGGATATTGATGCGGGGGGAGGGGGAGAAGGTCACCGGGTGCAGATTGCGCACCGCGGTGACCGAGACGCGACTAAGGGACATCTAGCTTCTGCTGAGCATGATTACAGGCGCATCGGCATAACAACGTAAGCCGAGTCGTCGTTATCGGATTCCTGCACCAGGGCGCTGCTGTTGGAGTCAGACAGGATCAGGCGAACCTGTTCGGTGGTCATCACACCCAGCACGTCCAGCAGATAGCTCACGTTAAAGCCGATTTCCAAAGAGCCGCCGTTGTAGTCAACGCCCACTTCTTCTTCTGCTTCTTCCTGCTCAGGGTTATTGGCCTGGATTTTCAACTGACCGTTGGCCAGCTGCAGACGAATCCCACGGTACTTTTCGTTGGACAGAATTGCGGTACGGCTGAACGCTTCACGCAGAGCCTGGCGATCACCGATCACCAATTTGTCACCGCCTTTAGGCAGAACGCGCTCGTAATCTGGGAACTTGCCGTCAACCAGCTTCGAGGTGAAGGTAAACTCACCGGTGGTCGCGCGGATATGGTGCTGACCCAGTACGATGCTGACATTGCCATCCGGCTCAGTGAGCAGGCGCGCCAACTCGAGAATACCCTTACGCGGCACAATCACCTGGTGACGATCCGGTTGGCCAATATCGGCACGCATCGAGCACATCGCCAGACGGTGACCGTCGGTGGCTACGGCGCGGATGATGCCTTCGGATACTTCCAGCAGCATGCCGTTGAGGTAGTAACGCACGTCCTGTTGAGCCATGGCAAAGCTGGTGCGCTCAATCAGACGACGCAGTTTGCTTTGCTCCAGGCTGCAGGTCAGCGAGCCTGGGCCCTCTTCCACAGTCGGGAAATCGTTGGCCGGCAACGTAGACAGGGTGAAACGACTGCGACCGGCCTTGACCACCAACTTCTGCTCATCAACCTTAATGTCGATCAGCGCGTCGTTCGGCAGGCTTTTGCAGATGTCCATCAGCTTGCGGGCAGGTACTGTGATCTCGCCAGGTTCAGCGGGCTCTTCCAGTTGCACGCGACCGACCAGCTCGACTTCCAGGTCGGTACCGGTCAGGGACAATTGCTGGCCTTCGACCACCAGCAATACGTTGGAGAGCACCGGCAAGGTCTGTCGGCGCTCGACGACGCCTGCGACCAGTTGCAGGGGTTTCAACAGGGCTTCGCGTTGAATGGTGAAATGCATGGTCTAGTCCCTTGCCTTAATAAGCTGCGCTGGTGTCATCACGTAGTCAGTGTACGCAGCAGGTTCTTGTAGTCCTCGCGAATATCCGCGTCGGATTCCTTAAGTTCGTTGATCTTGCGGCACGCGTGCAAGACCGTGGTGTGGTCACGACCGCCAAACACATCACCGATTTCCGGCAGGCTATGGTTGGTCAACTCCTTGGAGAGCGCCATGGCCACCTGACGAGGACGAGCCACCGAGCGCGAACGGCGCTTGGACAGCAAGTCGGAAATCTTGATCTTGTAGTACTCGGCCACGGTGCGCTGGATGTTATCCACACTCACCAGTTTGTCCTGCAATGCCAGCAAGTCCTTCAGGGATTCGCGAATCAGCTCGATGGTGATGTCGCGGCCCATGAAGTGAGAGTGCGCGATGACACGCTTGAGCGCACCTTCCAACTCACGCACGTTGGAGCGGATGCGTTGAGCGATGAAAAACGCGGCGTCGTGAGGCAGATCGACTTTCGCCTGGTCGGCCTTTTTCATCAGGATCGCAACGCGGGTTTCCAACTCGGGCGGCTCTACCGCAACGGTCAGGCCCCAACCGAAGCGCGACTTCAAGCGTTCTTCCAGGCCTTCGATTTCCTTCGGATAACGGTCACTGGTCAGGATGACCTGTTGGCCGCCTTCGAGCAGGGCGTTGAAGGTGTGGAAAAACTCTTCCTGGGAACGCTCCTTGCGCGCGAAGAATTGGATGTCATCGATCAGCAATGCATCAACGGAGCGGTAGAACCGCTTGAACTCGTTGATTGCATTGAGCTGCAGGGCCTTGACCATGTCAGCGACGAAGCGCTCCGAGTGCAGGTACACAACCTTGGCATTCGGGTTCTTCTTTAATAGGTGGTTACCCACAGCGTGCATCAAGTGGGTCTTACCCAAACCAACGCCACCATAAAGGAAAAGCGGGTTGTAACCATGCTTGGGGTTATCGGCAACCTGCCAGGCGGCCGCGCGGGCCAACTGGTTGGATTTACCTTCGACGAAGTTCTCAAAGGTGAATGTGCGGTTCAGGTAGCTGGTGTGCTTGAGCGCACCTTCGACCTGCACCGTACGCTGCTCGGCGCGAACCGGAGCCTGCTGGGAACTGGCGCCCGCCATCGGATCGAAGCTGTCGCGGGACGGCTCTTCATTAATAGGCGCATTTTTCTGCGACGAGGATTTCGAAGGCGTCTGGGCAACCGGTGCCGGCGAGTTATTAACAGGCGCCGCCGCGGCCTGTGCCTGCGAGACGCTTGCCGCCAGCGGGGCATTCGGTGCTGCACGAGGTGCCGAGCTGCGTTTGCTACCTATTAATAAGGAGAGCACGGGCGCGAGGCCATTGCCATGTTCATCGAGCAATTCGAGAACGCGGCTCAGGTACTTCTCGTTGACCCAGTCCAGAACAAAACGATTGGGTGCGTAGACGCGCAACTCGTCGCCTTCGGCTTCGACCTGTAGCGGGCGGATCCAGGTGTTGAATTGCTGGGCAGGCAGCTCATCGCGCAAAAGCTCCACGCACTGCTGCCAAAGTTCCACTGACACGGATATCCCCTAAGTTGAAAGCCGGTGAGGCAAAAACAGCCGCCATTGTAGCGGCCAACCGCCCACTTATCCACATGTAGGTCGCTCAGTGGCCACCCAAAATCAACGTCTTATCGCTGAAAAAGGCGACCAGCGGTCTGTGCATAAGCTCTGTGGATAAGCGCCCCTGAGCTCGTTGCACAAGTGGGGTCAAAAGTCTGTGGGTAACTGGCCTGTGGATAACATGCCATTCCACACACAGCTTATCCGACAGCGCAGCACAGGCAGAACACCGTTTCTCCCCCGTGTTGTCATTCTCTGTACAGCACGTGAAATATGGCCTTAAGGCAGTTATCCACAGAGGATGGCCTGCCTAGCTTTTATAAGCTTTACAGAAAAGCTTTAAATAACTTCCTTCTTTATTTTTATATCTATGGCATTGCTCATGGAAGCAGAACGGAAAGAAAAGGTCTGGAGGCCCGTAAAGATCTAATTGAAGGAAAAGCTGGTTGGAAATTGACCTAGAGGCTTGCTTTCTCTAGAATCGCCGGTCTCTTAAAACGGGGGCCATTCCGGCCCGTTGTGGACGAACCAGGTAACAACGCCATGAAACGTACTTTCCAACCAAGCACCATCAAACGCGCCCGTACCCACGGCTTCCGTGCTCGCATGGCTACCAAGAACGGCCGTGCTGTCCTGTCGCGTCGCCGCGCCAAAGGTCGTGCGCGTCTGGCAGTTTGATAATCCGGTACTGGTGGTGAGTCAGGACTTCAGTCGGGAAAAGCGTCTGCTAACCCCCCGGCACTTCAAGGCAGTCTTTGACTCCCCCACCGGCAAGGTTCCGGGGAAAAATCTCCTGCTCCTTGCGCGTAACAACGATCTTGATCACCCCCGTCTCGGGTTGGTGATCGGCAAGAAGAGCGTAAAGCTCTCCGTTGAGCGCAATCGCCTCAAGCGTCTGATGCGCGAATCGTTTCGCCTCCACCAGGACACTCTGGTTGGTTGGGATATTGTTATCGTCGCGCGCAAAGGCTTGGGGGATGTAGAAAACCCCGAATTGATTCAGCATTTCGGCAAGCTCTGGAAACGTCTGGCGCGTACCAACAAACCAGCACCAGCAGTCAGCACCGAAACTGTAGGGGTAGACAGCACCGATGCGTAAACTGGCGCTCGTTCCGATCCAGTTTTATCGCTATGCCATTAGTCCTCTGATGGCCAGCCACTGTCGTTTCTACCCCAGTTGTTCCTGCTACGCGTTAGAGGCCATAGAAAATCATGGTCTTCTGCGCGGTGGCTGGCTGACCTTTCGTCGTTTAGGTCGCTGTCATCCGTGGAATCCCGGTGGTTATGACCCGGTTCCACCTATCCCTACCTCCCGTTCTTCTTCGATGGCCGAGTAATCATGGATATTAAACGCACGATCCTGATCGTCGCCCTGGCAATCGTGTCCTACGTCATGGTCCTTAAGTGGAACCAGGACTACGGCCAAGCTGCCCTGCCGACTCAGAATGTTGCTGCCAATGCTGTTCCAGCGGGGCTTCCCGACACAGTAAGTGGCACCAATACTGCCGCCAGTGATGACATTCCACGCGCAGCGGGCGAAACAAACGCACCTGCCGAAGTTGCAGTCGCCGCAAGCACCGATCTCATCCAGATCAAGACGGATGTATTGGACCTGGCTATCGACCCGCAAGGTGGCGATGTTGCCAAACTGACACTTCCGCTGTATCCGCGTCGTCAGGATCACCCGGAAATTCCATTCCAGTTGTTCGATAACGGTGGCGAACGTGTTTACCAGGCACAAAGTGGCCTGATCGGCACCAACGGCCCTGATGCGAGCCCAACCGGTCGTCCGATTTTCTCTGCAGAGAAGAAGAACTATCAACTGGCAGATGGCCAGGACCAACTGGTCGTAGATTTGAAGTTCAGCAAGGACGGCGTCAACTACATCAAGCGCTTCACCCTCAAGCGCGGCCTGTACGACATCGTTGTCACCTATTTGATCGACAACCAGAGCGCTCAGCCTTGGACCGGTGCAATGTTTGCGCAGCTCAAGCGTGACGCCAGCTCCGATCCATCGTCCAGCACTGCCACCGGCACCGCGACTTACCTGGGCGCTGCCCTGTGGACAAGTTCGGAGCCGTACAAAAAAGTGTCCATGAAGGACATGGATAAAGTCGCCGAAGACAAAACCAAGGCACCGATCACCTATAACGTGAACGGTGGTTGGGTAGCCTGGCTGCAACACTACTTTGTGACTGCTTGGATTCCTCAGCCTGGCCAGAACAATGCAGTACTGGCGCGCAAGGACAGCAAAGGTAACTACATCATCGGCTATACCGGCCCGGCGATGACCGTCGCTCCAGGTGCCAAGGCTGAAACCAGCGCTACCCTGTACGCAGGCCCGAAAAGCCAGGCCGTGCTGAAAGAGTTATCCCCAGGTCTGGAACTGACTGTGGATTACGGCATTCTGTGGTTCATTGCCCAGCCGATCTTCTGGTTGTTGCAACATATCCACAGCATCGTCGGCAACTGGGGCTTCTCGATCATCTTCCTGACGATGTTGATCAAGGGGATCTTCTTCCCACTGTCGGCCGCCAGCTACAAGTCGATGGCGCGCATGCGTGCCGTGGCCCCTAAACTGGCCGCGCTGAAAGAACAACATGGCGATGACCGGCAGAAAATGTCGCAGGCCATGATGGAGCTGTACAAGAAAGAGAAGATCAACCCGCTGGGTGGATGCTTGCCGATTCTGGTGCAGATGCCGGTATTCCTGTCGCTTTACTGGGTACTCCTGGAAAGCGTGGAAATGCGCCAGGCACCGTTCATGCTGTGGATAACTGACCTGTCGATCAAAGACCCGTTCTTTATCCTGCCGATCATCATGGGCGCAACCATGTTTATCCAGCAGCGCCTGAACCCGACACCGCCGGATCCGATGCAGGCCAAAGTGATGAAAATGATGCCAATCATCTTCACCTTCTTCTTCCTGTGGTTCCCTGCTGGTCTGGTTCTGTACTGGGTGGTCAACAACGTGTTGTCGATCTCTCAACAGTGGTACATCACGCGTAAAATCGAAGCGGCTACCAAAAAAGCCGAGGCGTAATTTACCCTGTGGATAACCACTCAAGACGCCCCCTAGTGGGGCGTTTTGCTTTCCGTCACTTTTATTCTGGAACCTGCTGATGAGCGCTCCTCGTGAAACCATCGCTGCTGTCGCTACCGCCCAGGGTCGCGGCGGTGTCGGTATCGTTCGTATTTCCGGGCCGCTCGCCGGCATTGCTGCAAAGGCCATCAGCGGGAGAGAGTTGAAGCCGCGCTATGCCCATTACGGCCCGTTCCTGGGCTCTGATGAAGAAGTATTGGACGAAGGCCTGGCCCTGTACTTCCCTGGACCAAACTCCTTCACGGGTGAAGACGTGCTGGAGTTGCAGGGGCATGGCGGCCCAATCGTTCTGGATATGTTGCTGCAGCGCTGCCTGCAATTGGGTTGCCGCCTGGCTCGCCCTGGAGAATTCAGTGAGCGGGCATTCCTTAACGACAAGCTCGACCTGGCACAGGCTGAAGCAATTGCCGATTTGATCGAGGCCAGTTCTGCACAGGCAGCACGCAACGCATTGCGCTCTTTGCAGGGCGCTTTTTCCCTGCGTGTGCATAACTTGACCGAGCAGTTGATAAGCCTGCGCATCTACGTCGAGGCCGCGATTGATTTTCCAGAAGAAGAAATCGACTTCCTCGCCGATGGCCATGTCCTGACGATGCTGGATAAAGTCCGCGATGAATTATCCACAGTCCTGCGTGAAGCCGGGCAGGGCGCGTTGCTGCGCGACGGCATGACAGTGGTGATCGCTGGGCGCCCCAATGCCGGCAAATCCAGTCTGCTCAACGCCCTGGCCGGTCGTGAAGCGGCCATCGTTACCGAGATTGCTGGTACTACCCGGGATATCCTGCGCGAACATATCCACATTGATGGCATGCCGTTGCACGTGGTCGACACCGCGGGTTTACGCGACACCGACGATCAAGTGGAAAAGATCGGCGTCGAGCGTGCGCTCAAGGCTATCAGTGAGGCGGACCGTGTTTTGCTGGTGGTAGATGCCACGGCGCCAGAAGCTGCAGATCCATTCGCGCTGTGGCCGGAATTCCTTGAGCAACGGCCAGACCCGTCCAAAGTCACCTTGATTCGGAATAAAGCTGACCTGACCGGTGAAGCCATAGCGATGGAAACCAGCGAGGATGGCCATGTCACCATCAGCCTGAGTGCGAAATCGGCCGGTGAGGGGCTGGAGTTGTTGCGCGACCACCTCAAGGCCTGCATGGGTTACGAGCAGACCTCGGAAAGCAGCTTCAGTGCACGCCGCAGGCACCTGGAGGCGCTGCGCCACGCTAGCGCGGCATTGGAGCACGGTCGGGCTCAATTGACCTTGGCGGGGGCTGGTGAGCTGTTGGCTGAGGACTTGCGTCAGGCGCAGCAGCTGTTGGGAGAAATCACCGGTGCGTTCAGCTCGGATGATCTGCTGGGGCGGATCTTCTCCAGCTTCTGCATCGGCAAGTAGGAGCTGGCTTGCCAGCGATAGAGGCCTGAAGAATATTTTCAGGCCTTCATCCTTCACCAGTTGTACGAAACAGTCCCAAGCAGTGTACGACTGTCACCCCAGTAGCAGCGGCCCGCGTCGTTGCATCCAGAAACATACTCCTTGTCGAACAGGTTCTTGGCGTTCACGTCCACTGACCAGTGCTTGTCGATCTGATAGCCGACGGCTGCGTCCACCAGAGTGACGCTCCCAGCATCCAGCTTTCCGTACAGACTTGGCTGGGTGTAAGAAAACGTACTGTCGAAATAGCGCACACCGCCGCCCAGGGACAAGCCCTTGAGTTGGCCATCGAGGAAGCGGTACTTGCCCCACACCGAGGCCTGGTTGCGCGGAACCCCCGTCATCTGATGCCCCTCGACCAGCGAGGTAGCGGAGTCCTTGGTAATACGAGCGTCAGTGTAGGTGTAGGCTGCGGTCACATTCAGGTTGGGCGTGATGTTGCTGTTCACCTCGACCTCGGCACCTTTGGCCCGACTTTCGCCTACCTGGCGGTAGCTGTTGGTGGTGGTGTCGAGGTAGGTGTCGTCTTCCTTGCGCAAGTCATACACCGACAGGGTCATCGCTGTATCCCAGCCGACCGGCTCGTACTTCACACCCACTTCGTACTGACTGCTGGTGATCGGCTTCAACGGTGAACCGGCGTTGGAGATCTGCTGTACAGGCACAAATGCGGTGGAGTAGCTGACGTACGGCGTCAGGCCGTTGTCGAACTGGTACATCACCCCGCCCTGGTAGGTAAACTTGCGGTCTTCGGAGCCGGTGTTGCTGGCCGTGTTGACCTTGTCGCGGTAATCACTGTCGACCCAGTCCTGGCGGCCGCCCAGCAGGAACAACCAGTGGTCATACTTGCTCTGGATTTGTGCATAAACACCCTTCATCTGCTGCTCGAGCAAGGTGTTTTGCACAGCCACTGGGGTAAGCGGCTCACGCAGGTACACTGGGTTATACACATTGATGGTGCCGGCGAAACCTGCGTCCCAATCCTGGTTGAACGAGGTGCGGTCATAACTGGCGCCGAACAGCACCGTATTGTCCAGGTCCCCGACCTGGAATTTGCCTTCCAACTGGTTATCCAGGGAGTAGACCATCGACTTGTTGTAGCGGTCGTAGGCCGTCATGTTCAGTTGGGTGCCGAAACCGCCATTGTTCAATGTGCTCGGCCAGGTTTCGTGGCGGTTGATGCGCGATTGCATGTACCGCGAGTTCTGGCGGAACTGCCACTCATCATTGAAGCTGTGGCTGAATTCGTATCCGCTGCTCCAGGCTTCACGTTCGAACGTATTCCAGTCCGGGTCGCCGAGCATGGTGTGCTTGGACAGCTTCCCGTTCGGATTTGTAAGCAGGGTCCCCGCGGCGGGTAGGCCGAGTTCGAGATTGGTGTGGTCTTTTTGGTAATTGGCCAACAGAGTGAGCGTGTTGAAGTCGTCGAAATTCAGGGTCAATGAAGGCGCGATGTACAGGCGATCATCAGGAACATGGTCAGTCTGCGTGTCAGACTTGCGGCCGAGCATCACAACCCGGCCAAGGATGTTTCCGCTGTCGTTGAGTGGACCAGAGATATCCACACCCAACTGACGCCGATTATTCGAGCCATAACCGAACTGCACTTCCCCTTGCGGCGTGGCAGTCGGATGTTTGCTCACCAGGTTCACTAAGCCGCCAGGCGCGTTTTCACCGTACAGAAGGGAAGAAGGCCCACGGAAGACTTCGACCCGCTCCAGACCATAGGGCTCACTGGTGGTGTCGTACCGATTGCCTTGTACGCGCAGGCCATCTCGCAGCAGGCCGTAGCCGTAATCCGTGGCATTGAAACCGCGGATGAAGAACAAGTCACCCGCGAGACCGTCGCCAGCAGCAAAGGGCGGCGCGAAGATACCTGGCACGTAGCCCAATACTTCAGTCAGGGTCTGCGACTTCTGGTCCTTGATGCGCTGGCCGGTGACGACCGATACCGAACGCGGTGTTTCCGACAGAGGCGTGCTGGTCTTGGTACCGATACGGCTGTTTTGCGCTTTGTAGCCCACATCCCCGGCAACCTCTTGACTGAACCCCGCCGTTTGATATGTGCTGACCGTGGTGGGCGCGAGCGTGAGTTGCCCTGTAGGAATGGCCTGCAGGACATAGCTGCCAGGCGCCTGAACTATCGCTTGTAACCCCGAGTTCTGCAGCAACAGTGCAAAACCTTGATCAACCGAATAGTCACCTTCCAGCCCGGTTGTGTTCAAGCGCGCGGTTTGCTGGGGCGAGAAAGACAGAATCACATTCGCCCTGGCGGCAAATTGGCTCAAGGCATTGTCCAGGGGACCGGCCGCAATGGCGTAATGCTGCACCGCGCTGGCGGCCATGGCATCACTGGATAGCAAAACACCGGCTGTGGCTGCCGTGCCGAGCAGCAGGCTGCACGTCATACCGTGGTAGGAAAGTCGCTGGCGGAGCTTGGTGCGAAGGCGCATAGGTGGGTAAGCCCTGAAGGTGGCGTCGTGATTACCTTTAGGGCCGTGCCAGGTAAAAAAAAGATAACCCCTTGTGAGGATATTTTTTGCGATCAAGCGATTCGCTTCACCGAAACCCAATAGCGAGTGAAGTATTTCACCTGAATAGGCAAGGTTGCCTGCAGATTCGCCAATACCGCATCGGTGGAATCCAGGCGGAAGGTCCCGGAAACACGTAGGCGTGCGCAAGCCAAGTCGCATTTCAGGACACCGGCACGGTAGCGGGCAAGGTCTTCGATCACATCCCCGAGGCGAGCATCCAATACGATCAGCTGCCCATCGACCCAGGCTGCCTGGGACCCGCTATACGTGTGGTCAAGCCCTACGTTTTGACGATCAAAGTCAGCGCTCTCACCGGCACCGAGCAGTCGAGCATGGTCGGGCTGGTCACCAGGGGACACACTTACGCGATCCTCCAGAACACCGACACGCGTGGAGTCTGGCAATTGGCGCACTGTAAACCGTGTACCCAGCGCCTGGACTCGGCCTTGGCGGGTTTCGACATAAAAGGGCGTCTGCCCGCCCAACTTGCCGGTGTGGATATGTACTTCACCTTCACGCAGCCGGATCAAACGTTGGCGCCCATCGAATATCACGTCAATTGCCGTGCTGGTATTCAGATCAATCCGTGTGCCGTCAGCCAATGCGACACGCCGGCGTTCACCCACAGACGTCCGGTAGTCGGCCCATACATTGCCCAGGGAGGTATGTTGCTGAACATTCCAGCCCAGGCACCCGGTACCTCCCATTACCAGCATCCACTTCAATACCTGACGACGTTGTTGCGTGGTCGACAATGCCCGGCGGGTGAAATCCTGGGGCAGGGCGCCGAGACTGCGCTGCAATTGCTCCATCTGGTTCCAAGCCGCCTGATGGGACGGATCGCCGTTGAGCCATTGTTGCCAGGCAAGCCGTTCAGCAGCCGTAGGCGTTTGGGATTGAAACTGTACATACCAGTTAGCAGCGGCCTCGAAGGTCTTGCGATCGGGGGCGGCCATTACAGGCTGGCCATGATCAGCGAGCATTCAGTCAACGCGCGGATCATGTGCTTCTTCACCGTGGTCAGCGACACCTGCAGTTGATCGGCGATCTGTTGATAAGTCAGCCCCTCGATCTGCGACAACAGGAAGATCTGTCGCGCTCGCTCACCGAGTCCAGACAGGACTTTATCCACAGCCACCAGCGTCTCGATGATAATGGCCTTGTCTTCTTCACTGATGGCCGTCGCTTCAGGCCGTGCGGCCAAGGTTTGCTTGTAGGCCTGCTCGATGGCGTGCCGACGATAACGATCAATCACCAGGCCCCTGGCGATGGTCGCCAGGTAGTCACGCGGTTCAACGATCTGCGCGGCATGCCGCCCACCCAAAATGCGCAAGAACGTATCGTGTGCCACATCGGCTGCATCGCAGGCGTTATGCAACTTACCTTTGAGCCACCCGTGCAACCAGGAATGGTGCTGCTCGTAGATGTTCTGAACCGCAGCCGTGTGTGAAGAAGGGGACATAGGGCATGACAAGCTAGGTTAATGATAATCGCTATTATTAACTGCCTGGCTGTTTTCTCACAATAGATCTCTTTTTGACGTGCTCACCCCCGAATAGAAAGATTCGGTTGGCTTCGTCGTGGGCGAAATTCGCACCATTGCCGGATTTCTGTGGATTAAGCCCTGTGAATAACCGCCCCTGTGCCCAGTTGATAACAGGGCTTGAAACCTGAGTAAAAACCCCTCTGTGGATAACCACATGTTTAATCCACAGGCTTAAAGCACTTATCCAAGGGCCTCATTGGCACATGACCACAGACTTTTGAATCGCTGTACATATTGTAAATAAAGGCCTGTAGAGATCTATCCACAGAAATCATGCTCAGTAGAAATAAACATAAAAACAAAGATTTAATAACTTTCTCTCTTTTAATTTCTATTGTCTGTGATTCATCCACAGCTGGTTAAATTTTGTGCAAAGGGTTCTTTAGGAAGGGCGAAGTCCCTATACTTGCCGCCAAAGCTCTAAAACCAGCTCAACCAATCAATTCCTAATTACCTACATAAGCAGGCACGAGGTGCGTGGTGGATTTCCCTTCCCGTTTTGAAGTGATCGTCATCGGCGGCGGTCATGCCGGTACCGAGGCAGCACTGGCGTCAGCACGCATGGGCGTAAAAACCCTGTTGTTGACGCATAACGTGGAAACCCTCGGTGCCATGAGTTGCAACCCCGCCATTGGTGGGATCGGCAAAAGCCACCTGGTCAAGGAAATCGACGCCCTTGGTGGCGTGATGGCCGAAGCTACCGACAAGGGTGGTATTCAATTTCGCGTGCTCAACAGCCGCAAAGGCCCGGCTGTACGTGCCACTCGGGCCCAAGCCGACCGCATCCTGTACAAAGCTGCGGTCCGCGAAACCCTGGAAAACCAGCCCAACCTGTGGATATTTCAACAAGCCGCCGATGACCTGATCGTCGAACAAGACGTTGTCCGTGGTGTTGTCACCCAAATGGGCCTGCGTTTCTTTGCAGAATCCGTGGTGTTGACCACCGGTACGTTCCTCGGCGGACTTATCCACATCGGTATGCAGAACTATTCGGGTGGTCGTGCCGGTGATCCGCCGTCGATTGCCTTGGCAAAACGCCTGCGTGAATTGCCTTTGCGTGTCGGACGCCTGAAAACCGGGACCCCTCCGCGTATCGACGGGCGTTCTGTGGATTTCTCGGTGATGACCGAACAAGCTGGCGATACGCCGATTCCGGTGATGTCGTTCATGGGTTCCAAGGAGCAACACCCCAAACAGGTGAGCTGCTGGATTACCCACACCAACGCCCGCACCCACGAAATCATCGCGGCGAACCTCGACCGCTCGCCGATGTACTCCGGAGTAATCGAAGGGATTGGCCCGCGTTACTGCCCATCGATCGAAGACAAGATCCACCGCTTTGCCGACAAGGAAAGCCACCAGGTCTTCATCGAGCCCGAAGGCCTGACCACCCACGAGCTGTACCCGAACGGGATTTCCACTTCCCTGCCGTTCGACGTGCAAATCCAGATCGTGCAATCGATTCGCGGCATGGAAAACGCGCACATCGTGCGTCCGGGCTACGCCATCGAATATGACTACTTCGACCCACGTGACCTGAAGTACAGCCTGGAAACCAAAGTGATCGGCGGCCTGTTCTTCGCCGGGCAAATCAACGGCACCACCGGTTACGAAGAAGCCGGTGCCCAAGGTTTGCTGGCCGGGACCAACGCCGCATTGCGTGCCCAGGGCAAAGAGAGCTGGTGCCCGCGTCGCGATGAAGCGTATATCGGCGTGTTGGTCGATGACCTGATTACCCTGGGAACCCAGGAACCGTATCGGATGTTCACTTCCCGTGCGGAATATCGCCTGATCCTGCGCGAAGACAACGCCGACCTGCGCCTGACCGAAAAAGGTCGTGAACTGGGCCTGGTCGATGACGCACGTTGGGCCGCCTTCTGCAAAAAACGCGAAAGCATCGAGCTCGAGGAGCAACGCCTGAAAAGTACTTGGGTTCGCCCGGGCACCGAGCAGGGCGATGCGATCGCGGAAAAATTCGGTACGCCGCTGACCCACGAGTACAACCTGCTGAACCTGCTGTCCCGCCCGGAGATCGATTACGCGGGTCTGGTCGAAGTGACCGGCGGCGGCGCAGATGATCCACAGGTTGCCGAGCAGGTCGAAATCAAGACCAAGTACGCCGGTTACATTGACCGCCAGCAGGACGAGATCGCTCGCCTGCGCGCCAGTGAAGACACCAAGCTGCCTGTGGATATCGACTACACCGGTATTTCCGGGTTGTCGAAAGAAATCCAAAGCAAGCTGGGGATAACTCGCCCTGAAACGCTTGGTCAGGCTTCACGTATCCCCGGCGTCACCCCGGCAGCCATTTCGTTGTTGATGATTCATTTGAAAAAACGCGGCGCGGGCCGTCAGTTGGAGCAAAGCGCTTGAGTTCGTTGGTCACCTCGCAACACGCCGAAGAGTTATCCACAGGTGCGCGCCAATTGGGCGTGGACTTGACCGAAGGCCAGCACGATTTACTGCTGGGTTACCTAGCCCTGTTGATCAAGTGGAACAAGGCTTACAACCTGACGGCAGTGCGTGATCCCGACGAAATGGTTTCCCGTCACTTGCTCGACAGCCTGAGCGTGATGCCATTTATCGAAAACGGTCGTTGGCTTGACGTGGGCAGTGGTGGCGGTATGCCTGGCATTCCACTGGCTATCCTGTTTCCCGAGTCGCAGGTGACCTGCCTGGACAGCAACGGCAAGAAAACTCGTTTCCTGACCCAGGTCAAACTCGAACTCAAACTGGATAACCTGCAAGTTATCCACAGTCGCGTCGAAGCCTTTACGCCTGAACTGCCGTTCAACGGAATTGTTTCCCGGGCGTTCAGCAGCATGGAGAACTTCAGCAACTGGACCCGTCACCTGGGCGACCGTGACACCCGCTGGCTGGCAATGAAGGGCGTCCATCCAAGCGATGAGCTGTTAGCATTGCCGGCAGACTTCCACCTCGATAGCGAACACGCCTTGGCCGTACCCGGTTGCCAAGGCCAACGCCATCTGCTGATACTGCGCCGCACGGCATGATTGGGAACACAAGCAAGAATGGCTAAGGTATTCGCGATAGCGAACCAGAAAGGTGGCGTGGGCAAAACCACCACCTGCATCAACCTCGCAGCATCCCTGGTCGCCACCAAGCGCCGGGTGCTGTTGATCGATCTCGATCCACAGGGCAACGCCACCATGGGTAGCGGTGTGGATAAACACGGCCTGGAAAACTCGGTCTACGACTTGCTGATTGGCGAGTGCGACCTGGCCCAGGCCATGCACTACTCCGAGCATGGCGGTTATCAACTGCTGCCGGCCAACCGCGATTTGACCGCGGCGGAAGTGGTGCTGCTGGAAATGCAGATGAAGGAAAGCCGTCTGCGCAGTGCTTTGGCACCGATCCGCGAGAACTACGACTACATTTTGATCGACTGCCCACCGTCGCTGTCGATGCTCACGCTTAACGCATTGGTGGCTGCCGATGGGGTGATTATCCCCATGCAGTGCGAGTACTACGCGCTGGAAGGGTTGAGCGACCTTGTGGATAACATCAAGCGTATCGCCGAGCTGCTCAACCCGAACCTGCAGATCGAAGGCCTGCTGCGGACCATGTTCGATCCGCGCCTGAGCCTGATGAACGATGTGTCGGCGCAGCTCAAGGAACACTTTGGCGACCAGCTGTACGACACCGTGATTCCACGCAATATCCGCCTGGCCGAAGCGCCAAGCTATGGCATGCCCGCGCTGGCGTACGACAAATCATCGCGTGGTGCCATCGCCTACCTGGCATTGGCCGGCGAGATGGTCCGTCGCCAACGCCGCAACTCACGCACCGCTGCAGCCCAGCCAACTTAAGGAATTCCCATGGCCGTCAAGAAACGAGGTCTCGGACGTGGACTGGATGCACTGTTGAGTGGTCCGACCGTCACATCGCTTGAAGAACAAGCGGTGCAGGCTGAGGAGCGTGAGCTGCAGCACCTGCCCCTGGACCTGATCCAGCGCGGCAAATACCAGCCACGCCGTGACATGGACCCCCAGGCGCTCGAAGAACTGGCTAACTCGATCAAGGCCCAGGGCGTGATGCAGCCGATCGTGGTGCGCCCGATAGGCGGCGGCCGTTTTGAAATCATCGCCGGTGAACGCCGCTGGCGCGCCAGCCAACAGGCCGGCAAGGACACCATCCCGGCGATGGTGCGCGATGTACCGGATGAAACCGCGATCGCCATGGCGTTGATCGAGAATATCCAGCGTGAAGACCTCAATCCGATCGAAGAAGCGATCGCCTTGCAGCGTCTTCAGCAGGAATTCCAGTTGACCCAGCAGCAAGTGGCCGAGGCCGTGGGTAAATCCCGTGTCACCGTGTCCAACTTGCTGCGCCTGATCGCGCTGCCGGAAGTCATCAAGACCATGTTGTCCCATGGCGACCTGGAGATGGGTCACGCCCGTGCTTTGCTCGGTTTGCCGGAAAATCAACAGGTTGAAGGGGCGCGACACGTTGTCGCACGAGGGCTCACCGTTCGTCAGACCGAGGCCTTGGTTCGCCAGTGGCTCAGCGGCAAACCTGCACCGGTCGAAACGGCCAAACCTGATCCGGATATCGCGCGCCTTGAGCAACGCCTGGCCGAGCGCCTGGGCTCTGCGGTGCAAATTCGCCACGGGAAGAAAGGCAAAGGACAATTGGTCATCGGATATAACTCCCTTGATGAGCTTCAGGGCGTCCTTGCCCACATCCGCTGAAACATTTGCTTATGTAGCGCGTGATCGGAAATCACTACCCGGCAGTTGAATAGGGGCAGAACCGCCCCTATACTCTGCGCGCATTTTGTCGGCACAAATTATGCCAAGTTATTGATTTCCGGCAGCCGACTATTGAGGAGCAAGAGTGATGGAAACCCGCACGCCAAACACGTTGCCCTTCCATCGCTTGGCTGTTTTTCCGGTTTTATTGGCTCAATTTGTCATTTTGCTGATCGCCGCTTTGGCGCTTTGGTATTGGCATGGAGTCGTAGCCGGATATTCAGGACTTTGCGGAGGCCTGATAGCCTTGCTGCCCAATATGTATTTTGCTCACAGGGCCTTTCGGTTTTCCGGCGCCCGAGCAGCCCAGGCTATCGTCCGGTCTTTTTATGCCGGCGAGGCGGGGAAACTGATTTTGACGGCAGTGCTGTTTGCACTGACCTTTGCAGGTGTGAAGCCATTGGCGCCGCTGGCTGTATTCGGCGTCTTCGTGTTGACCCAACTGGTCAGCTGGTTCGCTCCCCTGCTAATGAAAACAAGACTTTCGAAACCTTAGGGCGTTTGAGGCAACCATGGCAGAAACAACCGCTTCGGGCTATATCCAGCACCACTTGCAGAACCTGACCTTCGGTCAGCTTCCCAACGGCGGCTGGGGCTTTGCCCACTCCGCAGCAGAAGCCAAAGAAATGGGCTTCTGGGCTTTCCACCTGGATACTCTGGGCTGGTCGGTCGCTTTGGGTCTGATCTTCGTCCTGATTTTCCGCATGGCGGCAAAGAAGGCGACTTCCGGTCAGCCAGGTGCTTTGCAGAACTTCGTTGAAGTATTGGTCGAATTCGTCGATGGCAGCGTGAAAGACAGCTTCCATGGCCGTAGCCCGGTGATTGCACCGCTGGCACTGACCATCTTCGTCTGGGTGTTCCTGATGAACGCCGTCGACCTGATCCCGGTTGACTGGATTCCTCAGTTGGCCATGGCGATTTCCGGCGACCCGCACATTCCTTTCCGTGCCGTATCGACCACTGACCCGAACGCTACCCTGGGCATGGCCCTGTCGGTATTTGCGTTGATCATTTTCTACAGCATCAAGATCAAGGGCATCGGCGGCTTCATCGGCGAACTGACCCTGCACCCTTTCGGCAGCAAGAACATCTTCGTTCAAGCCCTGCTGATCCCGGTGAACTTCCTGCTGGAATTCGTCACCCTGATCGCCAAGCCGATCTCCCTGGCCCTGCGACTGTTCGGCAACATGTATGCCGGCGAGCTGGTGTTCATTCTGATCGCTGTGATGTTCGGCAGCGGCCTGCTCTGGCTTAGCGGCCTGGGCATTGTTCTGCAGTGGGCGTGGGCTGTGTTCCACATCCTGATCATTACCCTGCAGGCCTTCATCTTCATGATGCTGACCATCGTCTATCTGTCGATGGCGCACGAAGAGAACCATTAAGACCAGTCTCGACTAGTCTGATGTCCTTCCCGGTGAAACGGGAAGGTGGCCCACCAGGGCTATGAAACGATTTGTTTTACCGCTTTAAAATCTAAAAAACCTAAACCATACGACGTAAAAGTCGGGAGGAAAGATGGAAACTGTAGTTGGTCTAACCGCTATCGCTGTTGCACTGTTGATCGGCCTGGGCGCCCTGGGTACTGCCATTGGTTTCGGCCTGCTGGGCGGCAAGTTCCTGGAAGGCGCAGCGCGTCAGCCAGAAATGGTTCCAATGCTGCAAGTTAAAATGTTCATCGTTGCCGGCCTGCTCGACGCCGTGACCATGATCGGCGTTGGTATCGCTCTGTTCTTCACCTTCGCGAACCCCTTCGTTGGTCAACTCGCCGGTTAATCACTCGTTTTGCGAGTGATTGGTGTGTTGTGCAACGAATGAGCGAGGTATTGGCGTGAACATTAATGCAACCATTATTGGTCAGTCCTTAGCGTTCTTGATTTTTGTCGTTTTCTGCATGAAGTTCGTATGGCCTCCGGTCATCGCGGCTTTGCACGAACGTCAAAAGAAGATCGCGGATGGACTGGACGCTGCCGCACGAGCAGCTCGCGACCTGGAGTTGGCCCAAGATAAAGCGGGTCAGCAACTGCGCGAAGCGAAAGCTCAAGCAGCCGAAATCATTGAGCAAGCCAAGAAACGCGGTAACCAGATTGTTGAAGAGGCTGTTGAAAAAGCCCGTATCGACGCTGACCGTGTGAAGGTTCAGGCTCAAGCCGAGATCGAGCAGGAACTGAACGGTGTCAAAGATGCGCTGCGTGCCCAATTGGGTGCTCTGGCCGTCGGCGGTGCTGAGAAGATCCTGGGTGCCACAATTGATCAAAACGCGCACGCGGAGCTGGTTAATAAACTGGCTGCTGAAATTTAAGCGAGGGCGATCATGGCAGAATTGACCACGTTGGCCCGACCTTACGCTAAGGCAGCCTTCGAGCACGCCCAGGCCCACCAGCAGCTGGCCTCTTGGTCAGCCATGCTCGGCCTGGCTGCAGCAGTGTCGCAAGACGACACCATGCAGCGCGTGCTCAAGGCCCCGCGACTGACGAGCGCAGACAAGGCCGCCACTTTTATTGAAGTGTGCGGCGACAAGTTTGATGTGAAAGTGCAGAACTTCATCAATGTCATCGCCGAAAACGACCGTCTCCTGCTTTTGCCGGAGATTGCCGCTCTGTTCGACCTGTACAAGGCCGAGCAAGAGAAATCGGTAGACGTTGAAGTGACCAGTGCTTTTGCATTGAACCAAGAACAGCAAGACAAACTCGCCAAGGTTCTCAGTGCACGACTCGACCGGGAAGTGCGCCTGCAAGTTGCGGAAGACCCATCCCTTATTGGGGGTGTTGTCATTCGCGCCGGCGACCTGGTTATCGATGGCTCGATTCGCGGCAAACTCGCGAATCTTGCCGAAGCATTGAAATCTTGAGTTTGAAGGGGCAGCAGAGCAATGCAGCAACTCAATCCTTCCGAAATAAGTGAAATTATCAAGGGCCGCATCGACAAGCTCGATGTGACCTCCCAAGCCCGTAACGAAGGCACTGTCGTCAGCGTATCTGACGGCATCGTGCGGATTCACGGTCTGGCCGACGTTATGTACGGCGAGATGATCGAGTTTCCGGGCGGCGTCTTCGGTATGGCCCTCAACCTGGAGCAAGACTCCGTAGGTGCCGTTGTCTTGGGCGCGTACACCAGTCTGGCTGAAGGCATGAGCGCCAAGTGCACAGGCCGCATCCTGGAGGTTCCGGTTGGTAAGGAACTGCTGGGTCGCGTAGTCGACGCACTGGGTAACCCTGTTGACGGTAAAGGTCCACTGGGCAACACCGAGACCGACGCGGTCGAGAAAGTTGCTCCAGGCGTGATCTGGCGTAAGTCGGTAGACCAGCCTGTACAGACTGGCTACAAGGCTGTCGATGCCATGATCCCAGTCGGCCGTGGCCAGCGCGAGCTGATCATCGGTGACCGTCAGATCGGTAAAACCGCTCTGGCGATCGACGCGATCATCAACCAGAAGAACAGCGGCATTTTCTGCGTCTACGTAGCGATCGGTCAGAAGCAATCGACCATCGCCAACGTGGTTCGCAAGCTGGAAGAAAACGGCGCCCTGGCCAACACGATCATCGTGGCTGCCAGTGCTTCGGAATCTCCTGCGCTGCAATTCCTGGCACCGTACTCCGGTTGCACCATGGGTGAATTCTTCCGCGACCGCGGTGAAGACGCGCTGATCGTTTATGACGATCTGTCCAAGCAAGCAGTGGCTTACCGCCAGATTTCCCTGCTGCTGCGCCGTCCACCAGGCCGTGAAGCTTACCCAGGCGACGTGTTCTATCTCCACTCCCGTCTGCTGGAACGCGCATCCCGCGTTTCCGAAGAGTACGTAGAGAAGTTCACCAACGGCGCAGTGACCGGCAAAACCGGTTCCCTGACCGCATTGCCGATCATCGAAACCCAGGCTGGCGACGTTTCCGCGTTCGTTCCGACCAACGTGATTTCCATCACCGACGGTCAGATCTTCCTGGAATCGGCCATGTTCAACTCGGGCATCCGCCCTGCAGTGAACGCCGGTGTTTCGGTATCCCGTGTGGGTGGTGCCGCTCAGACCAAGATCATCAAGAAGCTCTCCGGTGGTATCCGTACCGCTCTGGCTCAGTACCGTGAACTGGCGGCATTCGCCCAGTTTGCTTCTGACCTGGACGAAGCGACCCGTAAGCAACTTGAGCATGGTCAGCGCGTTACCGAGCTGATGAAGCAGAAGCAATACGCCCCAATGTCGATCGCTGACATGGCGTTGTCGCTGTATGCCGCTGAGCGTGGGTTCCTGACCGACGTTGAAATCGCCAAGGTCGGCAGCTTTGAACAAGCGCTGATTGCTTACTTCAACCGCGATCACGCCGAATTGATGGCGAAGATCAACGTGAAGGGTGACTTCAATGACGATATCGACGCTGGCATGAAAGCCGGTATCGAGAAGTTCAAGGCCACCCAAACCTGGTAAGCCGCAGCGGGAGCCGCAAGGCTCCCGCTTGCTAACCTGATAGGTGTTACATGGCAGGCGCAAAAGAGATTCGCAGTAAGATTGCGAGCATCAAAAGCACGCAAAAAATTACCAGCGCCATGGAAAAAGTGGCGGTCAGCAAAATGCGCAAGGCACAAATGCGCATGGCTGCTAGCCGTCCTTATGCGGAGCGTATCCGCCAGGTAATTGGGCATCTGGCCAACGCCAACCCGGAATACCGCCACCCGTTCATGATCGAGCGCGCCGTCAAGCGTGTGGGTTATGTGGTAGTGAGCAGTGACCGTGGTTTGTGCGGTGGTTTGAATACCAACCTGTTCAAGGCCCTGGTCAAGGACATGGCGGTAAACCGCGAAAACGGCGTCGAGATCGATCTGTGTGTTGTTGGTAGCAAGGGTGCGGCCTTTTTCCGCAACTTCGGCGGTAACGTCGTTGCAGCTATCAGCCACCTGGGTGAAGAGCCGTCGATCAATGATTTGATCGGCAGTGTGAAGGTGATGCTGGATGCGTACCTGGAAGGCCGGATTGACCGCCTCTCCGTGGTATCCAACAAGTTCATCAACACCATGACCCAGCAGCCAACCGTGGAGCAATTGATTCCACTGGTGGCGACTCCGGATCAGGAACTCAAGCACCACTGGGACTACCTCTACGAACCAGACGCCAAAGAGCTGCTTGACGGCTTGATGGTGCGCTACGTGGAGTCGCAGGTGTACCAGGCGGTGGTCGAGAACAACGCAGCTGAACAAGCGGCGCGGATGATCGCGATGAAAAACGCTACCGATAACGCCGGTGATCTGATCAGCGATTTGCAGCTGATCTACAACAAGGCGCGTCAGGCTGCGATCACCCAAGAGATCTCGGAAATCGTCGGCGGCGCTGCCGCGGTTTAACGGTTCAAATATTCAGAGGATCCAGCTATGAGTAGCGGACGTATCGTTCAAATCATCGGCGCCGTTATCGACGTGGAATTTCCACGCGACAGCGTACCGAGCATCTACAACGCGCTGAAAGTACAAGGCGCGGAAACTACTCTGGAAGTTCAGCAGCAGCTGGGCGACGGCGTAGTTCGTACCATTGCGATGGGTTCCACCGAAGGCTTGAAGCGCGGTCTGGACGTTATCGACTCTGGCGCTGCCATCTCCGTACCGGTCGGTAAAGCGACCCTGGGCCGGATCATGGACGTACTGGGCAACCCGATTGACGAAGCTGGCCCGATCGACACCGAAGAGCGCTGGGGCATTCACCGTCCAGCACCTTCGTTCGCGGAACAAGCTGGCGGCAACGACCTGCTGGAAACCGGCATCAAGGTTATCGACCTGGTTTGCCCGTTCGCCAAGGGCGGTAAAGTCGGTCTGTTCGGTGGTGCCGGTGTAGGCAAGACCGTAAACATGATGGAACTGATCCGTAACATCGCCATCGAGCACAGCGGTTATTCCGTGTTCGCCGGTGTGGGTGAGCGTACTCGTGAGGGTAACGACTTCTACCACGAGATGAAGGACTCCAACGTTCTGGACAAAGTGGCACTGGTTTACGGTCAGATGAACGAGCCGCCGGGAAACCGTCTGCGCGTAGCACTGACTGGCCTGACCATGGCCGAGAAGTTCCGTGACGAAGGTAACGACGTTCTGCTGTTCGTCGACAACATCTACCGTTACACCCTGGCCGGTACTGAAGTATCCGCACTGCTGGGCCGTATGCCTTCCGCAGTAGGTTACCAGCCGACCCTGGCTGAAGAGATGGGCGTTCTGCAAGAACGTATCACTTCGACCAAGGAAGGTTCGATCACTTCGATCCAAGCGGTATACGTACCTGCGGATGACTTGACCGACCCATCGCCTGCGACCACCTTCGCCCACTTGGACGCCACCGTCGTTCTGTCCCGTGACATCGCTTCCCTGGGTATCTACCCAGCGGTCGATCCACTCGACTCGACTTCGCGCCAGCTGGACCCGAACGTGATCGGCCAGGAGCACTACGACACCGCTCGCGGCGTTCAGTACGTGCTGCAGCGTTATAAAGAACTGAAGGACATCATTGCGATCCTGGGTATGGACGAGCTGTCGGAAGCCGACAAGCAGTTGGTAAACCGTGCTCGTAAGATCCAGCGCTTCTTGTCGCAGCCGTTCTTCGTGGCTGAAGTCTTCACCGGTGCTTCGGGTAAATACGTTTCCCTGAAAGACACCATTGCTGGCTTCAAAGGCATCCTCAACGGTGACTACGACCACCTGCCAGAACAAGCGTTCTACATGGTCGGCGGCATCGAAGAAGCGATCGAGAAAGCCAAGAAACTGTAATCCAAGCGCCCGGAAACGGGCGCTCATCAGGTTGAGGCAATCAGATGGCTATGACAGTCCATTGCGATATCGTCAGCGCGGAAGGGGAAATCTTCTCCGGTCTGGTGGAGTTTGTGACAGCGCACGGTGACCTGGGTGATCTTGGTATCGCCATGGGCCACGCACCGCTGATCACCAGCTTGAAGCCAGGTCCGATCACTCTGACCAAGCAAGGCGGGGAACGTGAGGTGTTTTACATCTCCGGTGGTTTCCTCGAGGTTCAGCCGAACATGGTCAAGGTACTTGCCGACACCGTGCAACGTGCTGGCGATCTGGATGAAGCCTCCGCTCAGGAAGCCGTCAAGGCTGCCGAGAAGGCCCTGAACGAAAAGGGTGCGGACTTCGACTACAGCGCTGCTGCTGTACGTCTGGCCGAGGCTGCAGCTCAGCTGCGCACGCTCCAGCAGATCCGCAAGAAGTAAGCGGCCACGCCGTGATGCTTATGCGCGATTGATTAAAAAGGGTAGCCTCGGCTACCCTTTTTCTTTTTTAGCAAAATACATCTTTGGTCTGAAGCCGGGACCGTCCAGGATTGGTAGCCATTCATGTCTCTTGAAATCGTCATTCTCGCCGCAGGCCAGGGCACCCGCATGCGTTCGGCCCTGCCCAAGGTGCTGCACCCGATTGCAGGCAATTCCATGCTTGGGCATGTTATCCACAGCGCTCGACAGTTGGACCCACAACGTATCCACGTAGTGATCGGTCATGGTGCCGATGTGGTGCGTGAGCGCTTGGCCGCAGATGACCTGAATTTCGTATTGCAGGACAAACAACTGGGCACCGGTCATGCCACCGCCCAAGCGGTGCCGTTTATCACGGCCGATACCGTGCTGATCCTCTATGGCGATGTGCCGCTGATTGAAGTGCAAACCCTGCAACGCCTGCTCAAGCACGTAGTGCCTGGCCAGATGGGCCTGCTCACCGTCGAACTGGATGACCCCACCGGCTACGGGCGCATCGTGCGCGACGCAGAAGGCAAGGTCACGGCCATCGTCGAACACAAGGACGCCAGCGAAGCCCAGCGCGCTATCACCGAAGGCAATACCGGGATCCTCGCGGTGCCGGCCGATCGTCTTGCCGACTGGATGAGCCGCCTGTCCAACAACAACGCCCAAGGCGAGTACTACCTCACCGACGTGATCGAGATGGCCGTGAGTGATGGCCTGCTGGTCGCCACCGAACAGCCCCATGATCCGATGGAAGTGCAGGGCGCCAATGATCGCAAGCAACTGGCCGAACTGGAACGTCACTACCAACTGCGCGAAGGCCGCCGCCTGATGGCCCAGGGCGTCACTCTGCGCGACCCGGCACGCTTTGACGTGCGCGGTGAAGTCACCGTGGGCCGCGACGTGCTGATCGACATCAACGTGATCCTCGAAGGTCGCGTAATCATCGAAGACGACGTGGTCATCGGCCCGAACTGCGTGATCAAGGACAGCACCCTGCGCAAGGGCGTGGTGATCAAGGCCAACAGCCATATCGACGGTGCGGTGATGGGCGAGGGCAGCGATGCCGGCCCGTTTGCGCGCTTGCGTCCGGGCACAGTGATGGGCGCCAGGGCGCACGTCGGCAATTTCGTCGAACTGAAAAACGCGCAAATGGGCGACGACGCAAAGGCCGGTCACCTGGCTTACCTCGGTGACGCGGTGATCGGCGCCCGCAGCAACATCGGCGCTGGCGCAATTACCTGCAACTACGACGGTGCCAACAAGTACCAGACCACTATTGGTGAGGACGTCTTCATCGGCTCGAATAACTCGCTGATTGCGCCAGTGACTATCGGTGATGGTTCGAACACTGCCGCAGGCTCAACCATCAATCAGGATGTGGATAAGTCCCAACTGGCCGTAGCCCGCGCCCGCCAACGCAATATCGACGGCTGGAAACGCCCGGTCAAAATCAAAAAGACCTGAGTTATCCACAGTCTCATCAGCAGTACTACCCAAATGTGGGAGGGGACAACCCCCCCCCACATTTGTCGTGTGTTGTTCGAAAAATCTGTTCCCCACGCTTGACGATACCTTGCCAATAGGTTTTGATTGCCTTCGTTATCTTTCGAAACGAAACTTATCATCACCATGTCGAAACGAAATACACCCCAACGACGCCACAACATCCTGACCTTGCTCAACGAACAGGGCGAAGTCAGCGTGGACGAATTGGCCAAGCGTTTCGAAACCTCGGAAGTCACCATCCGCAAGGACTTGGCCGCGCTCGAAAGTAACGGCCTGTTGCTGCGCCGTTACGGTGGTGCGATCACCATGCCTCAGGAACTGGTGGGCGACCCCGCCCAACCGGTCTCGGCCTACAAGCGTGCGATCGCCCGTGCTGCCGTGATGCGTTTGCGTGAGCACGCCCGCATCATCATCGACAGCGGCAGCACCACCGCCGCCATGATCCCGGAACTGGGCCATCAGCCCGGCCTGGTGGTCATGACCAACTCCCTGCACGTGGCCAGCGCCTTGAGCGAACTGGAACACGAGCCGGTGTTGTTGATGACCGGTGGCACCTGGGACCCGCATTCGGACTCGTTCCAAGGCCAGGTCGCCGAGCAGGTGTTGCGTTCCTACGACTTTGATCAACTGTTCATCGGCGCCGACGGCATTGATCTGCAGCGTGGCACCACCACCTTCAACGAATTACTGGGCCTGAGTCGTGTGATGGCCGAGGTCGCCCGTGAAGTGGTGGTGATGGTCGAATCCGACAAGATCGGCCGCAAGATTCCCAACCTGGAACTGCCTTGGAGCAGCGTCCATACCCTTATTACCGATGATCGCCTGCCGCTTGAGGCCCGCGACCAGATCCAAGCCCGCGGCATTACGCTGATATGCGCGGCAATCATCTAGGAGAAGCAGCATGTGTGGAATTGTTGGCGCAGTCGCCGAACGTAACGTAACGGCCATCCTGCTTGAAGGCCTCAAGCGCCTGGAATACCGCGGCTACGACAGCGCGGGCGTGGCCGTCTTCACCAACGCGGGCAAGCTTGAGCGCATGCGCCGCCCAGGCAAGGTCAGCGAGTTGGAGCAGGCGTTGGCCGGAGAGCCGCTGGTAGGTCGCCTGGGCATTGCCCACACCCGCTGGGCTACCCACGGCGCGCCGTGCGAACGCAACGCCCACCCGCACTTTTCCGGCGACCTGGCCGTGGTGCACAACGGCATCATCGAAAACCACGAAGTGCTGCGTGAACAACTGAAAGGCATGGGCTACGTCTTCACGTCGGACACCGACACCGAAGTCATCGCCCACCTGCTCAACCACAAGCTCAAGGACCACAGCGACCTGACCACCGCCCTCAAGGCCACGGTCAAGGAACTGCACGGCGCCTACGGTCTGGCCGTGGTCAGCTCCAGCCAACCGGACCGCGTGGTTGCCGCCCGCAGTGGCAGCCCGCTGGTGATCGGCCTGGGCCTGGGAGAGAACTTCCTCGCCTCCGACCAACTGGCCCTGCGCCAGGTGACAGACCGCTTCATGTACCTGGAAGAAGGCGATATTGCCGACATCCGTCGTGAAAGCGTGGCGATCTGGGACGTGAACGGCAATTCCGTCGAGCGCGAAGCGGTGCAATACCGCGATGGTGCCGAAGCTGCCGACAAGGGCGAGTTCCGCCACTTCATGCTCAAGGAAATCCACGAACAGCCATCCGTGGTGCAACGCACCCTGGAAGGCCGCCTTGGCGACAAGCAAGTGTTGGTCAATGCCTTCGGCCCGCAAGCCGCCGAGCTGTTCGCCAAAGTGCGCAATGTGCAGATTGTCGCCTGTGGCACCAGCTACCACGCCGGCATGGTTGCCCGTTACTGGCTGGAAGAACTGGCCGGCATCCCGTGCCAGGTCGAAGTCGCCAGCGAGTTCCGCTACCGCAAGGTGGTGGTGCAGCCCGACACGCTGTTCGTGACCATTTCCCAGTCCGGCGAAACCGCCGACACCCTGGCCGCGCTGCGCAACGCCAAGGAACTGGGCTTCCTCGCCAGCCTGGCGATCTGCAACGTCAGCATCAGCTCCCTGGTACGTGAGTCCGACCTGACCCTGCTGACCCAGGCCGGTCGCGAAATCGGCGTGGCCTCCACCAAAGCGTTCACCACCCAGTTGGTCGGTCTGTTGCTGCTGACCCTGTCCCTGGGCCAGGTTCGCGGCACCTTGGCTGCCGGCGTCGAAGCCACCCTGGTGGAAGAACTGCGCCGCCTGCCGACCCGCCTGGGCGAAGCCTTGGCCATGGACAGCACCGTGGAAAAAGTCGCCGAGCTGTTCGCCGACAAGAATCACACCCTGTTCCTCGGCCGTGGCGCGCAGTACCCGGTGGCGATGGAAGGCTCGCTGAAGCTCAAGGAAATTTCGTACATCCACGCCGAAGCCTACCCGGCCGGTGAGCTCAAACACGGCCCGTTGGCCCTGGTGGACGACGACATGCCGGTGGTCACCGTCGCGCCGAACAACGAACTGCTGGAGAAGCTCAAGTCCAACCTGCAGGAAGTCCGCGCCCGTGGCGGCCAACTGATCGTGTTCGCCGACGAAAAAGCCGGCATGACCAACGGCGAAGGCACCCACGTCATCAACATGCCGCACATCCACGACACCCTGTCGCCGATCCTCTACACCATCCCGCTGCAACTGCTGTCGTACTACGTCGCCGTGCTCAAAGGCACCGACGTTGACCAGCCGCGTAACCTGGCGAAGTCGGTGACGGTGGAGTAACCCGCTCTACCCTGGAGGTCCACCCGGACCTCCAGATCCCCGCGAAAGGACGCGCCTTCAATGAACACTCCCTCGCAACTCCACGAGCGTTTGCACAACCGCCGATTCACCGTCGCCAATAACACCCACGGGCTGTCCGGCGCGGGTACGGTGTTTCATTATCTGGTCGAAGGCGATGCGATTTCCGGCACCTACCAAGGCGGCCGTATCCGCCTGGGTACGCAGGTCGGCCGCGTCACAGGCCCAGACGCTATCGAGCTGCTGTATCAGTGCCTGACGCTGGAAGGTGAGCAGCTGGCCGGCTGGTCGCGGGGCATCATCGGTATCGATGCTGCCGGGCGTACCACGTTGAGTTTCGTGTGGGGCTGGTTGTCGGGGGCGACGGGAGGTGGGCAGTCGAACTACGTGGAGCTTGCAGAGTGTGATGGCCACTCCTAAGGCACAAACTCCACCCTCAACCCCCGACTCGCACTACGCCCCTGATCATCACTGACCCGCAACCGATACTCTCCCGACTTGCCCGGCCGCCAGTTCAATGTGGCTTGCGGCGGGCCCTGGCCGATCAAGGTTTGATCAGCAAACCAGTACAGCGTCGCCGCATCGCTGGCCGCATTTGCGTTCAGTGGGATGCTTTCCTGGGGTTGGGACAGGCGCAACTGATAACTCACTTGAGTCAGCGGCGAGCGGATCTGCGGGGCTTCGCTCTGGTCGCTGATGCGGTTGGGCTGGCAGTTTTTCATCACGTTGGGTGGCGTGCGGCGGGGCAGGCCGGCGGCGCGGTACAGGCGTTGTATGTCGCTGGGCCAGAATTCGAAGACTTCCTCGCGGGTGTATTGCGCCTCGAACGGCGGGCACGCGGCCTTGCCGGTGCGGGTGTCGATCAGTACCGGGCGGTGCAGGTTGGACACGCGAATCGGTGAAACACCGGGGATGTACCAGGTCTTGCGGGTTTGCGGGCACCAGCGGTTGGGCAATTCGCCCGAGGCGGCGCAGACGTCGATGCGCACCAGGCCGGCAGGTGGTTTGTCAGCCTTGATCACGACGTTGGGCAAGGCCAGGGGCAGGGCGTCGGCGATGCGGAAGAACAGCGGTGCAGCGGTCTTGGCACCGATAAACGCCGGGTTGGGTCGACCATCGAAGTTGCCCACCCACACCACCAGCACATAGGGACCGACCAGGCCCGCGCTCCACGCATCATGGAACCCCCAGGACGTGCCGGTTTTCCAGGCGGTGCGCCAGTGCCGCGCGGGCAGGCCATCCGGTCGCGGGTTGCGGCGCAGCATGTCGCGCACCATGAAGGCGGCCTGCGGGGTGAGGAGTTGCGGGCCGGTGGCTTGGGGCTGCTCCTGTAAATAGCGCAACGGCCGCAGATGGCCGTCGCCCGCCAGCATCACATACAGTCGCGCCAGCTCTTCCGGCGTCATCTCACCGCCACCGAGGGCCAGGGCCAGGCCGTAATGGCTTTCACCGCGCAGGCCCTTGATCCCGGCGCGTTGCAGCAAGCCATACAACGACGGCGACTTCACTTGGCTGGCCAGCCACACCGCCGGGATATTCCGGCTACGGATCAACGCATCCCGTGCGATCAGAGGCCCGACAAAACTGCCGTCGAAATTTTCCGGCTGGAAGTAGCCGAAGTTACTGGGCAAATCCTTGAGGATACTCATGGGGTGGATCACCCCTTGATCCAGCGCCAGCCCGTAGAGAAACGGCTTGAGGGTCGACCCTGGCGAACGGCGTGACAATACGCCGTTGACCTGGCCGTGGATGCCTGTGGATAAGTAATCCGCCGAGCCCACCAGCGCCTTGACGCTCTGGTCGCGGCTGTCGATCAGGATGGCCGTGGCATTTTCCACACCGGTGCTGCGCCGCTCGGCGATAAAGCCGCTGATCAGGCGTTCGAGCAATTGCTGCAGGGGCAGGTTGAGGGTGCTGTTGAGTTCGTTGCCTGGCTGGGAGGCCAATAGCTGCTCGCTCAGATGCGGCGCCAGAAACGGTATCTGCTGGCGGTTGCGGGCTTCCAGGGGCAGGTCGAGCAAACTGTCGTTACGCGGGTCTTGTGGATAAGTTTCACGCCAGTCATGCATCAAGCGCAGTCGCGCGTTTTGCAGTGACGGCCCAAAGCGTGCGCGCCGCCCCGGCTGCTGGGGAATCACCGCCAGCGCCAAGGCTTCGGACAACGACAACTGCGCCGCGGCCTTGCCAAAGTAGATGCGACTGGCCGCTTCGGCGCCTTCGATATTGCCGCCCATGGGCGCCAGGTTCAGGTACGCCTCAAGAATGTCGTGCTTGCTGTAGCGCGCCTCTAGCCACAGGGCCAAGGCCATCTGCCGCAATTTGCCGGGTACCTGGCGGGTGTTGAGATCCCACAGGCGCCGCGCCAGTTGCATGCTCAAGGTCGAGCCGCCCTGACGCTGGCCGCCGCTGTAGGTGGCCAGGGCCGCGCGCAGCAACGCCGGGGGGTTGATCCCCGGGTGCCAGTAGAAATTGCGGTCTTCCTTGAGCAGCAAGGCCTCGACCAGTGACGGCGAGATGCGCTCCAGCGGCAGCCATAAACGGTATTGGCCGTCATCCGCCAGGGTCATGCGCAGCAGCGAACCGTCATCGGCCAGTACCACTCGTGACGACGTCACAGCCTGTTCCAGCGGGGCATGGGGCCACAGCCGTAGCCCCGCCAGCACCAGCGCCGCTGCCAGCAGCGGCGCCAGGCGTTTAAGGCTTGGTAATTTCAAGCTGGCCTACTTTGCCGCGCCCTTGCAGGGTGGTTTCGTACATGCCTTCGGCGTAGGCCGGTGGCGTATTGAACGTGCCGGCGTTGGTGGCGCGCACGCGATAGACGAAGGTGCCTACGTCGCGCAGTGCCGTGCCGTACAACACCACCCGATCATCACGCACATCCACGTAGTCCGGCTGCCAGTTGCTCAGCTCGGTTTCGCCGATCGGCGCTTGCCAGGCATCGGCTTCCTGATCGCTTTCTTCTACGTAATCGGCCTCTTCGCCTTCACTTTCCTCGGTACTGGCGGTTTCCGGCTCCGGTGGCAAGTTATACACAGGCTCGACGCCACCGGGCAGCAGGTCGACCACGGCCACTTGCTGCACTTGGTCACGGTCGGTGGCACGCAGGCGCAAGCGCACCAGGAACTCATCGCCGACCGCCACTGTGCTCACCGGCTCGCCTTTGAGGTCGAGGTATTCGTGGATGATCTCCAGCCCGTTGTTGATCGGCTTGAGCTTGGCACCCTTATCGAAACCGGCTTCGCTGAGCATGTAGAACGCCGCCGGGCCGTCGGATTTTTCCATCAGCAGTTTTTGCGTGGCGCCCGGCACCGCTGCGCGGGGTGGCTGGCCGGCCATTTCCAGCAATTGTTGCTGCTTGTCGCCCAGCCAGGCGGTGGCCTTGAGGGTCATATCGCTTTGCGCGCGCTGGCCGTAGTTGTCCAAGGCCCGCAGTAACAGCGCCGCCGACAGCGAGTTGTAGCGCTGTTCGTTGAGGCGCTTGCCGAGTTTATCCAGCAGGGCGGTAGGAACATCGTCCAGCAACTCGGGGAAATGGCGAGCGAGCAGATGCAGGTGCTCGGCATCGTGGACCAGCGGGTCGTAATACAGGCCGTCGCTGTCCCACTTATCCACAAGCGAACGCCAAGGGACCTTGCGGAACAAGGTGTCGGCCTGGCGATCCTGCTTGAGCAGTTTGTAGCTGGCCGCCAGGTAGGCGGCGCCCAGGTCGTTCTGCCAGCTGTCCTTGAAGTAGCTTTCGTAGCGTTCGCGGATATCGCTCAAGGCGCCGCTCACCAGAATCCCCTGACGACTCAACAGGTAACTGGCGTAGGCGCGGTTGCGCAATTCCGACAGGCCTTCGCTCGGGCCGTTGGCCAAGTCCGTCAGATAGCTATTGGCGCGCACCAGCAGGTCTTCCGGCACCGGTAGCCCGCGTTCCTTGGCTTCGATCAGGAAATCGGTGGCATATAGGCTGGCGTAGGGCGCCACATCCGGGTTGGCGGCCCACAAACCGAAACCACCGGCCTGGTTCTGGCGCTGACGCAACATGCGCACCGCGCTGCTGAAGGCCTGTTCTGCCTCGGGTGCGGTACCGCCCCAGATCAACGCCGGCATGGCCTTGGACACCAGTTGCTCGGTGCAGGCATAGCCGTAGTCATCCAGGTAATGCTTGAGGCCGTTGGCCCACACCAGCGGCGAGGCCGCCACACCCAGTTGCACGTCGCGCAACTGGCTGAACAGTTCACGGGTGGGCTTGAGCTCTTTGCTGGCGCTGTCGAAGCGGCCCAGGCTGAGGGCCACGCGATGCTCGCTCAGAGGGCGAATCGAAGTGGTTTCCGCCACCTGGATCCGCTTGCCATCCGGCAGCACTGCGACAAAGCGCAAATCCGCCGAACCGAGGGTTTCGCCGACTTTGATCTTGAACTCGGCGGTGCCCTCCTTGCGCGGTTGCAGGGACAAGGTGCTGGCTTTGTCGCCCTGCACCACCAGGCCGTCGCTGGTCTGCACTTCAAACTTCACGTCCGCCGCAGCCTCGAGGTTACTGAATACCCCGGCGCTGACGTTGAACACATCACCCGGCGCCACGAAGGCTGGTACGTTCGGCGTGATGACGATCGCGCCACGGACCTCGGTATTGGCCTCGCTGACACCCACGCTGTCGGCATCCACTGCCACCGCAAACAGGTGCAGCTTGCCGTTGAAGCTGTCCGGCACCTGGTAATGCAGCACGGTTTCACCGGCGGGCAAGTCCACCAGCCCGGACCACCAGGCCACTGGCGGCTGATGTTTACGCTTGAACGGGTTGAGGTGGTTGGCCAGGGCGCCTTCCGTATCGCCACCGGGCGCCGCCCCACTGAGCAGGCGGCTGAATTCCGGCAGGATCAGGTCAAGGATCTGACTGGTGCCGACTTCCAGCGCACGCTTCTGGAAGAAGAAACCCAGCGGGTCGGGCGTCTGGTAGCGCGCTACCTGCAAGATGCCTTCGTCCACCGCATACACCACCGCGCGGCCGGGGCGGTCGGCGTTGACCTTGATGTCGAGGGTCTGTCCCGGCTCTATTTTCGCAGGGCCCTCGACCTTCAACGCCATGCGTCGCGCATCCAGGTTGATGCTGAACGGCACCACCCCGTAGGACAGCGGGCTCATATAGACCTCGGACGAGCCGATGTCGCGCACAAACTGCACGTTGACGTAGGCATTGCCCTCAAGCCCCGCAGGCACGCGGATATGTTGCACGCTGTTGGTACTGTCGGCCTTGAACCACTGCTGGGTGTAGACCTTGTCCCGCTCGATGGTGATCAGGCCCGCACCGGTGTAAGGCGCGCGGATGCTGATCGCGATCTCATCGCCGGTGGCGTAGCTGCGTTTATCCAGGCGCAGTTGCAGCTCGGCGTTGCGTTCCAGGGAGCGCGAGGTATTCCCGCGTCCGGCCACGCTGTAGTCGATCTGGTTGAGCAAGTTGCCGTTGGCGTCCTTCACTTGCAGGGTGAAATCGCCAGGGGTGGCGGTGTTCAGGGCCTGCTTGGCGCCGTCCTTGGTCATCACCAGCGGTGAGGCCGGCTGGCTGATGTTCTTGATGCGCGACTCGTACTTGTAGGTGCCGTTGGACTGTTTCACCAGTACCGACACGTAGCGATGCTCGACCACTTCGCTGGTCAGGCCATCCACCGCCAGCGGAGTGAGGTCTGGCGCGACGGCCAGCCATTGCACCTGGCGCGGGGCGTCCTTGGCGATGTACGACAGCGAGTCCTGACTTTTCACACCCACAAGGTAGGGTGCGGACGACACCAGCAACGCACTTTGCGCCGCCACGTTACGACCCCCTTCGGCCTCGAACACCTGGGTCATCACTTGTAAGCGATAGGTGCTGTTGGCGAAGCGTTGCAGGTTGAGGTCGAGTACGGCCTGGCCGTTGTCGTCGACGGTGGTTTCGGCCAGGTCTTCGGTGCTGGCCTCTTCCAGGGAATCGTTGAGGCGGAAACGGTAGTCGGGGTAACGCTCAAATGCCGCGAGCGTCGGGCTCAGGGACATTTTTGCGGTGACGCGACGGCCGGCCGCCGGCGCGCCGAACAGGTGCATCGCGGTGACCTTGGCCACCACCTGGTCCGGTGGAATCCAGCCTTGCACCGGGGTGTCATGCAAGCTCAGGCTGACCTTCATGCGGTCCGGCTCGAAATCACGAACCTTGAAGCTGACACTGCCCAGGTCGGTGCGGGTCTGTTTCTGGCCAATCAACTGCAAGGTCGCGGTGTAATCCCCGGCGGGGGCGACTTCGCTGCTGGGGAAATCAAAGGTTTCAAAACCGCTGGCAGACAGTTTCAGCGGCTGGCGAATCACTTCAAGGCCACGTGGGTCGGTGATCTGCAACTCCACGGGCAGGCCTTGCAGGGCACCTTTCCAGTTGCCGCTGCGCACGATCATGCCCAGGTGCGCGGTTTCGCCAGGGCGGTAAAGGCCACGGTCGGTGAACAGGTAGGCACTGAGGCGATCAATCGCGCCGTCTTCTTCCAAACCGCCTACGTCGAAGCGCGACAAATCCAGCTGCTGCGACTGACGGGCGATCGGCAGGAACGATTGGTCATTGCCGCGAGTGACCACATACATCAGCGGCGTTTTCTCACGGCGCAGTTCATCCAGCTTGGCGAAATGCACGTGGCCTTCGCTGTCGGTGTGGCCGCTGCTCACGGGCAGACCGTTGCGGCCAATGATGTCGACCTGGGCGTCGGACACCGGCGAACCGTTGCCGATGGACTGCACATACACGTCATGACTGCCATCGCTGGAGCGCTTGGCGATGATGCCGAGGTCGGTGACCACGATAAAGCGCAGGTCAGAGGTGGTGCTGCGCGAATAGTCGAACGTGCGCTCGGCCGGCTCATCCTGAGGGCTGAGCTTGAGCACGAAAATGCCGCGACGGCCGCCGTTGGCGGTGAGGTAGTGGCTCAGATCGACGTTGTCATAGACGGTTTTCGCCGGGTCCGAGGACGACAGCGCAATATCCAGGGACTGGCGTTCAACCATGCGGTCGAAGTACTCGTTGCCGAAATTGGGCCGGGCAAAGCTGCCGCTGCTCTGGTCCACCAGGTGCTGCAATTGGTTGGGCAGCAAGCGCGCGATTTCCACATGGGCGCCAGGTACACCACGGGCCATGAAACCCAGGCGTTTTTCGCCATTGAGGCTGAGCAACGCGCCGTCGGACAGGAACTGCAAGGTGCGCGGATAAGCCGGCATGCTGATCAGAGAGGCCGTCGGGTTTTTCGCCAGGTAGCCACCGATGGCTTCCAGGTTGGCGGGCACGCGCACATACAGGGCACGGCCGGCCGGGGCCTTGAACTTGAAGGCGTGCAGGGTGTTCAGCGGTTCGACGCTGGGCACGTGGGTCAGCGTGACCTTGGTGCTACGGGCCAGCAGGGCGTCGTCTATGTCGTTGCTGTTATAGGGACGGGTGTCGTCCTGGGCTTTTTCCGGCAGCAGCCAGGCCTGGACCTTACCGGCAATGGTGTCATCGGCTACGGCGCTGGAACTGCTGAACATCAGCACCGGCTCAGGCTCACCGCGCTCGTTATCCACAAAGCTCACTTCGGCGCCGGTAAAGGTCAGGCGATAGCGGCCGGGCACGGTGACTTCCGCCACCAGCGGCGCGGTGCTGGCGTTGCCGCCGTCGCGGGCTTTGACGCCCTCATCCAACTTGGCGCTGACCGGCGTGCTTTCCAGCGGCGTGGCCAGGGCGGCGGAGCGTACGTAAGCGTTGAGCTTAGTCTCGTCGAAGCTGATTTCCGGACGGTTGGGCAACTGCGCGTCGCGGTAGGCCAGGCCTTTGCCGAGGGTTACGGAGACGCGCTTGCGCAGGCTGTCTTCATCGACCGGATGGGAAAAATGGAAGGTCGCCACCAGTTGTTTCAGCGTTGGGTTGGACGGGTCTTGATACAACTCGTTTTGTGCCAGGGTGGCGCGGAACGGCTGGGTGGAGAACTGGCTGCTGTACTGGCTGAGCAGCATGCCATCGGCCAGCAAACCTTTCCTGGCCAGATCAAGGGTATAACCCGCTTCGATGGGCCAGTCTTTCTCCGGCACGAACAGCAGAGTGCGGTCGTCGGACCAACGCCAGGTACCGGCCACGCCAGGTTTGAGGGTGATGCCTTCGGTGACCGGCTTGCCAATGGCGGCCAGCGGGGCCACCGATTCGGCAAAACGCACTTGCAAGTTATCCACAACCGGCGGTTGCTGGGTGTAGTCAGTCAGATTGGGTTTGTGCAGCGAATAGCCCACGGTGTGGGGCTGCGGCAGGTTGGAGTACCAGTGCCAGCCATAGAAGCCAGCGGCCGCCAGCAGCACCAGGCCCAACACGCCGGCACCGGCCTGGCGCGGATAAGCGCGGGCCTTGTTACCCAGGTTCGCCAGGCCACGGCCGATGGCACGCAGCCACAGCGGCGGATGCCATTGGCCAAAAACGGCCCCCACCACAGTCAGAAACACACCGACAACACGACGGCTGATGGCTTTGAGCGAATCGAACATGGTGAGCATCCCTGGCTAAGTGCGGCGTATCTTACACGCGTCTTTGATACAAAAGATGACACCGATACGCCGCACGGCGGGGATGTTTACCGAGTCAGCTGCGCACGAATGCCAACAGCAGCGCGTAATCATTGGCGTCGGCAGCGCGAAGCGCCTGGATGTAGCGTTGGCGAACTTCGTTCACGATCACCAGGTTACCGCGCCCCCAGGAGAAGGGAGCAAGACCACATTGCCTCAGCAGGCAATCGGTCATGAGGCGAGCATGTCTACCGTTGCCATTGGGGAAAGCGTGTAGCCACACAAGTCGATGATGAAAGCGCACGGCAATCTCTTCTGGCAGGAATACGTTGTGCTCCAGCCAGTAAGCCACGTTGTCGAGCAATTGACGCAAGTTGACGGCAATCTGTGTCCAGTCACAGCCAATGTTTTTATCTGATTTTCGGAAAGTACCGGCCCACTTCCAAGTGTCGTCGAACATTTTCACGTGGAGTTCGCGGCAGAAATGATCATTCAGCACATCCAGCTTTTTTTGCCGAGCTACCCAACGCGAGGCTTTGAGGATGTTTTGCGCCTCCCATTCATCCAATTCGCCTTGGGTGGCGATGTGTCTCGGTTTCAGCCCAGCGACTTCGTCCGGATCGAGCGGGGTTTGACCTGGTTTAAGTTCCAGTTCTATTGCCATAGGCGTGTCCATGGACCGTCGAGCAATTCTTTTCGACGTTCATCAATCTGACGTTCGATGAAGGCATCAGAAGGACGTTGATCTTCGAGGCTCATGGAATGAGCGACGCCTAGGATTTCTTGCTTGGCCATGAGTTCGGCGCGGTCTTGGATGACTTCATGCAGGGGCTTTTTGGGGACCAGGCCGTACACGAGTTCACAGTCCAGTGCTGCCGCGAGCTTTCTTAGCTGTGCAAGCGAAATGCGATCCTCAGCTTCGGAGCGCTCAGACTTGGTCAAGGTCACTGAAGACACGCCCGCCATTTCGGCCTGGGCTCTTAATGAGCGACCCAACGATTCTCTGATAGACCGCAACCATCCGCCTGGCGGAACGGGTGCGCCTTTAACGGTGTTAAAGGGTTCAATAGCGCGTTCTACTTGAGAAAGGCGCAGCTTGTAGAGGTTGGAAGTACCCATGGTGAAAGACCTTTGTAAGCCTATAGGCTATCAATATTGAAATAAATGTTAGCCTATAGGCATACAGTAAGCGCAAAAAATAAGCCTATAAGCTAACAAAATACAGGATTCTGTTTGCCTATAGGCTTACAAAGTAATTCAATTTGTTAGCTTTCAAGAAGTTCAGGTCCACCAGTAGCGCACGAGGTGGAAGAAAATCGGCGCCGCAAAACACACCGAATCCAGGCGATCCAGCATCCCGCCGTGCCCTTCGATCATATGCCCCCAATCCTTCACCCCCCGGTCGCGCTTGATTGCCGACATGACGATGCCGCCGGCGAAGCCGAGCAGGTTGATCAGCAAGGCGATCAGGAACGACTGCCACGGGTTGAACGGCGTGGTCCACCACAGCGCCGCACCGATCAGGGATGACAACAGAATCCCGCCGACAAAGCCTTCCACAGTCTTCGATGGCGACAGGTTGGGCGCAATCTTGCGTTTGCCGAACAGCTTGCCGCACACGTACTGCAGCACGTCCGAGAGTTGCACCACGATCACCAGGTAGGCGATCAGCAGCAGGTTGCGGCCTTCGTAGCCGGGGATGTCGAGGGTCAGCAGGGCGGGCACGAAGGACACGCAGAACACTGCGATCATCAGTCCCCATTGCACTTTGGAGGCGCGTTCGAGGAAGTGCGTGGTGTCGCCGCCGAGGGAGGCCAGGATCGGCAGCAGCAGGAACACGTACACCGGGATAAAGATCGAGAACAACCCGTACCAGTCCGAGTAGATCAGCAGGTATTGCAGCGGCAATGCCAGGTAGAACGCGGCCACCAGGGCCGGGTAGTCGCTGCGCCGGGTGGGCGTGAGGGTGAGGAATTCGCGCAGGGCGTAGAACGACACTGCGTAGAACAGCAGGATCACCGCGCCAGTACCGAGCCAGAAGGCGATGCCGATGACCACCACCATCACCCACCAGGCGTTGATGCGCGCGTTGAGGTTGTCGATCACCGCATTGGGGGTGCCACGGGTGCGCAGTTTGAGGATCAGGCCGATCAGCGAGGCGAGCACCAGGATCGCGCCGATGCCGCCGAATAACATCAGGGTTTGGCTATCCATCTCAGGAGTGCTCCGGGGCGAGGGCGAGCAGGGCGTCGCGGGTTCGGGCAAGGAACGCGGCTTTGTCTTCGCCTTCTTCCAATTGCAAGGGGGCGCCGAAGCTGGTGGTGCACAGCAAAGGCAGCGGAAGCACGCGGCCCTTGGGCATGACCCGGTTGAGGTTGGCGATCCACACCGGGATCAATTCAGCCTGTGGGTAACTTTTGGCCAGATGGTAGATGCCGCTTTTGAACGGCAGCAAGCCGTCCTCCAGGTTGCGCGTGCCCTCGGGAAAGATGATCAGCGAGTCGCCGCTTTCCAGCGCGGCGAGCATGGGCTGCAAGGGGTTATCCACAGGGTCTTTGCGCTCGCGGTCGATCAGCACGCCATTGAACACGCGGTTGATGATGTAGCGGCGCAGGGCGCTTTTATTCCAGTAATCACTGCCGGCCACCGGGCGCGTGAATTTGCGCAGGTTCTGCGGCAGCGAGGCCCACAGCAGTACGAAGTCGCCGTGGCTGCTGTGGTTGGCGAAATAGATACGTTGCACCGGCACTGGCGCGCAACCCAGCCACAGGCTGCGGGCGCCGGTGACGGTGCGGGCCATGGAGGTAATGAGCGTGGCGACCACGGGTTCGAACATGGGAATTCCTTATCCGGCGAAAGGCAGCCAGGGACTGGCGAGGATCACGGCGAGGGTCAGCAGCGCTTGCGCGCCCAGCAGCCAGGCTTGTTTGCGCAGCAATTTGAGGGCGCCGCGACGGCGCTCGGTCCAGGGCCGGCCGGCACGCTTGGCCGATTGCAGGCCAAGGGCTTGCAGGGCTTGGTCGAGGTCCGCAGTGCGCTCGGTATCGCGGGCCAGCAGGGCGAACAGGTCGGCGTCGAAGGCCACGCGCAGCGCCCAGTACTTTTGCAGCAGCCCGAGGATAATCATCCACAGGCTGAGCAGCAGGCAGAGGGTTGAAACACTCGCCATCAGTAATTGGGCCAAGCCAAATAGCACACCGGCCACGGTCAGGCCTGTGGATAACTGATCCAGTGAACGGCCACGGCGCAGCAGGCTGGCGACCACCTGGAGTTCCATATCAGCGGGCATGGGGTAAACCCTCCAACGCTTGACGATGAGCAGGATGCAGGACCACATGGGCCCGCGCTGTACGAATAATAGCCAGCGCTTGGTCCACCGTGGCGGCGCGCCGACTGTGCAGCAGCCAGGCGGCGACGGCGGTGGCGCTACGTGAGTAGCCGAGGGCGCAGCACACCAGCACCGGGCCGCTTGAACGCAGGCGCTCGATGGCCTCAGCGGCTTGCTGGCATTCGGCGGGTGTCGGGGCGATCAGGTCCAGCACGGGGATGCTTTGATACGCGCGGCCCTGTGGATTGATCGGCAATTCGGCACAGAGGTCGACGATGGCGCTGAATGAATCCTGCTCGTTCGCACTGGGAATCCGCCCCAGCCACACGTTATCCACAATCAGGTCCGGCTGTGGGTGTTTGCGTGTCCACAGGCGCGAATTTATCCACGCCCCGGCCAGGTAGGGGGCATACAGCCAACGCGCTGCGGGTGTGAGCCGGCCATCGCTGCGTTTCTGAAAGCCCGACGCGCCGAGCACCAGGTAATTCGCCTTGATCAAGCCCAGGGACACGGCCGGCCAGAGCAGCCATAACCAGGCGCCGCCCAGGGAAAACGCGAGCATCACCAGTGCCAACGCCCCAAGCCCATAGCGCAGGCCCAAGCGCCAGCGCTTCGAATCCCGGGTCAGCCGTGCATTCAGCCAGGGGATTGGATGTTCCACCGGCCACAGCCACACGCAGATCCAGCCGGCGAGGGCGCCTGTGGGTAAGTCGATAAAGTGATGTTGATAAGTGGTCAGCACCGAAATACCGATCAAGGCGAACCAGCCATGCACCAGCCAGCGCCACATTCCTTGGGTGTGGCGCTGATACATGACCCACAGGATCACCAGCAGCGCGATATGCAGCGAGGGCGCCTGGTTGAACGGTTTGTCGAAACCCGCCAGCACGGCAAACAGCCAGCCGAACACGCCATCCAGTTCCGGCCGCTCGAAGGTGAAGCGCAGCGGCCAGATCAGGAAGCAACTCACGGCGATGACCTGCGCGCTGAGCAGGCGCAACGCGTGTTGCTTCAGCTCATGGCGGCTGTTGGGCAGCAGCAGGGAGAAACCGTAGAGCAGGTCGATGGACCAATAGGGCACGATGGTCCAGGCCCAGAACGGCATATGGGTTTCCCAGCCGAACACCAGGGTGCCGACGTCGCTGCGCTGGCTGGTGACCCACGTGGCGAAGCCGTAAGTGCTGAAAAACAGCGGCGCCAACAACAGCAGCCACAAGACCGCTGGTTTCAATAAACCGGGTTCGCGCATGGTCAGATCTTCTGGGCCAGGGACACGGTAAAGATGCCCCACTCATCCACACGCTGGGTGATCTTGCGAAAGCCCGCTGCTTCTACCAGTTGGTCCATTTCCGCCTGGCTGCGACGACGCATCACCCAGGCCTGGCCCTGGCGATGGCTGGTCAGTGCGCGGGCGATCAGTTCCAGTTGCGGGTGCCACGGTTGGCCGGTGTATACGAGGTAACCGCCGGGCTCCACGGCTTCAGCCAGGCCGGCCAACGAACCACCGACCATGGCGTTATCGGCAAACAGTTCATACAGCCCGGACACCACCGCCAGCGTCGGCTTGGGTTGCAGTGCCGCCAAATCCAAGCGGTCAAACGCATCGCCTTTGACGAACTGCGCGATGTCTCCCAGGCCTTTCTCACGAATCAGCGCGCCACCATCGCGCACGTTGATGTCGCTGTAGTCGCGCAGCAGGATTGATTCCGGCAGCGGCGACACGCCCTGCAAGGCTTCAAGAATGTAGCGCCCATGACCGGCCGCGATGTCGACGATGCGCACTTCGCGCTGTTCATCCCTCAGCTTGGCCATGGCCAGGCGCAGCAGTTCCTCGACGTTCAGCTTGCGCTGGCGAATACCGCGCCAGCCGATGGAGTTGAGGTAGTTGGTGTCGATCATGCGCCCCAGCCCGCCCTTGCCGGTGGGCGTGTTGCGGTACACGTAGTCCAGGGTGCTGCCGGAATCGAAGCCGGTGTCGAAGCCCAGCTTTACGCCGTCCGACAGGTTCTTGCCCAGGCCCATGCTGGCGCGGGTCAGGCGCCAGTACAGGTCGCGCAGGGAATTGCGTGGCAAGGGCGCTGCGAGGGATTCGGATTCGGCGCAGGTGGCGCCCAGTTTGTCGGCGTCCAGCAGGGATGCGCGGTCCAGCGGGTGGGCGAAGTTCTGCAGGATAAAACGCCTGGCGCTGCTCACGGCCACTGCGCGGTCACGTTCACCGAGGGTGTCGTGGAAAAAACCGGGGAGGATATGCAGTTCTTTTTTCAGGCTGCCAAGGCGGTCGAAAAATTGCTGCTGGGGTTTGCGGTGCACCACAAAGTCGGAGCCCGAGATCAGCAATTGGGTCGGCACCTGGATCGCCTGGGCATCGGCGACAACCCGGTCGGCGGCTTCGTACAGGCCCAGCAGCACGTTTACCGAGATGGCCTTGGTGATCAGCGGGTCGCTGTCGTAGGACGCTACGCGCTCCGGGTCATGGCTGAGGAACTTGGCCTTGACGTAGCTGTTGACGAAAAAGTTGCCGCGAAATTTGCGCATGAGCGCCAGGCCCGGCCGGGCGAAGGGCACGTAGAGCTTGACCTTGAACGCCGGGGACGCGAGCACCAGGGCGCGGATTTTCGGCGCGTAGTCATGCACCCAGGTGGCTGCGATCACCGCGCCGACACTTTGGGCGATCACGGCACACTGTTCTTCCTCGATGCCATAGGTGGCACCGATATGGTCGCGGAAGGTCTGCACATCGCGGGCACTGGTAGCGAAGCTCGGGCTGTCGCCGCGTTCGCCAGGCGATTGGCCGTGGCCACGGGCGTCCCAGGCGAAGAAATCGAACTGCGGCAGGTCCAGTTCATCCACCAGGTGCGCGATACGGCCCGAGTGCTCATGGCCACGGTGAAACAGCAGGATCGCCTTGCGCGGCTCGCCGTCCGCAGGCGCGCTGGCCGGCCAATGACGGTAGAAAAGCTCGACGCCGTCATGGGTACTGAAGGTGTGCTCTTGCTGTTCGCGCATTGCAAAATCCTTATGCAGAAGGGGAGATGTGTTGTTCTTCTTTCAGGCCCTGGCGCACCCGGTTGACCAGGGTGTAGGCGAGCAGGGCGGCGACCAGCCACATCACCGTGTCGACCCAGCCGGCGCCGAGCCAGCCGAGCGCCACACCGGTGGCCAGCACGCCGAGGACGAACGCACGGTCACTCTTGCCCATCGGCCCGTCATAGCGCCGTGAGGCGCCGACCATCGGCCCCAGCACGCCAGCGTATTCACTGAACACCGCCAGCAGCGCCACCAGCAGCACCGGCACCAGGCTCACGCCGGGGATCAGCGCGAAGGGCAGGATCAGCGCACTGTCGGCAATCACGTCGCACAGTTCATTGAGGTAGGCGCCCAAACGCGACTGCTGGCCGAATTCCCGGGCGAGCATGCCGTCGATGGCGTTGAGGGCCATGCGCAGGATCATCCACAGCGGGATCAGCGCAAACAGCCACAGGTGTTGGGCGAAGCTGGCGATCAACAGGCCGACCAGCAGGGAAATGACCCCGGCCAGCACGGTGATCTGGTTGGCCGTGGTGCCATTGTCGTAGAGGCGCTGCACGAGTGGGCGCAGCAGGTTCTGAAACCGCGGTTTGAGCTGATAGATAGAAATCATGGGGGGGTGACGCTTCCTTGTCCGAGAGCCCGCGAAAAACTGCTTGGAGTGTGCCGATTATTCATGGCGTGCACCAGTGATGGCTCGTGTTTATGGGGGTTTAGTCACGATCTGGAAAGCACTGAGGGACAAATGTGGGAGGGGGCTTGCTCCCGATAGCGGTCTGTCAGTCGATGCAGGTGCTGGCTGATCAACCGCCATCGGGAGCAAGCCCCTCCCACAGGAGATTTGTGTGCAGCTTAAAAACGCTGTTTAACGAACAAAAATTTCACGCCGCGTGTTATATCGTAACGAATTGTGTACAGGCGGACGTGTTGGCATGCAAGTGGATCTAGAGGCGGACGGCGCTTCGGTTGAAGGCCTGCCGCGTTTTCAGCAGGGGCTGTTCCATGCCCGCCGATTGCGGCAAGCCGGTATCAGCCTGACGGTGCTGGCCGTTGTCGGTTGGGTGCTGGCGTTGTTTGTCGCGCTGTTTGCACCTGTGTCGATCTGGCCGGTGGTGTTGATCAACTGTGCATCGGCCCTGCTGGTGCTGGTGGCGGGGCTGCAGTCGGCGTGGTGGGTGGCCGATTGGCGTGCCCAGGCGCTGGAAGAGCCCGCGGTTGAGTTACCGGTTGAAGAAACGGGCCTTTACACCCGCCTTCTGGGGCACTTTGGCCGGCAGATCGGTGCGCCAGTGTTGTGGCTGGGCGGCTGGTCGCTGCTGGCGCTGGTCAGCATCCTCGAATTCTGGAACCTGGCCCTGCCCTCGGCGCCTGTGGGCCAAGCGGCCAGCGTGGGGGCGGCATTGGCGTTGGCGCTGGCGTTTGGCTTGCTGGTGTTCGAACGGCGCCTGGCTCAGGAAACCACGGCCCAATGGCCGGAAGCCGCGCAACTGGCGCAATTGAGCCGGGTCGGGATTACCTGCCTGGTGGTCAGTGCCATTTGCCTGCTGTTTGCCGGGGCTGAGTCGGTCTGGCCGTTACGACTGGCGGTGCTGGTCGGGCTGTTGCCGGCGCTGGTGGCGCTGGAGTTTCTATTAAGAGGCGTGCTGTCGCTGTTCAGCCCGCGCCAGCCGCGCCTTGAACCACGCCTGATGGCGCAAAGCTTCATCGCCGGGTTGCTGCGCTGGCCGCCACAACCGCTGCTGGCGTTGCAGCACGAATTACACAACCGCTTCGGCATCGACCTGCGCCAGATCTGGGCGTTTACCTACATGCGCCGGGCGTTTTTGCCGGTGTTGCTGGTGGTGCTGGCGGTCGGCTGGGCGCTGACTGGCGTGCATGAAGTGCCCCTGCAAGGCCGTGGGATTTATGAACGCTTTGGCAAACCCGTCGAGGTGTTCGGCCCTGGCCTGCATGCCGGGTTGCCGTGGCCCTTGGGTCGTGTGTTAAGCATCGAGAACGGCGTGGTGCATGAGTTGGCCACCAGCGTCAGCGAGACCGCCGCACCGGAGTTGGCGCCTGCCGAAGGCCCGGCACCGCTGATTGCCAATCGGCTGTGGGACGCCAGCCATGTGAATGACAAATCCCAGGTGATCGCCAGCAGCAGCGGCGATAAACAGAGCTTCCAGATCGTCAACATGGATGTGCGCTTCGTTTACCGCATTGGCCTCACCGACCAGGCCGCACTCGCCGCCACCTATAACAGTGCGGATGTGCCGACCCTGATCCGCAGCACCGCCAGCCGCATCCTGGTGCACGATTTTGCTTCGCGTACCCTCGACGAATTGCTCGGCGAACAACGCACCCGCCTGGCCGACGAAATCGGCCGCGCCGTGCAGGCGGATTTGCAGAAACTCGACAGCGGTGTGGAAATCCTCGCCACCGTCGTGGAAGCCATCCACCCACCAGCCGGCGCCGCCAATGCCTACCACGGCGTGCAAGCCGCGCAGATCGGCGCCCAGGCCCTGATCTCCCGCGAGCGCGGCGCCGCCAGCGAACACACCAACCAGGCCTTGCTGCAAGCCAGCACCGCCCGCGACCAGGCCTTGGCCACCGCGCGTGAAGTGAATGCCGGCGCCCAAGCGGCCGACCTGCGCTTTACCGCCGAACAAAAGGCCTACGCCACGGCCGGTCGGGCCTTTGTGCTGGAACAGTACCTGGGCCAACTCAGCCTGGGCCTGGCCCACGCCAAGCTGCTTATTCTGGATCACCGCCTGGGCGCCGAAGGTGCACCGACGATTGATCTGCGTTCTTTTACTTTGCCGGCCGACCCTTCGCTGCCGCGTAAAGCCGTTCAATAAGGAGTCTGTCTGTTGAGCGCTCATTCTCACGATCATGGTCACCACCACGGCCACCATCACCATCATCACGGTGATGAACAGGTGGCGGGGCCTTTCCCTTGGCGGCGTATGGCCTGGGCGTTGTTGCTGGTGCTGTTTGCGGTGGCGGCGGCGAGCCTGGTGCAGGTGCGCTCCGGCGAGGCCACGGTGATTACCCGCTTCGGCAACCCATCGCGGGTGTTGCTGGAACCGGGCCTGGGCTGGCGCTGGCCGGCGCCGTTCGAAGCGGCGATCCCGGTGGACTTGCGCCTGCGCACCACCTCCAGCGGCCTGCAGGATGTGGGCACGCGCGACGGCCTGCGGATTATCGTGCAGGCCTATGTGGCGTGGCAGGTGCAGGGCGATGCCGACAATGTGCAGCGCTTTATGCGCGCCGTGCAGAACCAGCCGGATGAGGCGGCGCGGCAGATTCGCACCTTCGTCGGCTCGGCACTGGAAACCACGGCGGCCAGTTTTGACCTGTCGAGCTTGATCAACACCGACGCCAGCCAGGTGCGCATCGCCGATTTCGAGGCGCAGTTGCGCCAGCAGATTGATCAACAATTGCTCACCACCTATGGCGTACGTGTGGCGCAGGTGGGGATCGAGCGCCTGACGTTGCCGTCGGTCACGCTGACCGCCACCGTCGACCGCATGCGTGCCGAGCGTGAAACCATCGCCACCGAACGCACGGCCGTGGGCAAGCGCGAGGCCGCGCAGATTCGCTCCGCGGCGGAGCGTGACGCGCGGATCGTGCAGGCCGATGCGACGGTGAAAGCCGCCGACATCGAAGCCCAGTCACGGGTCGAAGCCGCGCAGATTTATGGACGTGCCTACGCCGGCAATCCGCAGCTGTATAACCTGCTGCGCTCCCTGGATACCCTGGGCACGGTCGTGACCCCTGGCACTAAAATCATCCTGCGCACCGACGCTGCGCCCTTTCGCGCGTTGGTGGACGGGCCCAAGGACGTTCAGCCATGACCGAGCGTGACAGCCCGGACAGCCCCTGGATCCAGGCCGGGCGCCTGACGTTCCTGGCGTTGTACGCGGTGACCGTGTTGGCCGCGTTGGCATGGGCGTTTTCCAACGTGCGGCAGATCGACCCGCAGAACCGCGCCGTGGTGCTGCACTTCGGCGCCCTCGACCGCATCCAGAATGCCGGGCTGCTGCTGGCCTGGCCGCAGCCGTTCGAGCAGGTGGTGTTATTGCCGGCGGCCGACCGGGTAATCGAGCGTCGGGTGGAGAACCTGTTGCGTTCCGATGCGGCGGTGCAGGCTGATCGCGTGGCCAGTTTCGCCACGCCCTTGAGCGATGCCCTGGCTGGCTCCGGCTATTTGCTGACCGGCGATGCCGGTGTGGTGCAACTGGATGTCCGGGTGTTCTACAAGGTCACCGAGCCCTACGCCTTTGTGTTGCAGGGCGCGCATGTGCTGCCCGCCCTGGATCGCCTGGTGACCCGCAGCGCCGTGGCCCTGACGGCGGCGCGTGATCTGGACACGATCCTGGTGGCGCGCCCCGAATTGATCGGCACCGACAATGGCGCCGCCGAGCGTCGCGAGCGGCTGCGGGGTGACTTGGTGCAAGGCATCAACAAGCGCCTGGCCGAGTTGGCCGCCACCGGCCTGGGGCTGGGCATCGAGGTGACGCGGGTCGATGTGCAATCGAGCCTGCCGGGCCCGGCGGTGAACGCATTCAACGCCGTACTCACCGCCAGTCAACAAGCCGACAAAGCCGTGGCAAACGCCCGGACCGAAGCGGAGAAACTCACCCAGACCGCCAACCAGCAGGCCGACCGCCTGGTGCAAGTTGCCCACGCCCAGGCCAGTGAACGCCTGGCCAATGCCCAGGCGCAAACCGCCACGGTCGCCAGCCTGGCCCAGGTCAAAGACCCGGGCTTGCTGTTGCGCCTGTACCGCGAGCGTATGCCGACGATTCTCGGCCAGGCCGGTTCGGTGACCACGGTCGATCCTAAAGACGACTCCCGCTTGATCATCCAGGGAGCCGAACAATGAGCGCACCTATGCTGACCTCCGCCGAACAGCGCAGCGCTGCCCGGCAATTGACCCTGGCCATGCTCGCCCTGGGCTTGCTGATGCTGGGGCTGGTATGGCGCTGGCTGGCGCCGGACCAGACCGGCGTCAGTCAGTTGTTGCTCGGTGTGGCGTCGTTGCTGGTGGCGGTGCCGGTGATGCGCTCGGCCTGGTACAGCCTGCGTTTTCCCAGCCTGCATGGCATTACCGACCAACTGATCGCCCTGGCGATGCTCGGCGCCTGGGCAACCGGCGATCTGCTGACCGCCGCGCTGCTGCCGATCATCATGATCTTCGGCCACGTCTTGGAAGAGCGCAGCGTGATCGGCTCCCAGGAGGCGATTCATGCCCTGGGTAAACTGACCCGCAGCCATGCGCGGCGGGTGCAGGCCGACGGCAGCATCATCGAAGTGGATAACGGCACGCTGAGCACCGGCGATATCGTCGAGGTGCGTGCCGGTGATCGCGTGCCCGCCGATGGCGTGGTTCTGTCGGGCCAGGCGAGCCTGGACACGGCGCCGATCACCGGCGAGTCAGTGCCGTTGGAAGCCAGTGTGGGGGTGCAGGTGTTTGGCGGGGCGATCAACCTCGATGGCCTGTTGCGCCTGCAAGTGACGCGCACCGGCAATGAGTCGACCCTGGGCAAAGTCATCGCGCTGATGCAGAACGCCGAACGTTCCAAGCCGCCAATCACGCGGCTGCTGGAGCGTTACGCGGGCAGCTATATGGTGCTGGTGTTGCTGCTGGCGGCAGTGACCTGGTTTGTGACCAATGACGCCCAGGCGATGCTCGCGGTGCTGGTGGCGGCGTGCCCGTGCGCCCTGGTGCTGTCGGCACCGGCGACGGCGATTGCCGGGATCGCCGTGGCGGCCCGGCATGGGATCCTGATTCGCAGCTCGGCGTTCCTCGAAGAGTTGGCGGACCTGACCTCGCTGGTGGTCGACAAGACCGGCACCCTGACTTTTGGCACCCTGCGTTTGCAGTCCATCGAAACCTCGTCGACCGACCTCCAGGCGCTGCTCAACCTTGCGGCCAGCCTCGGTTCGGCCAGCAGCCACCCAGTCAGCCGTGCGTTGGCGGGGTTGGCGACTCAGGCACAAATGCTGGCGCTCACGGATATCCGCGAGCGCCAGGGCCTGGGCGTCGTGGCACACACCGAGCAGGGCGAAGCGGCGTTGGGCCGTCCCGAGTTGTTCGAGCAATTGGGTATTGTCACGACGACGGTGCCGAACCATGACGGCCCGATTGCCGGGCTGGCCCTGAACGGGCAGTTTCTGGCCTGGCTGCTGCTGGCCGACAGCGTCAAGCCGGAAGCCCGCCAAGCCCTGCAAGAGTTGCGGGATTTGGGCCTGGGTCGCCAACTGCTGCTGACCGGCGACCGTCAAAGCGTGGCCGACAGCCTGGCGCTGGAGGTGGGCATCAGCGATGTCGAAGCCCAGGCGTTGCCGGAAGACAAGCTCAACCGCGTGCTGGGGGAAATCGGCAGCGGCTTCCGGCCCATGGTGGTCGGTGATGGGATCAACGATTCCCTGGCGCTCAAGGCTGGCGTGGTTGGCGTGGCCATGGGGGCGGGCGGGGCGGACATTGCCCTGGCCTCGGCGGATGTGGTGTTGATCGGCAGCGACCTGCGGCGCCTGGGCACTTGTGTGCGCTTGAGTCGCCAGTGCCGGCGTACGTTGCAGGTCAATGTGGTCATCGGCCTGGGCTGGACGTTGGCCATCGTGGTGTTTGCCGCCTTTGGCTGGCTGGGCGCTGCGGGGGCGATGATTGCGGCGGTGCTGCATAACCTCAGCACCTTGCTGGTACTGGGCAATGCCGGGCGTTTACTGCGGTTTCAGGAGCCGCTGTCGAAGCTTGAGGATTAATTTCAGAAATATTTGCACACGACTGTAACGCCGATAAGGGGCCTCACTCTAGTGCTGTGTCGAGACTGAGCACTCCGTTCAGACCGACGCCACTACCGATCATGAGGAATACGAGAATGAACATTAAATCCGCTGCTGCTGGTGCTGCCCTGGCGATGGCCGCCGCCACTATGTTTGCTGGTGTTGCGACCCAGGTACAAGCCGCAGATGCGCAAGTGCATTGCTACGGCGTGACGTCCTGCAAAGGCATGAACGACTGCAAAACCGCTGAAAACGCCTGCAAAGGCCAGGCGGTCTGCAAGGGCCACGGCTTCAAGGCCATGACCAAGGCCGCCTGTGACGCGGCGGGCGGCAAAGTCGGCGAATAACCGGCAAACGAGTGCAACCGCAGCGGCAGCCCCCGTCGCTGCGGACACTTTCCCCAGGAGTGAGTCATGTCCGCGTCCCTTCCAAGTCTGGGTTATGGCCTGGGTTTACGCAGTGAGTACTACCAGCAGATCCTCGAACAATCGCCAGCCGTGGATTGGTTCGAAGTGATCTCCGAGAACTATCTGGTGCAGGGCGGCAAAGCCTTGTACTACCTGGACGCGATAGCCGAGCGTTACCCCTTGGTGATGCATGGTGTGTCCCTGTCCATCGGCGGCCCCCACCCCGTCGATATGGACTACCTGAAACACATCAAGCAGCTCGCCGAGCGCATCCAGCCCGCGTGGATTTCCGATCACCTGTGCTGGAGCCGTGGCAGTGCGCACCAGTTGCATGACCTGCTGCCCCTGCCTTACACCGAAGAAAGCCTCTGCTATGTGGCTGCTCGCGTTCGCCAAGTGCAGGATGTATTGCAGCGCCCGTTGGTGCTGGAAAATGTCTCCAGCTATGTGCGTTCCAAGGCGGATGAATTCACCGAATGGGAATTCCTCAATGCCCTTGCCCACTTGTCGGGGTGCCAGCTGCTGCTGGACGTTAACAACGTGTATGTCAGTGCACGCAACCATGGCTTCGATGCCTGGACCTTCATCCGCAACCTGCCGCCCGACAGCATCCGCCAGCTGCATCTGGCCGGGCATATGGATTATGGCGACTACGTAGTCGATACCCACGACCACCCAGTGTGCGACCCGGTGTGGGCGTTGTATCAACAGACCCTGGAGCATTTGGGGCCGGTCTCGACGCTGTTGGAGCGCGATGACCATTTCCCGCCGTTCGAAGAACTGCTCACCGAGCTGGAAAAGGCCCGGGAGTTGGGCGCCGCAGCCTTGGCCAGGAGGTCGTTATGCGCCTGACCGACTGGCAATTGGCCTTTGAGCAGCACTTGTCAGCGCAGACGCCGGATGCCAACAGTGGCTTTGCCGCGACTTTATTGGGCGGGCCGACGCTGGATGTAGACACCGGCCTGGCGATCTACCACAACGCTTATCTGGCACGGCTGCAGGAGGTGTTGCGGCATGACTTCAGCGCCATCCTGTATTGGCTGGGAGATGAGGAGTTTGCGCGGCTGACGCAAGCTTACGTGCGTCGTTATCCCTCGGCCCACTACAGCCTGCGCTGGCTGGGTGAGCGGTTTGCGGGGTTTATCCACGAGCATCTGGTGGCCGAGCAAAGTGCGCCGTTGGTTGAACTGGCCCAGTTGGAGTGGGCCTTCACCCTGGCGTTCGATGCACCCCAGGGTGAGCCGCTGACCCTCAACGATATGGCGGGCCTGCCGCCCGAGGATTGGCCCGGTTTGCAGGTCTGTCTGACACCGTCCGTCCAGCAGCGACTCTGCCACTTCAACAGCGTGGCCATCTGGCGTGCCAGCAAGGATGGCGCGGATTTCCCCGACAGCCACACCTTGGACCTCGCACAGATCTGCCTGGTATGGCGCGATCAGAATGTGTGCCGTTACCGCAGCCTGGAACCCGCAGAAGCCTTTGCATTGGCAGGCATGGTGACGACCGGTTGGACCTTCGCAGAACTGTGTGCGCAACTGGCAGTCACTTATGGAGAGGGTGCACCGCTGCAAGCGGTTACGTGGCTGAAACAGTGGATCCAGGACGGTTTGCTCCAACGCCGAGCCCCATAGAAAAGCGCTATCAAATCGATAGCCTCCTACTTTTCTTGGGATGGTCTACCCTCATTCCAGACGTCTGAAACAAGGGGGGACTACTCATGCTCGCGCAACTTCCACCGGCCTTACAGAATCTTCAGCTGCCGCTGCGTCTTCGACTCTGGGATGGCCATGAATTCAACTTGGGCCCCGAGCCCAGTGTGACTATCGTGGTGAAGGACCCCACGGTCGTGCCCCAACTGACCCATCCCACACTCGACTCGTTGGGTGAAGCCTTCGTCGAGGGCAAACTGGAGCTGGAAGGCTCCATCAGCGAAGTGATCCGGGTCTGTGATGAGTTGAGTCATGCCCTGGTCGAGGACGACGGCGCGAGTCTGCCGGTGCGTTCGATCCACGACAAGGCCACCGACGCCGCGGCTATTTCCTACCATTACGACCTGTCCAACGAGTTCTACCAGCTGTGGTTGGACCAGGACATGGCGTACTCCTGCGGGTATTTCGAAACCGGCAGCGAATCCATCGATCAGGCCCAGCAAGACAAATTCCGCCACCTGTGCCGCAAGTTGCGCTTGCAGCCAGGCGAGTACCTGCTCGACGTAGGCTGCGGCTGGGGCGGGCTGGCACGTTTCGCGGCGCGTGAGTTCGGGGTGAAAGTGTTTGGTATCACCCTGAGCAAGGAACAGCTGGCGTTGGCCAAGGAGCGGGTAAAAGCCGAGGGTCTGGAAGACCAGATCGACCTGCAACTGCTCGACTACCGCGACCTGCCCCAGGATGGTCGTTTCGACAAAGTGGTGAGCGTGGGCATGTTTGAACACGTCGGCCACGCCAACCTGGCGCAATACTGCAAGACCCTGTTTGGTGCCGTGCGCGAAGGCGGCCTGGTGATGAACCACGGCATTACCGCCAAGCACACCGACGGCCGGCCTGTGGGCCGTGGCGCTGGGGAGTTTATCGAGCGTTATGTTTTCCCCAACGGCGAACTGCCGCACCTGGCGATGATGACCGCCGAGATCAGCGAAGTCGGGCTGGAAGTGGTCGACGTCGAAAGCCTGCGCCTGCATTACGCCCGCACCCTGGACCATTGGAGCGAGCGCCTGGAAGACAATCTGGAAGCGGCGGCGAAGATGGTGCCGGCGCAGGCGTTGCGCATCTGGCGCTTGTACCTGGCGGGGTGTGCTTATGCGTTTGCCCGGGGCTGGATCAACCTGCACCAGATCCTCGCGGTGAAGCCTCACGCGGATGGCAGCCATGAACTGCCGTGGACGCGGGAAGACATCTATCGCTGAGCTGATGTTCCAGAAAGGTGGAGATCCAGCTGTGGGAGGGAGCAAGCTCCCTCCCACATTTTTTTACCGCATTGGCCGTTAGAGAATCGGTGAGATCAAGCGCGCCACCCGCATGCCCAGTTGTTGCAGGCGGCGGGTCTCGCGGCTTTCTTCCTGGCTGACCTCGTGGGCCAGGGCGAAGTCGTCCAGCAGCATCTGTTCCACCTGTTTGGCGAAGGCTTCGTCGACCGTCAGCAACATCACTTCGAAATTCAGCCGGAACGAGCGGTTGTCCATGTTGGCGCTGCCGATGGCGCTGATCTCGCTGTCCACCAACACCACCTTCTGATGCAGAAAGCCTGGCGTGTAGCGGAACACCCGGACACCGGCGCGCACCGCTTCGATCGCATACAGGCTGGACGCGGCATACACGATGCGGTGGTCGGGTCGCGATGGCAGCAGCAGGCGCACATCCACCCCGCGCAGGACCGCCAGGCGCAGGGCGGCGAAGACCGCTTCGTCGGGGATGAAATACGGGCTGGTGATCCATACGCGCTCGGTTGCCGCATGGATGGCCTCGACGAAAAACAGCGAACAGGTTTCATATGGATCGGCCGGGCCGCTGGCGAGCAATTGGCAGAGCACGCCGTCTTCGGGGTAGGCGTCCGGCAGGATCAGCGGCGGCAACTCGCGCGCGGCCCAGAACCAGTCCTCGGCAAACGACTCCTGCAGGCAGGCCACTACCGGGCCGGTAACTTGCACATGGGTATCGCGCCACGGCGCCAGCGGCGGTTTTTTGCCCAGGTATTCATCGCCCACGTTGTGCCCACCGACGAACCCGGTGATACCGTCCACCACCACGATCTTGCGATGGTTGCGGAAGTTGACCTGGAAACGATTGAGCCAACCGCTGCGGGTGGCGAATGCCTTGACCTGCACCCCGGCGTCGCGCAGCGATTGCACGTAGCGATGGGGCAGGGCATGGCTGCCGATGCGGTCGTACAGTACGTAGATGCCCACGCCTTGAGCGGCTTTTTCCTTCAACAGGCTCTGCAATTGGCGGCCGAGTTCATCGTCGTGAATGATGAAGAACTGAAACAGCACGGCGGTTTTTGCGTTGCGAATGGCCTCGAAGATCGCACTGAAGGTTGCCTCGCCATTGATCAGCAGGTGCACTTCATTGTTCGCCAGGCACGGCATGCGCCCCAGTTTGGGCATGGCGCGCAACGAAGCGTAGGCGCTGGAGTTGCGCGCGGCGAGAGCCTCCTCGACCCAGGGGCGCCAGTTCAGCTCGGTGATGGCGGTGTGCATTTCCTGATTGGCCTGGCGACGGGCCTGGATGTACGCGTCGAAGGTGCTGCGGCCAAAAATCAGGTAGGGAATCAGCGTGAGATAGGGCATGAACATCAGTGACAGGGCCCAGGCGATCGAGCCTTGGGCGGTCCTGACGGTCAGCACCGCGTGGATCGCGGCGAGCGTCCCCAGAAAATGCAGCGTGGCGATGAAGTAGGCGAGCAGGTGCGGGCCAAAGAAATCCATGGACGACGGTACTCCAGGCAATCCAATGCCTAACAGACCATGAACGGCTGCGAATGTCGCTATTTTATTTGCCGTGCAACACTGGCACTTTTGCGGCGTCTAACGCCCACAATTGCCCAGGAGTTACCCGATGAATGCTCGTCTGCTTGGTTTGGCCATGGTTGTTGGTTTGTCGTTGCCGGTGGCAGCGCAGGCGCAGATGCTGGCGCCGGGCTTGTGGGAGTTGACCACCAGCAACATGAAAGTCGATAACCAGGACCTGCCGGACCTGTCGCTGATCCTCGGTCAGCTCAAGCAACAGATGACCCCCGAACAGCGCGCCATGCTGGAAAAGCAAGGCATCACCATGGCCGGCAAAGGCGTGCAGGTGTGCCTCACCCCGGCACAAGTCGCCTCTGATTCAATCCCCCTGACGGACCCGCAATCGGGCTGCAAACAGGAAGTGACCGACAAGACCGGTAACCAGTGGAAATTCCGTTTCAGTTGCCCGAAAGCCCAGGGCACCGGCGTCGCTACCTTCCAGAGCCAGAAAGAATTCATCACCACCGTCAACGGCACCTTCAATGCCACCGGCGTTCAGCAGAAGGGCAGCCTGGACACCCACGCCCAATGGCTGGGCAACGATTGCGGTACGGTCAAGCCTCGCGCTTAACCTGTGGGAGCGAGCTCGCGCCTACCTTAGGAAATGCAGGGGCAAACCCTGGCAGCTGTCGACCACCTGGCCGTTGTGCCAGGCCAGGTGGCCGGAGACCAGGGTGGTGCTCACGCTGTGGCGAAAGCTACGTTCGGCGAACGGCGTCCAGCCGCAGCGGGCAAGAATCGGTTCATCCCTGACCGGCTTTCCTTCGGGCTCAGGTTTGATCAACACCAGGTCGGCCCAATACCCTTCGCGTAGATAACCCCGGTCGGGGATGGCAAACAGGTCGGCGACCCGGTGGCTGGTCTTGGCCACCAGGGTGGTCAGCGGCACCAGCCCATCGGCCACCAACTCCAACAGCGCCGGCAGCGCGTGTTGCACCAGGGGCAAACCCGCGGGCGCCTCACGATACTCCAACTGTTTTTGCGCCCAGGTATGCGGTGCATGGTCAGTGCCAATCACATCCAGACGATCACTCAGCAAGGCCAGGCGCAGGGCGTCGCGGTCAGCGCGGGTCTTGATCGCCGGGTTGCATTTGATCTGGTGGCCAAGGCGGTGATAGTCGTGGTCATCGAACAGCAGGTGATGCACGCAGACTTCAGCGGTAATGCGTTTTTGCGCCAGGGGTTTGTCTTCGAACAATTCCAACTCGCGGGCGCTGGTCAGGTGCAGTACATGCAAGCGCGTGCCATGACGCTTGGCCAATTCCACCGCGAATGAGGATGAGCGATAGCAGGCTTCGGCATCGCGGATCAGCGGGTGGGCGACGGCGGGGATCTTGTCACCGAAGCGTTCACGCATGCGCTGCTGGTTGGCTTGGATGCTCGGCGTGTGTTCGCAGTGGGCGAGGAGGATGGTCGGCACCTCGGCAAATAGCCGTTCCAGGATCCGTGGATCGTCCACCAGCATATTGCCGGTAGAGGCGCCCATGAACACTTTGACCCCGGCCACTTCGCGCGGGTCGAGGGCGGCGACGGTGTCGAGGTTGTCGTTGCTGACCCCGAAGTGAAAGCCGTAGTTGGTCACCGAGTGCAGGGCCGCGCGGCGCTTTTTATCGGCCAGGGCTTCCAGGTTCAGTGTGGCGGGCTGGGTGTTGGGCATGTCCATCACACTGGTAATGCCGCCGGCCACGGCTGCACGGGACTCGCTGTAGAAGCTGCCCTTGTCCGGCGCGCCCGGGTCGCGAAAATGCACCTGATCGTCAATCATGCCCGGCAGCAGCCACTGGCCTTGGGCGTCGATGGCCACGGGCGCGGCGTTCCCGCCGATGCTGCTGGCGATCTTCTCGATACGGCCATTGGCGACCAACACGTCGGCATCGAATTCCTGGCCCTCGTTCACCAGGCGGGCGTTGCGGATCAGCAGGCGGCTCATGGCTCAGAACTCGTTTTGCAGGGCTTTGTAACCGCGCACCAGATCAACGTTGGTACGTGCCACGTCTTCGGAAAACTCCGAGGCGCTGACACTCACCGGCGGGAATTGCGACAAGTCGGTATTCGGCCCGATGCGGGTGGTGGAGGGCACGTAGAAGGCGGCGGGCAAATCACGGCCGTCGACCACCGAGTTATGGCGCACCACGCACCCATCGCCGACGGCGCAGTTGAACAGCACGCTGTTGAAACCGATAAATACGCGGTCGCCGACGGTGCAGGGGCCGTGGACGATGGAGCGATGCGCGATGGATGTAAATTCGCCTATCGTCACCGCCGCGCCAGACTTGGAGTGGATGACCACGCCGTCCTGGATATTGGAGTTGGCGCCGATGGTGATCGGGTCCATGGCGCCGCTGGCGTCGACTTCGTCGGCGCGGATCACGGCGTAGGGGCCGACAAACACGTTCTCGCCGATGATGACCTTGCCGCAGATGATCGCGGTCTTGTCGACGTAGGCCGATTCGGCAATCACCGGCAGATCGCCGGAAGGGTTCTTGCGGATCATGTAACTGGCTCCGTAATGACATGAACGTAGGCGCCGTCGATGGCGTTGTAGAAGCAGGTGGGGCGGCCGGTGTGGCAGGCCGGGCCTTGTTGGTCGACGATCAGCAGTACCGCGTCGCCGTCACAATCCAGGCGTGCTTCCACCAACTGTTGCCAGTGGCCGGAGCTTTCGCCTTTGCGCCACAGCTGTCGGCGCGAGCGCGACCAGTAGCAGACCTGCCCGGTAGCCAGTGTTTCGTTGAGGGCCTGGCGGTTCATCCAGGCCAGCATCAACACTTCGCCGCTGCCATGTTGCTGGGCGATGGCGGCGATCAGGCCGTCGCTGTTCCACGGCAGGGCGTCGAGCACAGCGGCGAGTGGAAAGCGGCTGCCGACGGCGGCCCCTTCCAGTTCGAGCATGCTCAGGGTCACGGCTTGCTCAACGCTGCGCACAGCGTGTTGAGGTTGTACTCGAACAGCCCGGTGAAGGTGCTCGCCGGGCCTTCTGCAGCCAGGGCGTCGGAGTACAGCGTGCCGCCGATCTGCGCGCCGCTTTCATCGGCGATCTGCTTGAGCAGGCGCGAGTCCTTGATGTTTTCCATGAACACGGCCTTGACCTTGTCTTTGCGGATCTGGGTGATCAGCGCGGCGACTTCGGCGGCCGACGGTTCACGTTCGGTGGACAGGCCTTGCGGCGCCAGGAACTGGATGCCATAGGCCTGGCCCAGGTAGCCGAAGGCGTCATGGGAGGTAACGATGCGACGGTTACCCGGCGGCAGCGCGTCGAATTTGGTCTTGGCTTCGGCCAGCAGGCGATAGATTTCCTTCAGGTAGGCCTGGCTGTTGCGCAGGTAGTCGGCTTTGTTGGCCGGGTCGGCGGCTACCAGCGCCTTGGTGATGTTGTTCACATAAATTTCGGCGTTGGCCAGATTGTGCCAGGCGTGCGGGTCGGGGATGGTTTCGCCGTCTTCCTCCATGGTGTGGGAAATCACGCCTTTGCTGGCGGTGACCACGGTGGCCTTGGTTTCGGTGCTGGTGACCAGGCGGTCCAGCCACGGCTCGAAGCCCAGGCCGTTCTTGATGATCAGCTTGGCCTTGAGCAGCGCCTTGGCGTCGTCCGGGGTGGGTTCGTAGGTATGGGCATCGGCGTCGGGGCCGACCATGTTGCTGATCTGGATGTGATCACCACCGATCTGGTGGGTGATGTCATCGAGAATACTGAAGCTGGTAACCACTTGGAGTTTGTCGGCGGCCTGGGCCATCGACAGTGGCAGCAGCAGGCTGAACAGCACGAGTAGAGCGCGCATCGGGAAACACCTCATTGGGATGTAAGCAAAGGCGGGCGGCGCAGCAAGCCGTGCACCGGACCGAAGACCACGGACAGCAGGTACCCGCCGCCAGCCACCAGCACAATCGCCGGGCCGCTGGGCAGCGAGAAGTAGAACGACAGCAACAAACCCAACCACACCGACAGGCATCCCAGCACTGCCGATACCGCGATCAACACCGGCAGGCGCCGGCTCCAGAAGCGTGAAGCGATGGCCGGTAACATCATCAAACCCACCACCATCAAGGCGCCGATGGCCTGGAAGCCAATCACCAGGTTCAGTACCACCAGGGTCAGGAACAAGCCGTGGGCCAGGGGGCCAAGGCGGCTGACGGTTTGCAGGAACAGCGGGTCGAGGGTGTCCAGCAGCAGCGGTTTGTAGATCAGCGCCATGGCGATCAGGCTGAACCCGGAGACCCAGAGCATGCCGGTCAGGGTGGTTTCGTCGACAGCCAGGGCAGAGCCGAACAGCAGGTGCAGCAGGTCCAGACGTTTGCCGGCCAGGCCCAGGATCAATACGCCGGCGGCGAGGGAGATGGGGTAGATAGCGGCGAGGCTGGCGTCTTCGCGCAGGCCGGTGCGGCGGGTAATCCACGCCGACAGGCCGGCCATGCTCAGGCCCGCGCCCAGGCCGCCGATGGTCAGTGCGGGCAGGCTCAAGCCCGCGAACCAGAAGCCCAGTGCGGCGCCGGGCAATATGCCGTGGGCGACGGCGTCACCGATCAGGCTCATGCGCCGCAGGATCAGAAAGACGCCGAGCGGAGCGGTGCTGCAGGCGAGCACCAGCCCGCCGATCAGCGCGCGACGCATGAAGACGAAGTCGAGGAAGGGCATCCACAGGTGGGCGGCGAAGTGCATCAGGCCACCTGCATGTGAGGCTGTGGGCGGATCAACTCTTTGCTGGGGCCGAATACACAGCCACTGCTTTTGATTTGCACCACTTGCTGGGTGTGATGGCGTACGGAGGCCAGGTCATGGCACACCACCACCAAGGTTCGGCCTTCGGCGTGCCAGGCGTGGATATGGTTCCAGCACAGCGCTTGGCCTTCTTCGTCTAGGGCGGCATGGGGCTCGTCAAGCAGTAACACTGGCGACTCGGCCAGGCTCATGCGGGCGAGCAGGGCGCGTTGTAGTTGCCCACCGGACAACGCCATCAGCGGGCGCTGTTCAAGACCGCTGAGGCACCAGTCTTCCAATACTTTTTGCAGGCGCTCGCTTCTTTGCTGCGGGGTGAGCCGTGTGCCCCAGAAACCGGCGGCGACCAGTTCTTGCAGGCTGATGGGGAACTGACGATCAAGGTGCTGTTGCTGGGGCAGGAACGACAGGCCACCTCGGCGTGGAACATCCACGGTGACGTTGCCCGCCAACGGTTTTTGCAGGCCGGCGATGACTTTGAGCAGGCTGCTTTTGCCGCAGCCGTTGGGGCCAATCACACCGGTGAGGCTGCCTTTTTCCAGGGTGAAATCCACGGCGGGAGTGAGTGGTTGGCCGGGGGCGCCCCAGCGCAAAGCGGTGCAGGTGATCATGCAGGGTTTCTCGTCCAGCGGCTTTCAGCCACGGCATCGTGCGCGTGCAGGCTTTCGGCGTGGATCACTTTGAGGTGGAAGGCTTTGACGGCGTCCGAGCGTTTCAAGGCGAGGTTAAGGCGGCGGGCGGCGTCTTCGCAGAACATTAGGTTCTGCCCGTTGGCCAGGGCGAAGGCTTGTTCGTCCGCGCGTTTTACGGCGGTTTGCACGGCGGTGCCGAGGGCCGCTTCGGCAGTGTTGATCAGGTCCGTCAGTGGCAGGTGATCGCCTTGCAGGTGGACGTGCAACTGCGCACTGCTGCGCTGGCTGTGGGGCGTGGCGACGATACCGTTGGCGCTGCCGAGCCAGGTCAGTACGTCTTCATGCAGCAACGGCGTGTTGCCGAAGTCTTGGATAAATTGCTGCTGAATCAACTGCCTGGCGAGGGCAGCGGAACAGGGGCAGGTTGAGGAATATGTAACGTCAATTTTTAGTTCCACGTGGAACATCTGGTTTTCCAGGCGCGCTTCGATGCTCACTGGGTAGCTTTTCCAACCGGCCAGCGGGCTGACCAGCGCCGGGCGTTTCAGCAGTAAATGCGTGTGCAGACGCAGGTAGGCGTTCTTAGATAAATCTTCATGACTGTCGAGAAACCGCTGCAGTACATTGCGCAGAAGTGCAGGCGTAAGGGGCTGCTGGTCAAGCATCTCCAGTGCCAGGTACAGGCGTGACATATGAATGCCACGGGCGGTGCCGTCGTCCAGGCTGACGCCGGCATCGGCGGTGGCGGTCAGGCGCTGGCCATCGATGAGGATCGGCAGGGCGATGCCGCACATGCCCACCCAGTCGAGTGGCAAGGCTTGGCGTGAAGCCTGCGCGGCGATATCCGGCAGAGTCAGCGCATTCATAAGCAGGTCCATCGTTGGAAATAATTCGACATGTTATAGTATAACAATAGAATCCACGATGAATTTTCTGCCCCGGCCTTTTTTCAGTCATGTCGAGTACGGACGCTCCTTTATTCGCGGTATTTGTCATGCACAGACGTCAGCTCCTCAACCTGCTCCTGGCCAGCCCTTTGTTTGCTTTGCCGTTCGCCGTCCACGCGACTCAGATCCGCAATGCGCGCCTGTGGCGCTCGGACGACAAGCTGCGCCTGGTGTTCGACCTTAGCGGCCCAGTGCAATACAAGACGTTCTCTCTGACGGCACCGGAACGCCTGATCATCGACCTGAGCGGCGCAGGCCTCAGTGGTGACTTTTCTCAACTTGAGCTGAAGAACAGCGGGATCACCTCGATTCGCTCGGGGCATTTCGGCAAGGCGGATACGCGCATCGTGCTTGACCTGGCCGCGCCGATGCAGCTCAACAGCTTTGTATTGCCGCCTCAGGACGGGCAGGGGCATCGCCTGGTGCTGGACCTGACCAGCGCCACCCGTGCACCGCGTCAAATCGCGGCTGAGGCCGTGCCCTTGGTGGCCCCGGTGGACAAGGCGCACCCCAAGCGCGACATCATTGTGGTGGTCGACCCCGGCCACGGCGGCAAAGACCCCGGTGCTGTCGGGTCCAAGGGCCAGCGCGAAAAAGACGTGGTGTTGTCTATCGCCCAACTGCTGGCCAAGCGCCTGAAACGCGAAAAGGGTTTTGACGTGAAACTGGTGCGTAACGATGACTTCTTTGTGCCGTTGCGCAAGCGCGTGGACATCGCCCGTCAGCACAAGGCCGATATGTTCATCTCGGTGCATGCCGATGCTGCGCCACGGCTCACTGCCTCGGGCGCCTCGGTGTATGCGCTGTCGGAGGGCGGCGCCACCTCGGCCACGGCGCGTTTTATGGCCCAGCGCGAAAACGGTGCGGACCTGCTGGGCGCTACCACGTTGCTGAATCTCAAGGATAAGGATCCGATGCTGGCCGGGGTGATTCTTGATATGTCGATGAACGCCACCATCGCCTCCAGCCTGCAACTGGGCAGCTCGGTGTTGGGGAGCCTGCAAAACATCACCAGCCTGCATCAGAAACGTGTGGAACAGGCGGGGTTCGCGGTGCTCAAGTCACCGGACGTGCCGTCGATCCTGGTGGAGACCGGCTTTATCTCCAATGCCCAGGACGCCCAGCGCCTGGTGACGGCGCGCCATCAACAAGCGGTTGCGGATGGTTTGTTTGAAGGCCTGAAAAAATACTTCCAAAAGAACCCGCCGATGAACAGCTACATGGCCTGGGTTCAGGAACAGAAGAGCGCTCAGGTCTAACAGCCGGTAATTCGGCTGCACGTGAACTTGGCAGTGGCGCCACCGGAGCTGGAAAACCGGTTGATCGTGGTCCAGCCCACCCGCCGCGTGTAGCCGACCCATGCCTCCCCATCCGACGCCAGGCCGGTAAAGAACGTCAGTTGCCCGTAGCGGCTGTTGGTTTGCGCCCAATAACGTTTACCGACCACCTCGAAACCACGCAAATACGTAGTGGTGCCCACCGTCGCCACGCTGTAGGCATTGCCCAGCGGATCCACACAGGCCAACAGGTTGGCGCTGCGCGTGCAATTGGCCAGCAAGCTTGGTGCTTGGGCGCAGGCAGGTCCTGCCGCTGCCAGTAACAGGGCGCACACCAGGTATTTCATAAGGGGTCTCGGGGCCGGCAAGGGTTCAAGCATTGCGCCCTTCGTCGTAACGAGCAAGGGGGATTGGCTTATTTGCATTGTTATACTATAACATTGGCGCAGCCTGGCCCGTGAACCGCTCACCCTGACAGGTCAACCCTGATGAGGATTACCTGATGCCCAATCGTCTCCCCGTTACCGTGTTGTCCGGCTTTCTCGGCGCCGGTAAAAGCACACTGCTCAACTACATCCTGCGCAACCGCGAAAACCTGCGTGTGGCGGTGATCGTCAACGACATGAGCGAAATCAATATCGACGGCAGCGAGGTGCAGCGTGACGTCACCCTCAACCGTTCCGAAGAAAAACTGGTGGAGATGAGCAACGGCTGTATCTGCTGCACCTTGCGTGAAGACTTGCTCGAAGAAGTCGGAAAACTCGCCAAGGAAGGTCGTTTCGATTACCTGTTGATCGAGTCCACCGGTATCTCCGAGCCATTGCCAGTGGCTGAAACCTTTACCTTCCGCGATGAAAACGAGCAAAGCCTGGCTGACATCGCGCGCCTGGACACCATGGTCACCGTGGTCGACGGCATGAACTTCCTGCTCGACTACCAGGCTGCCGAAAGCCTGGCCTCACGGGGCGAAACCCTCGGTGAGGAAGACGAACGCTCGATCACCGACCTGTTGATTGAGCAGATCGAATTCGCCGACGTCATCCTGATCAGCAAGATCGACCTGATCAGCAGCCATGAGCGCGAGGAACTGATGGCGATCCTTGAGCGCCTCAATGCCCAGGCGGAAATCATCCCGATGGTCATGGGTGAAGTGCCGCTGAACAAGATCCTCAACACCGGCCGCTTCGACTTCGAACGCGCCGCGCAAGCGCCAGGTTGGTTGCAGGCGTTGCGTGGTGAACATGTGCCGGAAACCGAAGAGTACGGCATCGCCTCCACGGCTTATCGCGCACGTCGCCCCTTCCATCCGCAACGCTTCTTCGACTTTATCGACCGGCCTTGGGTCAACGGCAAACTGCTGCGTTCCAAGGGTTTTTTCTGGCTGGCCAGCAAGCATCAGGATGCGGGCAGTTGGTCCCAGGCCGGTGGCTTGATGCGCCACGGGTTTGCCGGACGCTGGTGGCGTTTTGTGCCGAAAAGCCAATGGCCCCAGGATGAAGAAAGCGTCGCCGCCATCATGGGTAACTGGCAGCTCAATACCGGCGACTGCCGTCAGGAACTGGTGTTTATCGGACAGAACATCGACTTCGCGCGGATGCGTGCCGAGTTGGACGCGTGCTTGCTCACCGATGAAGAAATGGCCCTGGGTGTCGAAGGTTGGCGCCTGCTAGCTGATCCGTTTGGTCCCTGGTATGAAGAGGCCGCCTGATGCTGGCATCGGTTAATACCTTGCGCCCCGTGATTCGCCAGACCCGTGGTGAAACCCCGCTGGCGCTGTCCGATATTCTCGAAGACGGCGTGAACCTGGCGCTGTGGCAGCGCCAATTGCCGCTGCATATCGCCGAGTTCGGCGCCTTGCTGGTGGCGCTCAATGAGCCGTTGGCCGAGTCCCTGGTGATCGACCTCAACAGCGAAGACGCCGAGCCGAACTTGCGCGGCCTGGCGTCCAGTTGCCGCGATCTTGAAGGCTACGAAGGTTTTATCGCCGATGTGTCTTGGCTGGTCAGCGCCTTTGCGTGCTTGCTCGGCGCCAAGCGCATCGGTGTACGCCTGCGGTTGCTGGATAAAGCCATGTGCCCGCGTTTTCACGTCGACCATGTGCCGGTACGGCTGATCACCACCTATGCCGGCATCGGCAGCCAGTGGTTGCGCGAAGGGGTGATGGACCGGCGCAAGCTCAGCCAACCGGAGGCTGAACCCCGTGAGCGCATCGAACAGATCCGGTGCGGTGAAGTGGCCCTGCTCAAAGGCACCAAATGGCATGGCAACGAAGATCACGGCCTGATCCATCGCTCCCCCGCGCGGAAAGCGGATGAGCGCCGCTTGATTCTGACGCTGGATTGGCTCGCGTAACCGCGTAGGATCAAACGCTCTACACGGTCCGAACGATGGCACTCATGCTGCAGAACATTCCCACCCACGTGATTGCCGGGCCCTTGGGCGCCGGCAAGACCAGCCTGATCAAGCACCTGCTCGCCCAACGCCCGGCCAACGAGCGCTGGGCGGTGTTGATCAACGAGTTCGGCCAGATCGGCCTGGACGCTGCACTGCTGACCCTGGATGACGACGGCATTGCCCTCGGCGAAGTTGCCGGTGGCTGTCTCTGTTGTGTGAATGGCGCACCGTTCCAGGTAGGCCTGGGCCGGTTGCTGCGTAAGGCCAAGCCGGATCGGTTGTTTATCGAACCTTCGGGCCTGGGCCATCCTGCGCAGTTGCTCAAGCAGTTGCGCGAAGCGCCATGGCAGCAGGTACTGGCGGTTCAGCCCTGTGTGCTGGTGCTGGATGCCCAGGCGCTGGCAGCGGGCAAACCTTTGCCGCCAGCGCAGCAGGAAGCGTTGGCCAGTGCCGGGCTGTTGGTCTTGAACAAGGATGAGGGATTGGATGCTGCGCAACGCGAGGCCGTCGAACGACAGCTACCCGAACGCGACATTTATTGGACGCGCCAGGCGCACGTGCCGCTCGGCAAACTGCCAGGCTTGAATGCGCAGGCTGAAGCTGCTGTGGATAACTTCGCCGTGCCCAAGGGATTGTCTCAATTGCCGGCTATCTGGAGCGATCCAGCATCGCCGATCTGCCTGAGCCAGGTCCAGGAGGGCGGCTGGAGTATCGGTTGGCGCTGGCACCCGAGCCAGCAATTCGATTCCGAGCGCCTGCACCTGTGGCTGACATCCCTTGAGTGGCGCCGCGCCAAACTGGTTATCCACAGCCATGATGGCTGGATCTCGGCCAACGCTGTGGATAACAGCCCGCTTGCCTGGCAACCCAGCGAATGGCGTCGCGACTCACGTATCGAATTGATCTTCAGTGCGCCACAGGACGTGGCCACGTTGCAGGCCGCACTGGCTGCCTGCCGTTACTGACGGTTCTTGGTGGCGTGGTCCTGGCGCCACTGGCTCAGCTCGATCACATTGGCGCTGGGCGGTGTTTCCTTGGCCTCGAACGGGTAGGGCGCCAGTTCGATTTGCGCGCTGTGGGCGCCGAATTGCGTGATGGTTCCGCTGTGACGGGTCTCGCCCGTGACGGTGAACTCGAAATTGTAGATACGCGCCAGACGCCGCCGACCGTTGGCGTCCTTCACAAAACCGATGCGCTTCAACGCTACGGCGCCGTCGAGCAATTCGATATCGAGCTTGGCACAATGCTGCTTGACCCGCGCCAGCGCCCGCTCTCGCAGGCCGTGGTTGTGCCATACCCAGGCGGCGCCGGTCGCCAGCAGCATCAACACGAAGATGTTTCCCAGGGTCAGCATGCGAAAAACTCCAACAAAGTGAGAGCAGCTTAACTGTGTCGCCGGTCTGTCGTACAGGCTGCGTTTAGTCGCATACTGCGCGGCCAGAATTTCAATCGCTTGACGGAAACCCCCTGCATGAAACGCACACCTCATCTGCTTGCGATCCAGTCTCATGTGGTATTTGGCCACGCCGGAAACAGCGCCGCCGTGTTCCCCATGCAGCGGGTCGGGGTGAATGTCTGGCCGCTGAACACAGTGCAGTTCTCCAACCATACGCAGTATGGCCAGTGGGCGGGCGAAGTGTTGGCGCCGCAGCAGATTCCTGCGCTGGTGGAAGGCATTGCTGCCATCGGTGAGTTGGGTAACTGCGATGCGATCCTGTCTGGCTACCTGGGCAGTGCCGATCAAGGCCGCGCGATTCTTACCGGTGTGGCGCGCATCAAGGCCATCAACCCCAAGGCTCTCTACCTGTGCGACCCGGTGATGGGCCATCCGGAAAAAGGCTGCATCGTGCCGCAGGAAGTCAGCGATTTCCTGCTGGAAGAAGCCGCCGCCATGGCCGACTTCCTGTGCCCCAACCAACTGGAACTGGACAGCTTTGCCGGGCGCAAGCCGCAATCGCTGTTCGATTGCCTGGGAATGGCCAAGGCGCTGTTGGCGCGCGGGCCGAAGGCGGTGCTGGTCAAGCACCTGGATTATCCGGGCAAGCTGCCGGATGGCTTCGAGATGCTGTTGGTAACCGCCGAGGGCAGCTGGCACCTGCGTCGGCCGCTGCTGGCTTTCCCGCGCCAGCCGGTGGGCGTGGGCGACCTGACGTCGGGGCTGTTCCTGGCGCGGGTGCTGCTGGGCGACAGCCTGCTGGCGGCTTTTGAGTTCACGGCAGCGGCGGTGCACGAAGTGCTGCTGGAAACCCAGGCCTGCGCCAGTTACGAGCTGGAACTGGTACGCGCCCAGGACCGCATCGCCCATCCTCGCGTACGTTTCGAGGCGACGCCGATCGGCCTGTAAGTGTGGGAGGGAGCAAGTCCCTCCCACATTTTGATCGGGCTTACAGGCCTGGACTTACAGCGCGTCATCCTTGATTTCCTGGTAGCGCTTCTCCAGCTCCTGGCGGATCTGCCGGCGTTGCTGGGCCTGCACGAACCGGCGCTTGTCTTCACTGTTGTGCGGTTGCAGCGGCGGTACGGCAGCGGGTTTGCGCTGGTCGTCCACGGCCACCATGGTGAAGAAGCAGCTGTTGGTATGGCGCACCGAGCGTTCGCGGATGTTCTCGGTCACCACCTTGATGCCCACTTCCATCGACGTATTGCCGGTGTAGTTGACCGATGCAAGGAATGTCACCAGCTCGCCGACATGGATCGGCTCGCGAAAAATCACCTGGTCCACCGACAACGTCACCACATAGCGACCGGCATAACGGCTCGCGCAGGCGTAGGCCACTTCGTCGAGGTACTTGAGCAGGGTGCCGCCGTGGACATTGCCTGAGAAGTTGGCCATGTCAGGGGTCATCAATACCGTCATCGACAGTTGGGCGTTTCCGGGTTCCATAGCACACTCACGGGTTGTAGGCATTGGTTGGGGGGCACCTCTGCGGGTGCTGGAATCTTTGCAGCGCCATCCCTTACGGGACGCCAGTGGGCGGCTTGCCGTCACGCGTTCACCGATCTGTTTCCATATATTGCACCGGCTTTCCGGCGGAAGTCGCGGTGTTAACCTTCCAAAGCCCATCTCAGGGCATTTCTTACGATCAAGGCAGACTTTTCCTTCCGATCTTCACGGCCTCTTATGGGCGTGGGCGGAAGTGGGAAAAGCGCCAGTACCCTCAAGGAGCCCCTCGCCATGCACGCCATCAGCTTTATCCAGGACTTGGCCGTGATCATGTTGGTGGCAGGGGTGGTCACCGTCCTGTTTCACCGCCTCAAGCAGCCCGTGGTGCTGGGGTACATCGTCGCCGGCTTCATCATTGGCCCGCACACGCCGCCGTTCGGCCTGATCCACGACGAAGACACCATCAAGACCCTCGCCGAGCTGGGGGTGATCTTCCTGATGTTCTGCCTGGGCCTGGAGTTCAGCCTGCGCAAGCTGTTCAAGGTGGGTGCCACGGCGTTTATCGCGGCCTTCCTGGAAATCATTCTGATGATCTGGATCGGCTACGAGATTGGCCGCTGGTTCGACTGGAACACCATGGATTCGCTGTTCCTCGGCGCGATCCTGGCAATCTCCTCGACCACTATCATCGTGAAGGCACTTAATGACCTGAAGATGAAAAACCAACGCTTCGCCCAACTGATTTTTGGCGTGCTGATCGTCGAAGATATTCTTGGCATCGGCATCATCGCCTTGCTGTCGAGCATCGCCGTCAGCGGCACGGTGAGTTCCGGCGAGGTGTTCTCCACGGTCGGCAAGCTTTCGCTGTTCATGATTGTGGCCTTGGTGATTGGCATCCTGCTGGTGCCGCGCCTGCTGGCCTACGTGGCCAAGTTCGAAAGCAACGAAATGCTGCTGATTACCGTATTGGGCCTGTGTTTCGGTTTCTGCCTGCTGGTGGTCAAGCTGGAGTACAGCATGGTGCTGGGCGCGTTCCTGATCGGCGCGATCATGGCCGAATCCCGGCAATTGGTGAAGATCGAGCGCCTGATCGAGCCGGTTCGCGACATGTTCAGCGCGATCTTCTTCGTGGCGATCGGCTTGATGATCGACCCGCAGATCCTCCTGCAATACGCCTGGCCGATCGCGGTGATCACCGTGGCCGTGGTGCTGGGCAAGATGCTGTCCTGCGGCCTGGGTGCCTTTATCGCCGGCAATGACGGCCGTACCTCACTGCGCGTAGGCATGGGGCTGTCACAAATTGGCGAGTTTTCCTTCATCATCGCCGCGCTGGGCATGACCTTGCAGGTCACCAGCGACTTCCTGTATCCGGTGGCGGTGGCCGTTTCGGCGATCACTACGCTGCTCACGCCGTACCTGATTCGCGGCGCCGATCCCTTGTCATTGAAGATCGCCGCCGTGATGCCCAAGCGTATGAGCCGGGTGTTTGGCATGTACGGCGAATGGTTGCGCAGTATTCAGCCGCAAGGCGAGGGCGCAATGCTGGCGTCGATGATCCGCAAGATCATCCTGCAGGTGGGCGTGAACCTGGCGCTGGTGATCGCGATTTTCTTCGCCGGAAGCTTTTTCGCGGTGCGCATTGGTGGGTATCTGGAGGGTTGGATCAGTGATCCAAGCTGGCAGAAGGCGTTGATCTGGGGTGGGGCATTGCTGTTGTCGCTGCCGTTCCTGATTGCGGCGTACCGCAAGCTCAAAGCGCTGTCGATGTTGCTGGCGGAGATGAGCGTGAAACCGGAGATGGCCGGGCGACATACCCAGCGGGTGCGCCGGGTGATTGCGGAGCTGATCCCGATTTTGTCGCTGCTGGTGATCTTTGTGCTATTGGCAGCCTTGTCGGCCAGTATTCTGCCGACCAACAAGTTGCTGGTGCTGATTGCCGTGGTCACGGCAGCGGTGGCGGCGGTGCTCTGGCGATGGTTCATCCGCGTGCATACGCGGATGCAGGTCGCCTTGCTGGAGACGCTGGATAACCATAAGGATACGCCGGAGCACTAGTGGGGGCCGCTACGCGGCCCGGCGCGGGACAAGCCCGCTCACCACAGCAAGCCCGTTCGCCAGGGGGATCAGGTGTCAGCTTTCCAGCCAGACGTCCCGCGCCCAGTGCCACACCGACTCCCAGGTTTCTTCGGTGACGAGTTCTTCTTCGCCGGACCACAGCACCACGGTGCCGTCTTCTTCGACGCAGTAGTAATCGTCACCGTCCTGGCAGATCGGGATCATGCTGCGGTCAACACCGGCATCCCAGGCGTTGGCAGCCACGTCCGGCAGGTAGGTGTGGGATTGCGGGTCGGTGACAGTCACCGGCTCCAGGCTGCCGTACACCACGTCGCTGACGGTCAGCAGGAATTCACGGAAGACAAACGGGATATCGATGAACAGCTGTTCCTCGATTTCCACCAGTTGATCTTCGTCAGGCAACTCCAGAGGAACCGGGACCGGTTCGTTGGCTTCACGCAATTGTTCGATGATTTCTTCCACGGCCGGGATCCTCTTGCTGATGGCGCGGTTTATAGGGGCGTTTTATACAGTAGCTCGCTATAAGTGCAACCGTGAAATAGAAAACCCCGGACAGGTCCGGGGTTTTTTTACGGCTTGCTCAAGCGCGTGGGTATCAGCCGTTCTGGCGGATACCGGCGACCAGCCATGGCTGGTTGTCGCCTTGGGCACGTTCCATGTTCCAGCTTTCGCTGAACACTTCACCCTGGTCGAAACGCGAAGTCTTCGACACGCCACTGAAGGTCAAAGTTGCGATGGTCTTGTCGGCGCGATCATCCACACCATCCAGTTGCACGTGCAGGTCGTCGATATAGGTCGACTGGAAGCCGTCGCCCAGGTCGGCGCGCTCGCGCTTGAGGAACTCCAGCAGTTGTGGGGTCACGAACTCGGAGATCTTGTCCATTTCATTGGCGTCCCAGTGCTGCTGCAGGGACTGGAAGTGGCTGCGGGCCGCTTCGATGAAACGTTCTTCGTTGAACCAGGCCGGGGCGTTGATCACCGGGCGGGCAGCGGCAGGTGCAGCCGAACCACCGAAGATCGAACCCATGGCTGGCTTCTGCTCGAACACTTCACGCTGCATCGGCGCGCCGGCCGGAGCCAGTTGCTCCTGCTGCTTGCGGCGACGGGCGGCAATGAAACGGAAGACCAGGAAGGCGATGACCGCCATGATCAGGATGTCGAAGATCTGCATACCCTCGAAGCCGCCGCCCATGAACATGGAAGCGAGCAGACCACCGGCCGCGATACCGGCCAGAGGGCCCAACCAGCGCGAAGCACCGCCGGCCTTGGCAGCGGCGCCAGCAGCACCGGCTGCGCCTGCGGTAGCGGCAGCACCGCCTGCACCGGCGGATGGAGCCATTTGGCTGGTCTGGTGAGTCGGTGCCGCGCCCGAGCTTTTGCCGCCACCGAAGCGTTTGGCGTTGGCGTCGAGACTCATCGTCAGGCCGATGCACAACGCCATGGCGATGCTAAGAAAACGTTTCATAAAGGGAATTCCCATTTGTGGATTGCACGCGCGCCATGTTGCACAGGTGTCGTGACAGTGGCTAGCGACATAATGTTTCGGGCTTTTGCGTAAGACCGAATCAGAATGGCCTGTAGGACTTATTACAGATATTGGCCCGCGCTCGTTAAAAACAAGGGCGGGCCAATAACCTTCATGTAGGCAAATGTTTCAGACTGCTTCGAGCTTCGCGTAGCCCATCATCAGCCACTTGCTGCCTTCGGCGAAATTCACCTGCACCCGAGCCTGAGCACCGGCGCCTTCGAAGTTGAGGATCACCCCTTCGCCGAAAATCGCATGCTTGACCTGCTGGCCCAGGCTGAACGGGGTTTCCGGGATCTCGGAACCGGCGAACATGCTGCTGGAGTTCTGCTGCTGGCCGCCGCCGAACGGGCGACTGACGCTGTTGGACAGGCGCACTTCCTGGATCAGCCCCTTCGGCACTTCGCGTACGAAGCGCGACACCTTGTTGTAGGTCTCGCTGCCATACAGGCGTCGGGTCTCGGCGTAGGTCATCACCAGGTTCTGCATCGCGCGAGTGATGCCTACGTAGGCCAGGCGGCGTTCTTCCTCAAGGCGGCCGGGTTCTTCGAGGCTCATCTTGTGGGGGAACAGGCCTTCTTCCATGCCCACCAGGAACACATAGGGGAATTCCAGGCCCTTGGCGCTGTGCAGGGTCATCAACTGGATGCTGTCCTCATGCTCATCGGCCTGGGTGTCGCCGGCTTCCAGGGACGCATGGCCGAGGAAGGCGGCGAGCGGGGTCAACTCTTCGTCCTCCTCGGTGTTTTCGAACGCGCGGGCGGCGCTGACCAGTTCCTCAAGGTTTTCTACCCGGGCCTGGCCTTTCTCGCCTTTTTCCGCTTCGTGATAAGCGATCAGCCCGGACTGCTCGATCACCGTCTGGGTCATCAGGTGCAGGGGCATTTCTGCGCATTTGGCGGCGAGGTTTTCGATCAGCTCGACAAACACCCCCAGCGCCCCGGCGGCACGCCCGGTCAGGCCTTTATTGGCGATCAGCAAGCGCATGGCTTCCCACATCGACACATCGGCGTGACGCGCGTGGTCGCGGATCGCCTCGACGGTTTTCTCGCCGATGCCACGCGCCGGAATATTGATCACCCGCTCCAGCGCCGCATCGTTGCCACGGCCTTCGAGCAAACGCAGGTAAGCCATGGCGTTCTTGATTTCCGCCCGTTCGAAGAAGCGCTGGCCACCATAGATGCGGTACGGGATACGTTCGCGCAGCAAAGCTTCTTCCAGCACCCGTGATTGGGCGTTGGAGCGGTACAGGATCGCGATGTCGCTGCGCGCCAGGCCGGTTTTCAGTGCGCTTTCGATGGTTTCCACCACGTAGCGCGCTTCATCGTGTTCGTTGAACGCGGCGTACAGGTTGATCGCTTCGCCTTCGCTGCCGTCGGTCCACAGCTCTTTGCCCAGGCGCCCGGTGTTGTTGGCGATCAAGGCGTTGGCAGCCTTGAGGATGCCGGCGGTGGAGCGGTAGTTCTGCTCCAGGCGGATGGTGACCGCGTCGGGGAAATCGTCGGAGTACTGGTAGATGTTCTCGATTTTCGCGCCACGCCAGCCGTAGATCGACTGGTCGTCGTCGCCCACCACCATCAGGCTGTCGCCGCCCTTGGCCAGCAGGCGCAACCAGGCGTACTGCACGGCGTTGGTGTCCTGGAATTCGTCTACCAGAATGTGACGGAAGCGTTTCTGGTAATGGGCCAGCAAGCCTGGGTTGTCGCGCCACAGGTCGAGGGCGCGCAGCAGCAGCTCGGAGAAGTCGATGACACCGGCGCGTGCGCAGGCGGCCTCGTAGGCTTCATAAATGCTGCGCATGGTGGCCAGGAACAAGTCGCCGCTGGCCTGGATATGCTGCGGGCGCAGGCCTTCGTCTTTCTGGCCGTTGATAAACCACTGGGCCTGGCGTGCCGGCCAACGCTGTTCGTCGAGGCCCAGCTCGCGGATCACGCGCTTGACCAGACGTTGCTGGTCATCGCTGTCGAGGATCTGGAAGGTCTGGGCCAGGCCCGCTTCCTGCCAGTGTGCCCGCAACAAGCGGTGCGCCAGGCCGTGGAAGGTGCCCACCCACATGCCGGCCGGGCTGATGCCCATCAACTGCTCGATGCGGTGGCGCATCTCGGCAGCGGCCTTATTGGTGAAGGTCACCGACAGGATGGAATGCGGGGACGCGTTCTCGACCTGGATCAACCAGGCGATACGGTGCACCAGCACTCGGGTTTTACCGGAGCCAGCACCGGCCAGGACCAACTGACGGCCAACGGGGGCCGCTACGGCCTGGCGTTGGGCATCGTTGAGGGAGTTCAGCAAAAGAGAGAGATCATCGCGCATCGGCGCATTCTAGGGTGCCGGGGAGAGTCGGGCAAATCCCAATGCCGGGTGGTCGACGCAAAAACTCCGAGGTGATCCGGCAGGGCAAACATTCTGGCAGGGCTGACGACCGGTAAGTCATAGGCCACAGCCCGCGCACTGCCTCGCTCAAGGGGTCTGGCACCAAGGTTTGCGGCTGATCACCGGGTGATTTTTATGATCTGGAGCAGTTTGGCCCAAGCGCTTGCTTGTGTATGCTCCGTCGACGTTTCGGGCTCACCATTATAAGAACACTGCCTATGACTCTCAGCACCGACCTGCTTGGCCCCTCGGCGGCGCCCGCGCAGGTTATCCGCAAACATTACGCCACCGAGATGGCGGTCGAGCGCACACGCCTGCTCTATCAGGGCTCGTTGCTGCCCACCTTATTAATGCTGGTCAACGGCCTGGTCTGCGCCTGGCTGCTGTGGAACCCCAAGCAATACCTGCTCGACAGCATCTGGCTGGTGTGGCTGCTGGCCCTGGTGGCGATGCGCGTGATCCAGGTGGCGGCCTTTGATTCGGCCATGCCCAGCCGCCAGGCCCAACCGATCTGGCGGCGCATGTTCATGCTCGGCTCGGCGGTCAGCGGCCTGACCCTGGCCACCGCCGCCATCGCCCTGGTGCCGGTGGACAGTTTCATGCAACAGGCCTGGGTGTTCGGCCTGATCGGTGCGGCGACGCTGTCCGCCAGTGTCGCCTACGCGGTGAGCCTGCCGGCGTTCCTGTCCTTTGCCTTGCCATGCCTGGTGCCGGCCATCGTCTATCTGTTCTGGAACGGCGCCCCGCAACAGCAGGGCTGGGGCGTGCTGGGCCTGATCCTGCTGGCGTCCTTGAGCGTGGTGGCGTGGCAGGTCAACCGCCTGATCCAGCGCGGGCTGCTGCGGCGTTTCCAGAACCAGGCATTGATTGAGCATCTGCAGCAGGCGCAGCAGCGCAGCGAGCAGCTGAATCAGGATCTGGTGCGCGAAGTCGAGCAGCGGCGTCAGGTTGAGCAGGAACTACGTGAGGCGCAGATCGGCCTGCAGGACCGCGTGGCGCAACGCAGCCAGGAACTGGACGCCGCCAGCCTTGCCCTGAATAAAAGCGAGGCGCGCCTGGCCATGGCCCTGCAAGCCAGCGAGCTCGGGCTGTGGGACTGGAACCTGCAAACCGACGAGGTTCATCACACCCAGCTCAAAGAGCTGTTCGGCCTGGAACCCGAGTACGTCACGGCCATGCTCGGCCACCTCAAGCCACGGCTGCACCCCGACGACCTGCCGCTGCTCAAGCGGGCGCTGGTGGAGCACCTTAAAGGGCGCACTGAGGATTACCAGGTGGAATACCGCGTGCGCCATGGCGATGGTCACTGGGTATGGATCGAAGACCGTGGTCGCGCCGTAGAGCGCGCGCCGAGCGGGCGAGTGATTCGAATGCTCGGCACACGCCGCGACGTCAGCGCCGGCAAAGCCCTGGAGGAGCAACAGCGACTGGCCTCGACCGTGTTCGAGGCGGCCAGCGAAGGCATTGTGATCCTTGATCCGGACTACAAATTAATCGCCGTCAATCAGGCTTTCAGCCGTGTCACTGGCTTTGAGATCGATGACATGCTCGGTCGCAACGTCGTCGAGCTGCCCAGCAGTCGTGATGCACGGCGCCACTTCCCGGTGATCCGCCAAGCGCTGCTCACGCATGGGACCTGGCAGGGCGAATTGGTAGAAACGCGTAAGAATGGTGAACTGTACCCGCAATGGCTGCAACTGAACGTGGTGCGCGATATTCGCGGAAAAGTCAGTCATATCGTGGGCTTCTTCGCCGATCTATCGGCGCGGCGCGAATCCGAGGAGCGCATGCGCTACCTCACCCACTACGATGAGTTGACCGGCCTGGCCAACCGCTCGCTGTTCCGCGAACGGCTGCGCGAGGCCCATCAGCGTGTACGCCAGGGCGGGCGCAGCCTGGCGTTGCTGCATATCAACCTCGACCGCTTCAAGTTGCTCAATGACAGCCTGGGCCATGAAGTGGCCGACCAGTTGCTGCAAAAAATGGCCCGCCGGTTGATCAATGCCTTGCCCGAGGCCGACACCATCGCACGTTTGTCCGGCGATGAATTCGCCGTGTTGTTCGACGCCTACGGCAACCTGTCGAGCCTGGCGCGGGTGGCCACACGGCTGCTGGCCAAGCTGCGGGTGCCGGTGACGGTGGAAGGACATGAGTTGGTGGTGAGTGCGTCGATGGGCATCAGCCTGTTGCCGGATAACGCGCGGGAAATTTCCGCGCTGGTCAGCCAATCGAACATGGCCATGCAGCACGCCAAACACTTGGGCGGCAACAACTTCCAGTTCTACACCGACAGCCTGCAAGCCAGCACCCTGGAGCGTTTGCAGCTGGAAAACCATCTGCGCAAAGCTATCGACGAGCGCCAGCTCACGGTGTTCTACCAGCCCAAGCTGTGCCTGGCCACCGGCAAGCTGAACGCCGCTGAAGCGTTGATCCGTTGGGAACATCCGCAATGGGGCATGGTGCCGCCCTGCGACTTTATCGGCCTGGCTGAAGAAACGGGCCTGATCGTGCCGCTGGGCGAATTCGTGCTGCGCGAGGCCTGCTGGCAAGCCTGTGAGTGGCAGCGCCAGGGGCTGGCGCCGATTCGTGTGTCGGTGAACCTGTCGGTGCATCAGTTGCGCCAGGGCAAGCTGGTCAGCCTGGTGCGCCAGGTGCTGGAAGAAACCGGCCTGGACCCGCAATACCTTGAGCTGGAGCTGACCGAAAGCCAGTTGCTCGACAGTGTCGAACACATCATCGCGACCTTCCAGCAGTTGCGTGATTTGGGCGTGAAGCTGGCCATCGACGACTTTGGCACCGGCTATTCGTCCCTCAGTTACCTCAAGCGCATCCCCGTGGACTACGTGAAGATCGATCAGACGTTTATCCGTGGGCTCGGCCAGGGGCGCGAGGATGCGGCCATCACCCGGGCGATCATTGCCATGGCGCACGGTTTGGCGCTCAAAGTGGTGGCCGAAGGCGTGGAGGATCAGCAGCAGCTGGATTTCCTGCGCCTGGAACATTGTGACGAGGTGCAGGGCTATTTGATCAGCCGGCCGATGCAGGCTGATGGACTGGCAGATTTGTTACGGAAAAATGCAGATTTTCCTTAGTCGCGCGAGGATTTCCCCTGTGGCTACAAAGCGCCTGGCCTTTGAATATGAGGGTGACAGGGCAATTTAGTGATGCGTCGGGCGGGCAAAACGACAATTCTTGTAGTATAACTACAAGCTTGCTACATCCCTGGCCCTGCCAATAACAAGAGTCCTGCCCTTTGAACCTGTTGCAACATATCGCCCAGTCGCGCCACCTGTTACGCAAATCGGAACTCAAGGTTGCCGATCACGTGCTGCTTGACCCTGCGGCCGTGATGCACAGTTCCATGGCCGACCTGGCCCACAGCGTGGGCATCAGCGAGCCGACCATCGTGCGCTTCTGCCGTGCCATCGGTTGCTCCGGGTTCCAGGACTTGAAACTCAAGCTGGCCCAGAGCCTGGCTGCTGGCGCGAGCTTCGGCCAGTTTGCAATTCACGAAGACGATTCCGTCGCCGACTACAGCCTGAAAATCTTCGACACCACCCTGCACACGCTGATGGAAGTGCGCGAGAAGCTCGACCCGGTGGAGCTGCAAAAAGCCGTGACCGCCATGTCCCAGGCCCAGCGTGTGGAGTTCTATGGTTTCGGCGCATCCGGTGCGGTGGCGGCCGACGCCCAGCACAAATTTTTCCGCCTGCTGCTGACTGCGGCGGCCTACAGCGACCCGCACATGCAGGCCATGTCGGCGGTGACCTTAAAGCCGACTGACGTGGCGATCTGTATTTCCCAGTCGGGCCGTTCCAAAGACCTGCTGATCACTGCCAACCTGGTGCGTGAAAGCGGCGCCACGCTGATTACCTTGTGCCCGAGCCAGACGCCGTTGGCGGAGCTGTCCACGGTCAACCTGGCCATCGATGTGCACGAAGACACCGAGATCTACACCCCGCTGACGTCGCGCATCGCCCATCTGGTGGTGATCGACGTGTTGGCGATGGGCGTGGCCATGGCGCGCGGACCGAGCCTGGTCAACCACCTCAAGAGCGTGAAGCGCAGTTTGCGCAGCCTGCGTCTCTCGCCCAAGTCCGTCAAAGCCCTCGACGACTGATCCAGGGCCATACACGCTCAAAATGTGGGAGGGGGCTTGCTCCTGATAGCAGTGGGTCAGTCAAAGAGAAATCGGCTGATGTACCGTAATCGGGAGCAAGCCCCTTCCCACATTTGGATTGTTTACCTATTCGGAAGATTCATCGTCCTGTAACCCCCACGCCGTTAAACCGTCATCGCCACAACCCATCCTGTACTCCCCGTACTCGCATTGGGAGACTCCAAATGGCCCGGCCCTACGAAGACACCAACAGCTCCGTCAAAACCCGTCGTCAGCAGGAAGACCAGCGCCGCATGGCGTTCCGTCGCGCAATCGAAGACCGTTGCCAGGAGCGCCAACTGCTCCAGAGCATCAGTGACTACCCGGAACTCCACTGGCAGGCACCCGCGGCTGCCCAGCGAAGCGCTCAGCCAGCGCGCTGATCTGCACCCGTTCGCTGCGGATAAAGCCCAGGAAGGCATGGGCCACCGGTGACAGGCGCTTGGCTTTGGCCTGCACCAGGCACCAACTGCGGTACAGCGGCAGTTCTTCCACCGGCAGCTCTTTGAGCCCGCCGGTGGCCAGTTCCATATTGACCGCATGGCGCGTCAGCAAAGCCACGCCCAGTCCGGCGCAGACGCATTCACGTTGGGCCTCGGCCGAGGCCACTTCCACGGTCTGGGTGAAGTGCACGCGTTTCTCCTTGAAATACTCCTCGCAGGCCAGTCGCGTGCCGGAACCCGGTTCGCGCAGCAACAGCGTGTAGGGTTCAAGGTCCTGCAAGCGCAGCGGCCCTTGCAGGCTCAAGGGGTGATCGGGTGGCGCTACGGCTACGATCGGATTGTTGAGAAACGGCAGGAATTCCAGGCCCATGTCCTGGGGCACCATGGACATGATCACCAGGTCGTCGCGATTGTCAGAGAGACGACGAATCACCTGGGCCCGGTTGACCACGGTCAGGTGCAGCTGTACTTCAGGATGCTGGCGCTTGAACGCGGCAAACAGGTGCGGCACGAAGTACTTGGCGCTGGACTCGATCGCGAGCTTGAGCTGGCCCTGCAGCGAACCCTGCATGTCCGACAGCTGCATATCGAGGTTTTCCAAACGCCCGAAAATATCCCGACTGGCCCGTTGCAGGGCTTCAGCCGCCTCGGTCATGTAGAGTTTTTTGCCGACATAATCGAACAGCGGCTGGCCGACCAGCTCTTCCAGCTGGCGAATTTGCAGGCTGACGGCCGGTTGGGTGAGAGACATTTCCTCGGCTGCGCGGCTATAAGAGCGCAAATCGCACACTTCATTGAAGATCTGCAATTGACGCAATGTCATACGCATCAATGACTTACGCATTATTTAAATCCTCTCGCCCCAGGCCGACCGGCCAACTATAAGTCTTTACTTATGCATGACCAAATAATTATTGATTTTTGTTAATCCCTCCACGGGCTTAGTGTGTGCCTGCGACTGGCTTGAAACATTTGGTCACGCGCCGACCCGGCTCCAGCGGGTCGAAGAACGCAGCAATCGGCTCAAGGGAATTTCCAAGTGATAAAAAAGATCCTGATCGCCAACCGTGGTGAAATTGCCGTACGAATCGTGCGTGCCTGCGCCGAGATGGGCATTCGCTCGGTCGCGGTGTACTCGGACGCCGACCGCCATGCGTTGCACGTCAAACGTGCCGACGAAGCCCACAGCATCGGCGCCGAGCCGCTGGCCGGCTACCTGAACCCGCGCAAGCTGGTGAACCTGGCGGTGGAAACCGGTTGCGACGCGCTCCACCCCGGTTACGGCTTCCTGTCGGAAAACGCCGAACTGGCGGACATCTGCGCCGAGCGTGGAATCAAATTCATTGGTCCTTCGGCGGAAGTGATTCGCCGCATGGGCGACAAGACCGAAGCTCGCCGCAGCATGATCAAGGCCGGCGTACCGGTCACGCCCGGCACCGAAGGCAACGTCGCCGACATCGCCGAGGCCCTCACCGAAGGCGACCGCATTGGTTACCCGGTGATGCTCAAGGCCACCTCTGGTGGTGGCGGTCGCGGCATCCGTCGTTGCAACAGCCGCGAAGAACTTGAACAAGCCTTCCCCCGCGTGATCTCCGAAGCCACCAAGGCGTTCGGTTCGGCGGAGGTGTTCCTGGAAAAATGCATCGTCAATCCCAAGCACATCGAGGCGCAGATTCTCGGTGACAGCTTCGGCAACGTCGTGCACCTGTTCGAGCGCGATTGCTCGATCCAGCGCCGCAATCAGAAGCTCATCGAAATCGCCCCGAGCCCGCAACTCACCCCGGAACAGCGCGCCTACATCGGCGACCTGTCGGTGCGCGCGGCCAAGGCCGTGGGCTACGAGAACGCCGGCACCGTGGAGTTCCTGCTCGCCGAGGGCGAGGTGTACTTCATGGAGATGAACACCCGGGTGCAGGTGGAACACACCATCACCGAAGAGATCACCGGCATCGACATCGTGCGTGAGCAGATCCGCATTGCGTCGGGCCTGCCGCTGTCGGTCAAGCAGGAAGACATTCAGCACCGGGGTTTCGCGTTGCAGTTCCGCATCAACGCCGAAGACCCGAAGAACAACTTCCTCCCCAGCTTCGGCAAGATCACCCGTTACTACGCGCCCGGCGGCCCCGGCGTGCGCACCGACACAGCGATCTACACCGGCTACACCATTCCACCGTTCTACGACTCCATGTGCCTGAAGCTGGTGGTCTGGGCGTTGACCTGGGAAGAAGCCATGGACCGCGGCCTGCGCGCCCTGGACGACATGCGCCTGCAAGGCGTGAAGACCACGGCCGCCTACTACCAGGAAATCCTGCGCAACCCGGAATTCCGCAGCGGCCAGTTCAACACCAGTTTTGTGGAAAACCACCCTGAGCTGACCAACTACTCGATCAAGCGCAAACCCGAAGAGCTGGCCCTGGCCATCGCCGCCGCCATCGCCGCCCACGCAGGCCTGTGAGGAACATCCAATGACTAAAAAAATCTTCGTAACCGACACTATCCTGCGCGACGCCCACCAATCGTTGCTGGCAACCCGCATGCGCACCGACGACATGCTGCCGATCTGCGACAAGCTCGACAAAGTCGGCTACTGGTCCCTGGAAGTCTGGGGCGGCGCGACCTTCGACGCGTGTGTACGCTTCCTCAAGGAAGACCCGTGGGAGCGCCTGCGCAAACTGCGCGCCGCGTTGCCCAACACCCGCCTGCAAATGCTCCTGCGCGGCCAGAACCTGCTCGGCTACCGCCACTACAGCGACGACGTGGTCAAGGCCTTCGTGGCCAAGGCCGCGGTGAATGGCATCGACGTATTCCGCATCTTCGACGCCATGAACGACGTGCGTAACCTGCGCGTGGCCATCGAAGCGGTCAAAGCGGCCGGCAAACATGCCCAGGGCACCATCGCCTACACCACCAGCCCGGTGCACACCGTCGAGGCCTTCGTGGCCCAGGCCAAGCAGCTGGAATCCATGGGTTGCGACTCGATCGCGATCAAGGACATGGCCGGCCTGCTGACGCCGTACGCCACCGGTGAACTGGTCAAGGCGTTGAAAGCCGAGCAGAGCCTGCCGATCTTTATCCACTCCCACGACACCGCCGGTTTGGCCGCGATGTGCCAACTCAAGGCCATCGAAAACGGGGCCGACCATATCGACACCGCGATCTCCAGCTTTGCCTGGGGCACCAGCCACCCGGGCACAGAGTCGATGGTCGCCGCCCTTAAAGGCAGCGAATTCGATACCGGTCTCGATCTGGAGCTGCTGCAGGAGATCGGCCTGTACTTCTATGCCGTGCGCAAGAAGTACCACCAGTTCGAAAGCGAATTCACCGCCGTCGACACCCGTGTGCAAGTCAACCAGGTACCGGGCGGGATGATTTCCAACCTGGCCAACCAGTTGAAAGAGCAGGGCGCGCTCAACCGCATGGGCGAAGTGCTGGCTGAAATTCCACGGGTGCGTGAAGACCTCGGCTTCCCGCCGCTGGTGACCCCGACTTCGCAGATCGTCGGCACCCAGGCGTTCTTCAACGTGCTGGCCGGTGAGCGCTACAAGACCATCACCAACGAAGTGAAGCTGTACCTGCAAGGCGGCTACGGCAAGGCGCCGGGCACGGTGAACGAGAAGTTGCGCCGCCAGGCCATCGGCAGCGAAGAGGTGATCGACGTGCGCCCAGCCGACCTGCTCAAGCCGGAGATGACCAAGCTGCGCGGCGAAATCGGCGCACTGGCCAAGTCCGAAGAAGACGTGCTGACCTACGCCATGTTCCCGGACATCGGGCGCAAGTTCCTCGAAGAACGTGACGCCGGCACCTTGGCTCCAGAGGTGCTGCTGCCGATCCCTGAAGCCGGTGGCGTGGCTCGTGCCGGTGGTGAAGGGGTGCCGACCGAGTTCGTCATCGACGTGCACGGCGAAAGCTATCGTGTGGACATCACCGGTGTCGGCGTGAAGGCCGAAGGCAAGCGCCACTTCTACCTGTCCATCGACGGCATGCCCGAAGAAGTGGTGTTCGAACCGCTCAACGAGTTTGTCAGCAGCGGCGGCAGCAAGCGCAAGCACGCTACCGCGCCGGGCCATGTCAGCACGGCGATGCCGGGCAACATCGTCGACGTGCTGGTCAAGGAAGGCGATGTGGTCAAGGCCGGCCAGGCCGTGTTGATCACTGAAGCGATGAAGATGGAAACCGAAGTGCAGGCTGCGATTGCCGGCAAGGTGACCGCCGTTCACGTGGCGAAGGGCGACCGGGTGAATCCTGGCGAAATCCTGATTGAAATCGAAGGCTGATCCAGCCTTCGACACGACCGTTTAATCCTCGGGGGGGCAGGTGCCCCCCTTTTTTTTGCCTGGAATTTGGCTCTCAGGCCAGTGCGGGATCCTTGCGTTTGAAGCCGACGAATACGCCCGTCGGAGTGTAGGTCAGCTCCGGTGTCAGGGTTTTCAGGTTACTGGTCACGGTGCCGAACTGTCCTTCAAGCGCCTTCGCGTTGACGATGCGCAACTGCCGCGTGAGCAACTCGTCACTTTCGTTCTGCACCTGTATGTTCAGCGTGCCACCGCCGAGGTTGGCGGCGTTGTCGACTTTCAGCGTGCGGTGGGCTTGCCCCGTACCGACGGTAAAGCCCAGGGTCGATTGTTTTTCCAGATGCAGGTCGTTTTTGATCCGGGTCTGGGTTTGCGTGGCAGGGTCCAGCTGCAAGTGGCCGGCCACGCGCAAATTGTCAACGGTGCCCCCCCTGTAGGTGCCGCCGGCGTCGACCTTCATTGAGCCGCCAATACGACTTTGGTTGATCAAGGTTGCGCCGCTGTAGACCTCGCCCTGCTGGTTCGAGTCCACCGCACCGGTCAGGGTCCAGGTGCCTGCGCCGACCCACAGGTGTTGCATCTGGTTGGCACCGTTGAAATGGCCGCCCTTGGTATCGTCGAGAATGACTTGATTCGTGCCACTGCCGCCATCGATGGTGCCGTCGAAGCGGCCGCCACCGCGAACAATCAACACGTCGTCGCCACCACCCATCTCCAGGGCGACGCCGTTGCCACCGGCAATCAAGCCAGCGTTGATCACCACGTCAGATTTGTCCCCATTGAACGTCACCCCGGCGCCCCGTTTACCGGCGATAAGCCCTTGGTTCTCCAGCCAGACTGGCATCAGGCCTGCGGTGTGCAGCCCGTGGTCAGGGCCAGTGGTTTTTGCGCTCGCGCTGTTGTTGATTTCGACGGTGTGCAACGAGAGTGATGTCGCAGGTTTGTTGGAGGGGGTGATCAGTTTGGCGAATCGGTCGATGTTGAGCCCCGTGCCATTGTTGAGCGTAATCGAGACGGAGCGCAGGCTGGTGTTTGGCGGCAGGACGGGGGCTGTGCTGAGCTCACTCTTCGGGTCTGGGGGCGCGCTGAGGTGGTGGTCGAGGGGAGCCGGTTTTGGCGTTTCCTGTACGGCCTGTGCCAGCGTGCGGGTGCCATAGGCCAGCAACGCGCCCAGGGTGGGTAAGTACGATGATATTGACGACATAGTGGTTCGGTCTCGTGTGGGGTCGAGACCGAAATGTAGCGAGAAGGCGCACACCGCGGATGCCAGAGCGTGCAGCGGGTGCGTGTGTGAGGTTTCCTTAAGGTGCTGGCGTTAAAACCCCATTTGCCACTGGCCCATCACACCGTGGTTGCGACTGTCGGTGCCGATGTCTGCGGTGTACGCGACGCTGACGGTCTGTTGTGCCGACAGACCCCAGTCAAGGCCCGCTTGCAGGCCCAGGCTGTTGCGGTCCAGGGCAGTGCCTTCGATGGTGAAATTGCTGTTGAAGTCTTTGTTATCGACCAGGGTGGAAGACTGCCGAACCTTGCTGTCGACGTTGCCATACAGGTGCTTCCAGCTGGTGGTCAGGTAGGGCTTGAGGCTCATCTGGTTATCCAGTCGGTGAAGGCTGGCCAGTCGAACGCCGAAGGTGCTGCTGAAGTTCTTCTGGGTTTGTTCGCCGACATTCAGGGCCGCCCGGCCACCGTTTTCCTTGAAGCTGTCACGGTGATAACGCTGGTAGCCGATACCCGCGAAGGGCTCGGCGGTGAAGTCACCCTTGGTCATCTGGTAGCCCAGTTCGGCGAAGGCTGACTGGCTTTGGGCGCTGTATTTGCCCTTGAGCTGCTCCCGATAGTCGAAGAAATCAATGTCGATGTTGCGTTTGTTCTGACCGTCATGGCTGCTGTAGATCGCCCCGAGGCGAAGGGCCATCGGGCCGTCCTGGCGCACGGCGTAACTGCCCAGGTGCCAGCTGTCCAGTTCGGCGTGGAAACGATTGGCGTCGAAGGTGCTGTCGGATTTTCCGCCCATCAGTCCGATTCGCCATTCATGGCCCGCGGCCCAGTCGGCACCGACCACCACGCCCCGGATGTCGCGCTGCAAGCCGGCACTGCCGTGCTGCCCGGACAGGCGACCGCCATTGTTCAGGCCCAGGGCCCACACACGTGTGCTGTCTTCGACGGAGCCGTTAGGCGGTTCGCGCATGGCTGACAACAAGCCGCTGCTGATCTGTTCCACACCTTGTTGGGTGGCCGTGCCGAGGTTGGCATTCTGGCTCCCGGCCAGTTGCTCCAGGACCGCGCCGACCCTGCCAGGCGCAAGGCTGTGGAGGTAGTCGCCGATTTGACCTATTTCATGTTTGTCCCAGTCGCTTAGCTCATCCGACTTCAGCAAGGCGTCTACCGCGGAGTCGAGTACATGCGCCGCCATAAGGCCATTACGGCTGGTCGCTTGCCCGGCGAAGGTGAAGTCGGAAGGCACAGGCAGCGCGGGATAGCCCGGACCCCGCTCGGGGTCGTAGGGCCTCTGGAAGATCCACTTGTTGGGTGGCTGTGCCTGCGCCTGTGCGAGTTGAACGCTGGTGAGGCCCAGCGCAAAGGTGATGGCAAGTACAAATTGTTGTGATGTGGAAGACATGCAATCCCGACCTCTGATGTATGAGGTCAGGGAATTTAGCCGGACGTCGAGGTAATGACTGTCAGGTCAGGTGCCGCTCACTTGCGGGAGAACTCTCTAGTCTGCTGTGGCAAAAGACCTGGGTGGTCGCTCGAATTGTGGGGGCGACTTCAGCGGTCTCACCCGCGCCTGACGTACCCCTTGCCATAGTGACGCTCCATCCGCGCCTGGATCAGTTCCAGGCCCAGGGACATGACCCAGTAAATGATTGCGGCCGTGGTGAGCATCTCGATGTAGCGATAGCTGGAGCGGCCGTAGGATTGCGCCAGGAACATCACTTCCCACACGCCCATCACCGAGATCAGCGACGAGTCCTTGAGCATGGAAATGAACTGGTTGGTGGTCGGCGGAATAATCGTACGCATGGCCTGGGGCAGGGTGACGTGCCAGAAGATTGCACTGTCGCGCATGCCCAGGGCCAGCGCGGCTTCGCGTTGCCCGTGGGGGACGCCAAGAATGCCGGCGCGAAAGATTTCGCTCAGGTAAGCGCCATAGTTCAGCGACAGCGCAATGATCCCGGCGACGATGGCGCCCGGCACCAGGCCCAGTTGCGGCAGGCCCAGGTAGATCAGCAGGATCTGGATCAGCAGCGGCGTACCACGGAAAAACGACGCGTAAAAGCTGGCGATGCCAAAGGCCACGGCACTTTTGGACAAGCGCCCGAGCGCGGTGACGAAGCCCAACACCGACGAAGCGGCAATCGAACACAGGCACAGGAACAGCGTCAGCGCTGCGCCTTGCAGGAAGCCATTGGGTGCCAGGTGCAGGCCAACCAGATTGGGCAGCTTGTCGACGATGATCGAGAACTTCAGGTCAAAGCTCAGGAAGAAACTGGCAAACAGGGCGAACAGGGCCGCCCAGGTCAGGTAAAGCCGCGTGCGAAAGCCCAGCAGGGCGCGCGCAGGTTTTGGAGGAACACTCATTGGCTGATATCGGCACCGATCCATTTTTGCGACAGTTTGCTCAGGGTGCCGTCCTGTTTCAACTGAGCAAACACCTCACGCACCTTGGCGTCCCACTGGGCATCGCCTTTTTCGATGGCGACCGAATTGGGTTCGGCGTACAGCGGCTCGCCGGCGAGCTTGAAGCGGTTGTCCTGGTTCAAGCGCGGCTGGGCGGTGACCAGGTTGGTGAGGATCGCATCCAGACGCACACCGGCGCCCAGGCCAAGGTCCTGGAAGGCGACGTTATCGGTGTCGTACGGGGCGATCTGCACGTCCTCGAACGGGTACTGCAGTTGGGTGTCTTCGGCGCCTTCGATCACCAGGTTCTTGTTCAGGTAGCTTTCGTAGCTGGAGGCGCTGGTGAGCCCGACCTTTTTACCGCTCAGGTCCTTGGCGCCGTGGATGCGATCATCCTTGGCATTGACCACGATCACGGCCGGGGAGGCGTAGTACTCCACCGGGAAATCAAACACCTCGGCGCGGGCCTTGCTCGGGGTCATCGAGCAGATGCAGATGTCGTAGCGACCGCTCCAGCGGCCAGCGGCGATCACGTCCCACGACGGCGTTTCCAGGCGCAGTTTCACACCGAGCTTCTGCGCGACGGCCTTGGCCACATCGACGTCGAAGCCGTCGAGTTGGTTTTGGTCGTTGAGGAACGAGAACGGCGGGTAGCTTTCCATCAGCACGCCCACCAGTTCTTTCTTCTTCTCAACCCGGTCCAGGGTCGCGCCGCCAAAGGCTTGGGTTGAAGCAGCCAGAATCGTCAGGCCCAAGGCCAGTAGCGGTTTAAGTTTCAAAGTGGGCACCTGAATAAAAAAGAGGTTGTTATGAACCGAATGGAACGTATTAAATAGTTATAAGAACGACTCTCATAGTGAGTTATTTTCATAAGCTTATGAGTAAAAAGCATATGGGCGCAGTAAGCACAGTAATTCTGGACGGCGGCATGGGCCGTGAACTGCAACGCCGTGGCGCGCCCTTCCGGCAGCCGGAGTGGTCGGCGCTGGCGTTGAGCGAAGCGCCGCAAGCGGTCGAGGCTGTGCATGCGGCCTATATCGACAGCGGTGCCAACGTGATTACCAGCAACAGTTACGCGGTGGTGCCGTTTCATATCGGTGAGGCGCGGTTTGCTGCCGAAGGCCAGGCCCTGGCGGCGCTGGCGGGTGAGTTGGCGAGAAGGGCGGTGCAGGCTTCGGGCAAAGCCGTGCGTGTGGCCGGCTCGCTGCCGCCGCTGTTTGGTTCGTATCGTCCCGACCTGTTCGAGCCGCAGCGCGTGTCTGAGCTGCTGACGCCGCTGGTGCAGGGCCTGGCACCCCATGTCGACCTGTGGCTGGCGGAAACCCAGAGCTCAATCGTCGAAGCGCGGGCGATTCATGCGGGCCTGCCGAAGGATGGCAAGCCGTTCTGGCTGTCGTTTACCTTGAAAGACGAAGACACCGACGAAGTACCGCGCCTGCGCTCCGGCGAACCGGTGGCGGACGCGGCCGAAGCCGCCGCGCAGTTGGGCGTGCAAGTGTTGCTGTTCAACTGTAGCCAGCCGGAAGTGATCGGCGCGGCGATCGATGCCGCCCGCCAGACCTTCGAGCGGCTGGGCGTGGCGATTCAGATCGGCGCCTATGCCAATGCCTTCCCGCCACAGCCCAAGGAAGCCACGGCCAACGACGGCCTGGATCCCTTGCGCGAAGATCTCGACCCGCCGGGCTACCTGCAGTGGGCCGCGGACTGGCAAAAGCGCGGTGCCAGCCACTTGGGCGGGTGCTGCGGGATCGGGCCGGAGCACATTGCGGTGCTGGCCCAGAAGCTGGACTAAGCCTTAAAGCGCCTGGCGGCGACACTCCGCCAGGCCCTTCAACTGCCCGGAGCCTGCCTGGTTCGCCTCCGACAACCACGCCTCAAACCCCGCGCCCACCGTCGGCCATTCCGAATCCAAAATCGAATACCACGCCGTATCGCGGTTCTGCCCCTTCACCACCATATGCTGGCGGAACACCCCCTCAAAACTGAACCCCAACCGCTCAGCCGCATATTTGGAGCGAGCGTTGCCGTTGTTGCACTTCCACTCCAGGCGACGGTAGCCCTGCTCGAACGCGTATTTGGCCAAGAGGTACACCGCCTCGGTGCTTTTGGGTGAGCGCTGCATCGGCGCGCCGAAGGTGACATGGCCGATTTCGATACGGCCCTGGGCCGGGACGATGGACATCAGGCTGAGGATGCCCTGTACCTGGCCGGACGCACGGTCGACCACGCTGAAGAAATACGGATCAGTGTTGGCCGCGTGGTTGTTCAGCCACGCATCGAACGCGCTGCGCTCGGCAAACGGGCCGTACGGCAAGTAATCCCACAACTTGGGGTCGGCGCCGGGGCCTTCGAGGGCTTGCCACAGTTGGTCGGCGTGGCGGGCCGGGTCGAGTTTTTCCAGGCGGATAAAGCGCCCTTCGAGCAGTTGAGCGGTGGGCGCAGGGGCGCCTTTCCAGTCGGCGAGGGAAGTAGACATGCTGCGCTCCTTAAAGACCTTTGCGAAATTGAATGAAGCCAGGGCGTTCGGCGATGCGCTCGTAGAGTTGGATCGCGGTGGCGTTGGTCTCGTGGGTCAGCCAATGGACCTTGCAGCAGCCGTCGGCCTTGGCGGTGGCGTAGACGAACTCGATCAGTTTACGGCCGACGCCGGTGCCACGCTGGGCCGGGTCCACCAGCAGGTCCTGCAGGTAGCAGGAATTCTCGATGCTCCAGTTGGAACGGTGGTAGATGAAGTTGACCATGCCCACCGCCTTGCCATCCTGCCAGGCCAGCGCAGAGTGGGTCGGCTCACGGGGATCGATCAGGCGCTGCCAGGTGCTGTGGCTGACGGCGTCCGGCAGTTCGGTGTTGTAGAACTTTAAATACGCCTGCCACAGCGGCAGCCAGGCGGCGTGGTCGGCCGCGGTGACCTGGCGGATGTCGATCTGGCTCATTCTGAAACTCCTTGGGGAATAAAGCGCGCGAGGGTCTGGTCGCGTATATCGGCGCTGGCGGCCAGGCCGTCGCGCACACCGGCGATGTCGGCCGCGCTGCGGTTCTGGCTGAGCTTGCGTTTGCCGATCAGACGCTCGATCGGCAGGCTGAAGCCGACGATGGCCTTGAGCATGCCGTCAATGTAGTCGGCCGGGGCGTCGCTGACTTTCCACGGCTGTGCGCGGTTGCCTTCATGGCGGTCGGTGAGGGCGCTGACCAGGGCGAGCAAACGTTCGGCATCGGTAAACACCTCGGCCTTGCCGTAGGCATGCACGGCGATGTAATTCCAGGTGGGCACCACTTTGCCGTGCTCAGCCTTGGCCGGGTAAAACGCCGGACTGATGTAAGCCTCGGCGCCGGCAAAGATCACCAGGGCTTCGCTGCCGTTTTGCAGTTCGCGCCACTGCGGATTGGCCTTGGCCAGGTGCCCGTACAGCGTGCCATTGGGGCCTTCGTCGGGGTTGAGCAGCAGCGGCAAGTGGCTGGCCTGAAGGCCTTGTTCGCCAAAGGTCACCAGCTGCGCCAGGCGCGTGTGCTGGATCAGTTGCTGGAGTTCGGGCAAGTCTTCAAGGGCAAAGGCGCGAGGTGTGTACATGAATATTTTCCTTGGCGAATACCGCCATCCTAGGCAGGCTAATGGTCTGTTGTAAGAGCCATCTAAGGCCAATTTCATAGGTCCAATATGTCGCCCTCATCGCCGCCCCTGTCATTCAACCCTGCCGGAATTGAGCTGGACCGCCGCCAGGGCCTCACCCGCCAGCTGTATGAAGCTCTGCGCCAGCGCGTGCTGGACGGACGCTTGATCAGTGGCACGCGCTTGCCCGCCAGTCGTGACCTGGCGGCGGCCTTGGCGATTTCTCGCAACAGCGTAGTGCGCGCCTACGATCAGTTGTACGCCGAAGGATTTATCGAAGGCCGTGTCGGCGATGGCACCTATGTGGCCCAACTGCCGAGCGCGAAAAAATTATCCACAAAAGTGTCCACAGGGTTATCAACAAGCTTATCCCCAGCCTTATCCACAAAATGGGCAGATTTGCCGGAAAACCTCGACAACGAAATTATCCACAGTGCGGGCCTGGCACGGGTGAAAAACAACCATCTGTCCCAGCCTCCCTCGGGACCGCCACGGGCGTTTCGTGTGGGCGTACCGGCGTTCGATCTGTTTCCGTTTGAGGTCTGGGCCAAGCTGAACGGGGCGTTCTGGCGCAAGCCGGACCTTGAGCAGCTGTGTTATGGCGACCCGGCGGGTGATGGTCGGCTGCGCGGTTTGATCGCCGCCTACCTGCGCAGCTCACGGGGCATGCAGTGCACGGCTGAGCAAATAGTGATCACCTGTGGCGCACAGCAGGCAATCAGCCTTTGTGCACAGTTGCTGATAGAGCCCGGTGACGGGGTGGCGGTGGAAAACCCGGGCTACCGTGCAGCCGGCCACGCCTTCGCCCTGGCCGGTGCGAACCTGCATGGCGTGCCGGTGGACACTGACGGAATCGACTGCCAAACCCTCAATCGTCTGGAAGATTGTCGTCTGGCGTATGTCACACCCTCCCACCAATACCCGTTGGGTGTGGTGATGAGCCTGGCGCGACGCCTGGAATTGCTGGCCTGGGCCGAGCGCACCGGCGGCTGGATCGTGGAGGACGACTACGACGGCGAATACCGCTACAGCGGCGCCCCGCTGGCGCCCCTGGCCGCGCTGGACCGCAGTGGCCGCGTGCTCTACGTCGGTACCTTCGGCAAAGTCGCGTTCCCGGCCTTGCGCCTGGGTTACCTGGTACTGCCGCCGGCCCTGGTGGATGCCTTCTCGCGGCGGCGCGCCGTAGACATGCGCCACTCCGAAGTCAGCACCCAGGCGGTGATGGCCGAATTCATGGCCGCCGGACACTTCCAGCGGCATATCCGCCGTATGCGGCGGGCGGCGTTGAGTCGACGTAATGCCTTGCTGGCCGGTTGGCCCAGCGGCCTGCCGGGTGTCGGCGAGTTACCCGGCGTGGCGGCGGGGCTGCACATGACGGTGCGCGTGGACAGCCTGGCCCGCGAGCAGCAACTGCTGGAACAGGCCCACGCCGTGGATATTGAAATCAATGGTCTGAGCAGTTACTGGCTGGCGCAATCCGCCACCCCGGCGGATCAGCGCGCCGGCCTGGTGCTGGGGTTTGCCGCCGTGCCTGAAGCGGCGATTGCCCAGGCCCTGGCAACGCTGCGCAGGGCCTGGCAGGCCGGTTGACGCTCAGTTCTGGAAGAACAGCGAACGGGCCAATTGCGGGCTGATTTCGCTGCGATAAATTGCAATCTGATCACGATCGTTCAGGCCGGTACGATGGATAGCACCGCCGAGTTTCTGCTGGTCACGGGTCTTGAGGTGGCCGGCGGTGAAGTGGTCCAACTCGGCTTGGGGTGATTCGTAGTGGAAATGCGCATACCACAGCACTTCCTGGGTGTGGTGATCGCTGATCGCGTACTCATCCAGGTAGTTCTTGTCGGCCCCCTTGAGACGTCGACGCGTGATGACTTTGGCAATGTTTACCGCCCCCTGGCTGTGCAGCCATTCCACCCGCGCGGCAGTGGGCGGTTGCTGCTTGCTCATGCTGATGCGGGTGCTGGTGCCCAGGGCGTAGAGCCGCTGAACGGCGTCGTTGAGTTTACGGTTGAGAGTGGCGGCAGAGGGGCGATCACTTTCGGTGAGGTTGCGTTGGGTCAGCGCTTCTTCGATGTTGGTTACCGCTTGCTCCATGCGCGCGGCGTGCTGGTGCAGCATCTCTTCGATTTCCACCGGGAGCCGCCCGGGCTTTCTCGACTGTGCCAGGATGCGCTGGGTAGCGGTGGGTTCCTCATCAAGCAAGGTCTGCGCGGTGCTCATGCTGGTATTCAGGTCCACAGCCTGTGGCCCTTGCGGCCGAGGGGTCGGCTTTGTGCGCTCGACCCACACCCCAGGACTTTTCTCGTGAAAGGTCGCAATGACCTTGCCCGTGATCGGCGCCTTTACATCCAGAAGTCCTTCTTCGCTCGGCCGTGGCTCTCCCACGACCACGGCATTGAAGCGGGTCTTGATGACCTTTTTTTTCGGTGCCTGCATCGCTTTTGACGAGCCGGCCTTGGGTTGCAGTGGCTTGCGCTCTTTCAAGCGTTTGGCCAGCTCATGGACGGCTTGCTGGTTGAATTCATCAATACGCTGGCGAAGGTCTTCGATGGGGTCTCTCTGCACGAGCTCTGGATGCTCGGCGTGCAGGTCCAGCAGGCGTTGGTCGACGAGGGCGAATTGTTCGACCAGGCTGTTGAGTACCTCAAGGCGCTCGTCCGGATTGCTGATGTTGGCGTCGGGCAGTGTCTCGATCCAGGTTTGTATGTTGAGGTCGGCGGTGTTGACGATTTGATTGAGCTGGTTGTGGGCATCGGAGACTGCTTCACCACTGCCCTCCTTGATGCACAGGTAGCGGGTCAGAGTGATTTGCATGGCCTTGAGGTCGTGCAGATCGAACTCGGGCAAGGCACGGATGGTGGCCGCGATAACCTTGTTGCCTTCGGCGCCCAGATCCTGCAGTTGCAGGTAACGGGTTTGCGCGTATTCCATGCGGCTGATCATGGCCAGGTTCAGCTTCGACATTTTCTCGGCGAGTGCCGTCTGCCTCAGGGTTTGCGTCGGTTCGAGGGCTTCCATCTCATTCAGAGTCGACAACAACTCTGTGCGGAAAGTGGGCAGGCTATCGGAGACGGCGAAGCGGGTCAGCAGCAGTTGCTGGTGCAAATAGTCGATCATGTTGCCCTTGTAATTGGGCACTGTATCAAGGACTTTCAGGGCTCTGAGCTGGCGGATGGGGACGTCGTACTCGGCCAGGCGCTTGTCCACTTTGTCGATGAATGTCTGGCGCTGTCGGTTGGCGGAAGGGCCGGGTTGTGGGTCTATTGCGGCACGGGCTTCGTTGATTTGCGCCTGTTCGTGGCGTTGCTCTGCATTGAACGTGTTGAGCTGCTCCCTGAGTTCAGTGATCCGAGAAGGTCTTTTCGCCTGCGCGGTCCTGCGCCGATTCCGAAACCCGGCGCCACGCAGGCGCAAGCGTGTGTCGACGAACCATTGGCCGGCCAGGTTGCTTATCAGCAAGGGGCCGAGGTGGGAGGGGCGTCTGGGGTCAACGATCATGACGTTTTCGTTTTCATCCAGCGTCACCTCGAACCAGCGTTCATTGACCGGTGCATACCATTTATCGCCAAGGGCATAGAGGTGCAGGTGAGCCCCTGGTTCTTTGATGGATTCTCCCAGCCCAGCGGGCTTGTCGACTTTGAAGCGGTCCAGCGTGGCTCCCAGGCTGGCGGGCGAGCGGTTGAGCGCACCACTGCTGTGCAGCAGGTCTTGATGGCGAGCCGGCAGTTCGGCTTCAGGCAGGTTGGGCTGTTGCTCCACGAGCACCTTGCGCACCGGCGGCGGTGCCTGCTCTGGAGGCTCCCCCTGTGTCGTTTCAGGCTCTATTTGTTTGGGGCCAGGCGCTGCGTCTAGCGGACGTCGCTGCGGCGGATGGCGCAGGGCGACATGCAGCACCAGAGCCATGCCCAGGTTGAGCAGCAGGTCGACTTGCGCGGTCCAGGCAACCTGGCCGTCAGGCCCGGGTTCAGCGCGGAAGGTTTCTTGCAGGTCATCCATGATTTGCCAGATCCACGCGGCGATTCCCACCGTGCGCCCCAGGAATGGCAACGCCGCGCTGAAAATCAGCCAGCCGGCCTGTCGGTAGCTGTTCCAGCGTTTCTGCGCGTTGGACACCGATTGCCGGTTGGCCAGCTCGACCATGGCATTAGCGTTGTCTTTGAACAGGGTCGCCAGGGGGTCGTTGCCCACCACTTCATCGCTCAATGCGATGGGGCCGCTCATTTGTACCACCACCTGCGGTTCCACCAGCCCGCGCACGACGGTCCATGGCGAGGGCAGGGCGGCAGGGAAGACGTATTGCTCGTAGTTGAAGCGGATGTCATCGGGCAACCAGGCCAGCACCGAATCGCGCAGGGTGCGGTGATGCTTGATGGCATAGAGCAGGTTTTGCCGGGACGGAAACTGCACCAATACCGGATCCAGCAGTGGGCGATACAGCAGGCACGGACCCTGGGTGTGGTCGCGGGGGCCGATCACGAACATGTTCGCTACCCCATCCTGTTGGTTGCCAGGACGCAAGGTCGGCATGAATGCCAGGCGGCGGATGACGATCTCTTGCCCATCGACTTGCCGCTCGTGGGTCTGTGCCTGCACGGCGGCGGCGATGTAGCGGTAGCCGCGATCATCGAGGCCATGCAGGCGCTGGATTTTCCATTGCAGCGCCAGCAGCGGCAGTTGCACTCGCAGGTGCGAGGTGTAGAGGGCTTGCCGGCTTATGGACTGAGTCGGGTCGTCGAGCAGGGTTTTTTTGATCAGGGCCGGGTATTGCTCGCCGATGTCGACGGTTTCGATGACGTCCTTGAGGTAGTTGTACGTCAGCCATGTTGGGGTCTTGCGACCGTTGTAGTGCACGCTGGGGGTGCCGGTGGGTAACCCGGTGAGGTTTTCCAGGGCCAGGTCGATCAGGCTGCGCCGGGTGATCTCGCTGGCACCGGGCAGCACAAAGGTGCCCCAGACCACCGGGCTCTGGATGCTGATCTCGACGTCGTCCAGGTTCAGTCCCGCGCCATTGGGCTGTTCTTGGATTTTATTTTGCAGCTGCTCTCGGGCGTAGTCGCGAATCGGTGGTATGCCGTCCTGGAAGGTTCGGCCGAGGTTGTGGGTATGCAGCTCGGCCAGATCGATCACGTACCGGCTGTAGGTCGACACGTCCAGGTCTGAAGCGTTGGCGAGCCAGTCGGGGAGTTGTTCGTGAATCTGGCGGATGCTCGACAGCGAGTGATCGCTCAAATCCTCAATCACCGGCAGGATCCGGGTGACCGCCTGGCTGGTGGAGACAGGCGCGGGTAGTGCTTCGATGTTGGATGAGCCAATCGAGCCGATGGCCTGCAATTGCAGGGTGATCAGGTTGCACGCCAGGCTGTCGAAGAAATTCCCGGCGGGTTCGTACAGTCGCCATTGCACGCTGACGTTCGGTTGAAATTGCACCAGGCTTGAAGGCAGTGATTCACCTAGCTTCTCCAGCGACTCGAACTTCTCATAACCGTTAAGCAGTGAATAGGCCAGAATCCGCTCGCTTTGTTCATGTTTGCCGATCAACACCGCCATGTCCGACAGGCCAATGTGAGTGGACTGATTGTTGTGCTGCCCATCCACGTCGATCAGAAAAGCATGTGTCTGAAACGTATCGAAGGCCTTGCGCCTGGCCTGCTCAGGGAAATGGAACAGCATCCTGGCCATGGCGCAGTCGTGTTCATCCCAGCCTTCCTGCTGGGTGACGTTCCAGATGTTACGCAGGGAGTGGGAGAGGCTCTGCCAGCGGGGCCCGGAAACACCGTTGGAGGTGTTCCAGTAATCGAGCTGTTGCTCCTGGAAGGCGGCAAATATCAGTGGCACCAGCTCATTGATCAGCCGTGCGATGGCATCGATCTCCACCGGCAAGTGCTCGATGGGCTCGGCGTCCGGCTCAAGCGTGAGGAAATGGTCGCCGTCGATATAGATGATCGGGGTTGGCGATAAGGCCTGGTTGGCCAGGATCGAGGTCAGTGACTCCATGGAGGCGGGCGCGGGCTCGATGACGTCGTTGAGGATGCGCCAGTGCGGCGTAACGACCATGGCCAGGTCCGGGTCGATATTCAGTGCGGGGTATTGTTCCTTGAGCGATGAGCGCAACAGGTTGGCGGCGACTTCGCGGATGGAGGGGCCCGTACTCAGTTGCGTCAGCAGTTCATAGGAACTGGGCGGGCGATTATTGGCGGTGGGCGATTCGATGGGCATGTGCAGCTCCTTGGCCGGTATGAGGCATGAAGAGCTGCACGGTAATTTTCCACGCGGTGGGCAAGACGGTAGATAAGTAATCACGGCCGGGGAGCAGGCTCCGCGGCCGTGGCCGATCAGGTCCCGGATTTGATCTTGGTCCAGGCGCGGGTTCTGGCGCGTTCGGCATCGCGCCCCAGGGGTTTGAGGGTGTAGAGCGTGGCCATCGCTGCTTCAGTGGGGTACAGGTTGGGGTTGTTGCGGATCGCCGGGTCCACCTGCTCGGTCGCGTCTTTGTTGGGATTGGGGTAGCCGACAAAATCACTGATCGGTGCGATCACCCCGGGTTGCAGCAGGTAGTTGATAAAGGTGTAGGCGTCCTGCGGGTTTTTCGCGCCCTTGGGAATCGCGAGCATATCGAACCAGATCGGCGCGCCTTCCTTGGGCAGGCGCATGTCCACGGTCACGCCGTTCTTGGCGTCCTTGGCGCGGTTGGCGGCCTGGGAGAAGCTGCCGGAGTAGCCAACGGCGACGCAGATGTCGCCGTTGGCGATATCGGCCATGTACTTGGAGGAGTGGAAGTAGGTGATGTACGGGCGGATCTTCATCAGCAGCGCTTCGGCTTTTTCATAGTCCTTGGGGTTGCTGCTGTTGGGGTCCAGGCCCAGGTGCTGCAAGGCCAGGGGCAGGATCTCCGACGGTGAATCCAGCAGTGCCACGCCGCATTGCTTGAGCTTGCTGATGTTCTCTTCCTTGAAGATCAGGTCCCAACTGTCCACCGGTGCATCGGCGCCCAGCGCGGCCTTGACCTTGTCGGGGTTGAAGCCGATCAGGATGGTGCCGTACATGTAGGGCACGGCAAATTTATTGCCAGGGTCGTTGGCTTCGATCAGCTTCATCAACTTGGGATCGAGGTGGTTCCAGTTCGGCAACTGGCTGCGATCCAGCGGCTGGAACACGCCGGCCTCGATCTGCTTGGCCAGGAACACGTTGGACGGCACCACCACGTCATAGCCGGAATTGCCGGTGAGCAGCTTGGCTTCCAGGGCTTCGTTGGTGTCGAAGATGTCGTAGACCAGCTTGACCTTCGGGTTCTGCGCCTTGAAGTCTTCCAGGGCCTTGGGGGTGATGTAGTCGAACCAGTTGTAGACCCGCAGGGTTTTTTCTTCGGCGTGGGCCGCGCCGCTGAGCACGGCGGCGCAGAGCACAAATGACTTGAGCCTGTTCATTGGGCTGCTTCCTCAAAACCTTCGAGAACGTTGACGGCATTGATGCCGATTTCTTCCACTGCGTAGCCGCCTTCCATCACGAACAGCGTCGGCCGGCCCAGGCGGGCGATACGTGCGCCCATCGCCAGGTAGTCCGGGCTGTCGAGCTTGAACTGCGAGATGGGGTCGTCCTTGAACGTGTCGACGCCCAGGGACACCACAATGACGTCCGCAGCGTAGCGCTCGATTTCCTCGCAGGCCTGCTCCAGCGCGGCGCTCCAGGTGTCCCAGCCGGAACCGGCCGGCAGCGGGTAGTTGAAGTTGAAGCCCGCGCTGGCACCGTCGCCCAGCTCATCGGCATAGCCGAGAAAAAACGGAAACTCAGCTTCCGGGTGCCCGTGGATCGAGGTGAACAGCACATCGCTGCGCTCATAGAAAATCGACTGGGTGCCGTTGCCGTGGTGGTAATCCACATCAAGGATTGCGACCTTCCCGTGGCCCTGGTCGAGAAAGGCCTGGGCGGCGATGGCGGCGTTATTGAGGTAGCAATAACCGCCCATCAAATCGCCGGCGGCGTGATGCCCCGGCGGCCGGCACAGGGCGAATGCGCTGTGGGCGCCGTGCTGGATGGCGTGTTGCGCGGTGAGGGCGACCTGCGCCGCGCTGTAGGCCGCTTGCCAGGTGCCGGCGGTGATCGGTGCGCCGCCATCGAAGCTGTAATAGCCAAGCTGGCCGTGCAGGCTGGTGGGCAGCACTCGGCGCAAGGTGCGGGCGGGCCAGGTGTAGGGCAGCAGGTCGCCGTCCTGGCCGAATTCAAGCCAGCGAGCCCAGGCGCCTTGGAAGAAGTCCAGGTAGTCACGGCTGTGGATGCGTTGCAGTGGCGCCAGGCCGAAGTCCTGCGGCGCTTGCACCGGGCCCAGTTCGCGGTCCTTGACCCGTTGCAATACGTGGTCGGCGCGCGAGGGCATTTCGAAGCAGGGCATCAGTTGCCCGTCCATCAATTCGCACCGGCCGTGGTGCAGGTGGTGATCGTCCGAGTAGATCGTCAGCATATTGTTGTTCTCCGCAGGCGGTATCGGTGTCTGCAGTCTTGCGGCCAGCGGGTGTTATGAGAACGGCAGGAGCGGCCAAAAGGGGATCAATATGGCCAGATTGTCTGTCCGAAATTCGCCCCTCGATGGCGCATCATGCGCGAAATTGGCTCGGCGCCACGCCGCTCCAGCGCACAAACGCATGCCTGAAGCTGGCCGTCTCGCTGAAACCCAGGGCTTCGGCAATCCGATAGATCGGCCACTGATCCTGCACCAACAACTGCTTGGCGCGTTCGAAGCGCAGTTCGTCCAGCAGTTCCTGGTAGCTGCAACCCTGGTCATGCAGGTGCCGGCGCAGGGTGCGCGCCGAACAATTCATCTGCGCGGCCAGGCCCTCCAGGCCAGGCGCCGCGTTGAGTTGGCGGGTGAGCAGTTGGCGAATCCGGCCCAGCCAGGCCTGGCGCCCGGTGAACTCCAGGTTCTGCTTGCGGCAGCGCTCGGCCATGGCCTGATGGGTAATCGCATCCGCCAGGGGCAGGGGCTGCTTGAGCCAGTGCCGGTCGAAGGCGAAGGCATGGGTGCTGGCCTTAAATTGCAACGGGCAGGGAAAGTGCTCTGCATAGCGCGGGTGGTAGTCCGGGGCATCATGTGCAAAGCGCGCGGCGAGCAGCGGCAGGGGGTGGCCGAGCAGGTCGTCGCAGATCACCTTCAGCGAGGCCAGGCACAGTTCGACGTTGAACATTGCCAGTGCCGGGGCTTCCCGGTAGTCACCGGCGGTGAACCAGACGCGCTCGCCGTCTTCCTCAAGGCTCAGTTCAAACAGTGTTCCCAACAGCGCCGGGTAGCGCAGGGCCAGGCGCAAAGCGTCACCGAAAGTGGCACTCGTCAGCAGCGCATAGCCGAGCATGCCGTAGGACGACACATGCATGCGGCGGCCCAATTCCAGGCCGAGGTCCGGGCGCAGTGCCACGGCGTTGGCACACACCCGCATCTCCTGGTTGGTGGTGATATGTGTGTCAGCGCGGCTCAGGTCCTCGCCACAGATACCGCTGCCAGCCAGCAGCGCCTCGCTGGCCACGCCTTCGGCCTGGAAGGTGTCGAGCACCAGGGCGACGGCGTTGAGCGTAGTAAGGTGCGAGTGCAGCATGGGCGAGTCCTGCCAGGGTTTGGCCAGAGGCAGCAAGGACTGTGCCGTCTAGTTGTGGCCAAAAAATAACCGACTGGCTGTCTCCAGGCTGATTTCGCTGCGGTAATAGTCAATGTGCTGTTGTTCGCTGAGCCCCTTGATGGAAACGGCCCGAGGTCGTCGCTCGGGTGTTCCATGTCAGGGCATAGGTATCTACACAACGCTGGTCCAACGCGGAACGCCCGGCAGATAGGGCTGTTGTGGCGAGCGGGCTTGTCCCGCGTTGGGCTGCGGAGCAGCCCCAAAACCAGCCTCTACAGAGTGTTTGATACACCGCGTTCTTCTTTACTGGGGCTGCTTCGCAGCCCAACGCGGGACAAGCCCGCTCGCCACAGGGAGATTTTTCAGGGTCTGAAAAGTTGTGTGGATACCCATGATGCTAGGGGCCGACCGGCCAGGGAAAGGGTGGGGGATCAGCTCAGCTCGCCGCACAGGTCCAGCTCCACCAGGCGACGGACCTCTGCGGTGGAAAGTCCCGCACCGATCAAGGCATTGAGCTTGCCGAATGCCGCCTCGCGGGTCATGCCGCCGCCTGACAGCACGCCGACGCTGCGCAAACGGCTGCCGGCTTCGTACACATCCAGCTCCACGCCGCCTTCATGGCATTGGGTGATTGCCACCACCACCACGCCCTGATCCTGCGCGCGCTTGAGGCTGGCGAGGAACGCCGGGTTGTCGCTGGGTCCGGTGCCGCTGCCGAAACATTCCAGCACCAGCGCCTGGATACCGCTGTCGACCAGCGCCTCTACCTGCGCGGCGGCGATGCCCGGTACCAGCGGTAATACGCCGACGTTGGCCAGGGCCTTGGACTGGCGGTAATCCAGTGCCGCTGGAAGCGCCTCGGCCTTGGGCGCGCCGCCGTTGCGCTGCAACGCGGCAAACGGATGGCGACCAAAGCTGCGGATCTTCGCACAGCGGGTCGGGGCCATCAGCGCGCCGTGGAAGTACAGGTGCACGCCCGCCGCCAGGCCTTCGCCAAGGGCCATTAGCGCGCCGCTGACGTTTTCCCAGGCATCGCTGTCAGGCACGCCTGCGGGGAGCATCGAGCCGGTAAACACCACCGGCGCCGGCAAGCCGAGCAGTTGGAAACTCATGGCTGCGGCGCTGTAGGCCAGGGTGTCGGTGCCATGCAGGATCAGCACCGCATCGCAACCTGCGTCCACGGCCTCGACCACGGCGGTGCGCAGACGCTGCCAGTAGGCAGGTGTCATGTTGGCGCTGTCGATCAGTGGGGACATTTCCCGGAAGCGCCAGGCGGGCACTGGCGCGTCGGCCAATTGTTCGCGCATGCGCGATTCGAACCCGGATGCGGGCGCAAGGCCGTTGGCGCTGGCCTGCATGCCGATGGTGCCGCCGGTGTAGAGCACCATGATAGTGCGGGATGGGGACATGAATTTTCTCCTGAACGAAAAACGCCGCCGGGCCCAGAGCATGCCCAAGGCCAGGCGGCGTGTCATCTGTCTACGCTCAGCGTTGTACTTGAGCGTTCAGTTCAGCCGCTGGAGTCGCTTGCGGTTGTACCGGATTGGCCGGCCAGGCGGTGCGGTCCAGGTCCAGATCGGGGAACTGGCTGGAGTCGAACACCGGGGTCTTGATGCCCGCCGCGCGCTGGTTGTCGTAGTCGTTCAGGATGCGCATGGCAATCTTGAACAGGAACGCCAGGGCGAACAGGTTGACGAACGCCAGCATGGTCATGGTGATGTCGGCGAAGGCGAACACGGTGCTCAGGTTCTCGATCGAGCCCCAGAAAATCAGCACCAGCACCAGCGCGCGATAACCCATCAGCACCTTGCGGTTGTTGCCCACCAGGAAGCGCAGGTTGCTCTCGCCCAGGTAGTAGTTGTACATGATCGAGGTGAACACGAACAACGCCAGGGCCACCGAGATAAACATGCGGCCCCAGTCACCCACGACAGCGGCCAGGGAGTTCTGGGTCAGGGCAATGCCGTCGCCTTCGAAGCCTGGGGTGTAGAAGCCGGAGAGCAGGATCAGCAAGGCGGTGCAGGTGCAGATCACGAAGGTGTCGAGGAACACGCTGAACGCCTGGACCACGCCTTGGGCGATCGGGTGTTCTACCGAAGCGACTGCCGCCACGTTAGGCGCACTGCCCAAACCGGCTTCGTTGGCGAACACGCCGCGTTTCACACCCATGATGATCGCGCTGCCTACCAGGCCACCGAAGGCTTGGTCGAGGCCGAAGGCGCTTTTGACGATGGTCGCGAGCATGGCCGGTACGTGGTCGAATTGCAGCACGATCACATACAGGGTCACGGCGATGTAGACCAGGGTCTTGACCGGCACCAACAGGTCGGCGATCGAAGCGATGCGCTTGATCCCGCCGATGAACACCAGGCCCAGCAATGCCGCCAGGGCCAGGCCGGTGTAGGTGGTGTCGAGGCCGAAAGCATTGTTCAGCGAGTGGGTCACGGCATGGGCTTGCAGGCCGTTGAAGGCAAAGCCGAAGGTCACCAGCAGCAGGAACGCCATGACCATCCCCAGCCAGCGCTTCTGCAAACCGTGCTGGATGTAATAGGCCGGGCCGCCACGGTAGGTGCCTTCAGCGTCAGTACGCTTGTACAACTGGCCCAGGGAGCACTCGATAAAGCTCGAAGACATGCCCACCAGCGCGGTGACCCACATCCAGAACACGGCACCCGGGCCGCCCAGGGTCACGGCAATGCCGACACCCGCGATGTTACCGGCACCGACGCGGCCGGCCAGGCTGAGCATCAGCGCCTGGAACGAGCTGAGTTGGTCGGAGCTGCTTTTCAGGCTGTCGCGAAACACCGAAAACATGTGGAAAAAGTGACGCAACTGAACGAAACGCGAGCGGATCGTGAAATAACCGCCGAGCCCGACAATGAGCACGATCAGTACTTTCCCTGAGAGGAAGTCGTTGATGACTTCGAGCATGGAGTGTTCCTCGCTGATTTTTCTAATGGCAAACGCAGGACGGTCCGAGCCTTCGCATAGCACCAGGCAGTGCGCGACGTTTCGACCCCAATCCTTTTGCGGGTGTTGTTATTCATGCGCTTTCGCGTGTATCCGGGCCTCGTTACCGACTGCCGCAGACGCGAAGAGGGGCGGCACTATACCTAGGCGAACGTGATCCGTCTGCTCGGGCTGATTAAAGGTTTCAGCCACGCTGTTACAGGCAAGGAAGGTTTACGGGGCGATATTGGATTTTTTATGGGCGTCATTTCACAACCTTGAGGCAAAAAAAAGGGCCTGAAGAACGAGCCTTCAGGCCCTCAAAAGGTGAGAGGTGTCTAGTCCCTCAACCTGGTGAGCGGTGCAACAAACGCTTAGGCCTTCAACGGGACCAAGCGTGGAGCGATCATGTTTTCGGGGCGCAGGATGTCGTCGAGCATGGCGTCGTCGAGCAAGCCTTCTTCGCGCACCAGTTCCAGCACGCCGCGGCCGCTTTCGAGGGCGATACGCGCGATGCGGGTGGCGTTTTCATAGCCGATGTACGGGTTCAGTGCGGTGACCAGGCCGATGGAGTGCTCCACCAGTTCGCGGCAGCGGGCTTCGTTGGCGGTGATGCCGACGATGCAGTGTTCGCGCAGCATGTCCATGGCGCGTTGCAGCAGGCGGATCGAGTCGAAGATCTTGAAGGCGATCAGTGGCTCCATCACGTTCAACTGCAGCTGGCCGCCTTCGGCCGCCATGGTCAGGGCCAGGTCGTTACCGATGACTTGGAACGCAACCTGGTTCACGGCTTCCGGGATCACCGGGTTGACCTTGCCGGGCATGATCGAGCTGCCTGGCTGGCGCGCCGGCAGGTTGATCTCGTTGATGCCGGTGCGTGGGCCACTGGACAGCAGGCGCAGGTCGTTGCAGATCTTCGACAGTTTCACGGCGGTACGCTTGAGCATGCCGGAGAACAGCACGAAGGCGCCCATGTCGGAGGTGGCTTCGATCAGGTCGGCAGCCGGGACCACTGGCTGGCCGCTGATAACGGCCAGGCGTTGTACGGCCAGGGCCTGGTAACGCGGGTCGGCGTTGATGCCGGTACCGATGGCGGTACCGCCCAGGTTCACTTCGGTCAGCAACTCTGGCGCCAGGGTTTTCAGGCGGGCCAGGTCTTCACCGAGGGTGGTGGCGAAGGCGCGGAATTCCTGGCCGAGGGTCATCGGCACGGCGTCTTGCAATTGGGTACGGCCCATTTTCAGCACGTGGCTGAACTCGACGCCCTTGGCGGCAAACGCTTGGATCAGGCTGTCGAGGCTGGCCAGCAGCGCGTCATGGCCCAACAGCAGACCCAGGCGGATCGCGGTCGGATAGGCGTCGTTGGTCGACTGCGCCATGTTCACGTCATTGTTGGGGTGCAGGTATTGGTACTCGCCCTTGTTGTGGCCCATGGCCTCCAACGCGATGTTGGCGATGACTTCGTTGGCATTCATATTGGTTGAAGTGCCGGCGCCGCCTTGAATCATGTCCACCACGAACTCTTCGTGGAAATCGCCGCGGATCAGGCGGGCACAGGCTTCGCTGATGGCAGCGTGCTTGGCTTCGCTGAGCTGGCCCAACTCGCGGTTGGCGTCAGCGGCGGCTTGCTTGACCATTGCCAGGCCGACCACCAGTTTCGGGTAATGCGAAATCGGGACGCCCGAGAGGCGGAAGTTGTTCACCGCACGCAGAGTCTGGATGCCGTAATACGCTTGAGCAGGTACTTCAAGTACGCCAAGCAGGTCTTTTTCTGTGCGGAATGATGCGGCGGAGGACATGACGGAAATCATCTCGATAAGGACCCGGAACAGGCCGGAACGCTGCGAATGCTAGGCCTGTAGGAAATTTTGGGCCAATGCTGTTAAACACTGGCCTATGCATAAACGGCATAATGTGAGTGTGACCCGGCTATCATGGCGGGCGTGTGTGCCAAAATGGTGCGTACCCGTGGGAGGCAGTGATGAACCTTGAGAGCAAATGGCTGGAAGACTTCAGTGCCCTGGCGGCGACGCGCAGCTTTTCCCAGGCGGCGGAGCGGCGTTTTGTCACCCAGCCAGCGTTCAGCCGACGTATCCGCAGCCTTGAGGCCGCACTGGGCCTGACCCTGGTCAACCGCTCGCGCACGCCGGTTGAGCTGACGGCGGCGGGACAGTTGTTCCTGGTCACCGCACGCACTGTGGTCGAGCAGCTCGGCGAAGTGCTGCGCCATTTGCATCACCTGGAAGGCGGGCAGGGCGAGGTCATGCAGGTGGCCGCTGCCCACTCCCTGGCGCTGGGATTCTTCCCGCGCTGGATCGCGCAACTGCGCAACGAAGGCCTGAACATCGCCACACGGCTGGTTGCCACCAACGTCGGTGACGCCGTGCACGCCCTGCGCGAAGGCGGTTGCGATTTGATGCTGGCCTTCTACGACCCGGATGCGGCCATGCAGATGGATGCCGAGATCTTCCCCTCACTGCACTTGGGCAATACCGAAATGCTCCCGGTGTGCGCGGCCGACGCGGATGGCAAGCCGTTGTTCGATCTGGAAGGCGAGGGCAGTGTGCCGTTGCTGGCCTACAGTGCTGGCGCGTTCCTTGGCCGGTCGGTGCATCTGCTGCTGCGCCAGCGCGCGTTGCGCTTCACGACGGTTTACGAAACCGCGATGGCCGACAGCCTCAAAAGCATGGCCCTCGAAGGCCTGGGCATTGCCTGGGTGCCGCAGTTGAGCGTGCGTGCCGAACTGGCCCGAGGCGAACTGGTGGTGTGCGGCGGGCCGCAATGGCATGTGCCGCTGGAGATTCGGCTGTATCGCTGCGCGCTGGTGCGCAAGGCGAACGTGCGGTTGTTGTGGCGTAAGTTGGAAGGTGGGGCGGCACAAAGTACCTGAATGCGATCCCTGTAGGAGCGAGCGTGCTCGCGAAAAACCTGAGAGCGCCGCATCCATTCAGAACGCCCGCGTCATCGTTGGCGATCTTCGCGAGCAAGCTCGCTCCTACAGGGTCAATAAAACCGCCGGTTTGCGCCGCTGGACAGATGGTCATTCCAGGGGCTGTTTATCTGGATTATTACGGTATACTGCGCGGCCTTCGGCCGGTCCAACCGGCCAAATTTCGTACAACAAGCCACGCCGGATTTCCCGCGTGGCTTGTTGTTTTTTGACGCGCCTGCGGGCGCCCAGAGAGAAGAGGCACGACGATGAGTGCATTGGTTGGCGTGATCATGGGCTCCAAGTCCGATTGGTCCACCCTTAGCCACACCGCCGATATGCTGGAAAAACTCGGCATTCCGTATGAAGTGAAAGTGGTCTCTGCCCACCGCACCCCGGATTTGCTGTTCCAGTATGCCGATGAAGCAGAATCCCGTGGCATCGAGGTGATCATCGCCGGTGCCGGCGGCGCAGCGCACCTGCCGGGCATGTGTGCGGCCAAGACTCACCTGCCAGTGCTTGGCGTACCGGTGCAGTCGGCAATGCTCTCGGGCGTCGATTCGCTGTTGTCCATCGTGCAGATGCCGGCCGGTATCCCGGTGGCCACCCTGGCGATCGGCAAGGCCGGCGCGATCAACGCAGCCCTGCTGTCCGCCAGCATCCTGGGCGCCAAGCACCCGCAGTTCCACGCGGTGCTGAAGAAATTCCGTGCTGAACAGACAGACAGCGTGCTGGACAATCCAGACCCACGTATCGCCTGAGGTTGTTGACGATGAAAATCGGTGTAATCGGTGGCGGCCAACTGGGCCGCATGCTGGCCCTGGCGGGCACCCCGCTGGGGATGAACTTCGCTTTCCTGGACCCGGCGCCGGACGCCTGTGCGGCTGCGTTGGGTGAACACCTGCGCGCTGACTACAGCGACCCGGACCACCTGCGCCAACTGGCCGACGAAGTTGACCTGGTGACCTTCGAGTTCGAAAGCGTGCCGGCCGAAACCGTGGCCTTCCTGTCACAGTTCGTACCGGTGTACCCGAGCGCCGAAGCCTTGCGCATCGCCCGTGACCGCTGGTTCGAGAAGAGCATGTTCAAGGACCTGGGCATTCCGACCCCGGCCTTCGCCGATATCCAGTCCCAGGCGGACCTGGACGCCGCTGTCGCCAGCATCGGCCTGCCAGCCGTGCTGAAAACCCGCACCCTGGGTTACGACGGCAAGGGCCAGAAAGTCCTGCGCACCGCCGCCGACGTGGTCGGCACCTTTGCCGAACTGGGCAGCGTGGCCTGCCTGCTGGAAGGCTTCGTGCCCTTCACCGGCGAAGTCTCGTTGATCGCCGTGCGTGCCCGTGATGGCGAGACCCGCTTCTACCCGTTGGTGCACAACACCCACGACAGCGGCATCCTCAAGCTGTCCGTGGCCAGCACCGATCACCCGTTGCAGGCCCTGGCCGAAGACTATTCCAGCCGTGTGCTCAAGCAGCTGGATTACGTCGGTGTGATGGCGTTCGAGTTCTTTGAAGTCGACGGTGGCCTCAAGGCCAACGAAATCGCCCCGCGTGTGCACAACTCCGGGCACTGGACCACCGAAGGCGCCGAATGCAGCCAGTTCGAAAACCACCTGCGGGCGGTGGCGGGCTTGCCGTTGGGCTCCACGGCCAAGGTCGGTGAGAGCGCGATGCTCAACTTTATCGGCGTGGTACCGCCGGTTGAGCGCGTGATCGCGATCGAAGACTGCCACCTGCATCACTACGGCAAGGCCTTCAAGGCCGGGCGCAAGGTCGGCCACGCCAACCTGCGCTGCAAGGACCGCGCAACGCTGCAAGCGCAGATCCTCAAGGTCGAAGCGCTGATCGCCTAGCAATAAGCCAGGGATCGGCGGGAACCATTCGGTTATCGCCGTCCTCTGATTGCAGGATGCCAAAGCCTGTCTAGGCTTTGGCATAGCTCACTTCATTCAGAGGGAAATGCCATGGGTATCATCGGAACCATCTTTATCGGCTTGATCGTCGGCCTGCTGGCGCGTTTCCTCAAGCCCGGCGACGACAGCATGGGCTGGATCATGACCATTCTGCTGGGTATCGCCGGCTCCCTGGCCGCGACCTACGGTGGTCAGGCACTGGGCATCTACCAGGCGGGTCAAGGTGCAGGCTTTATCGGCGCACTGGTCGGCGCCATTGTGTTGCTGGTGATCTACGGCCTGATCAAAAAGAAGTAATCAGCCGACAAAGTCCTCTGCGCTGCGCAGGCGCAGAGGGCTAGAATGCTCGGCACTTGTTACTTGCCGAGCCTCTCCATGCGCCGTTTCCTGTTGACTCTTCTCTTGCTGGGCTCTGGCCTGGCGCACGCCGGCGAACTGCCGGAAACCGACTGGCTCGACCTGATGCCGCTGTCGGACCAGAAGGCCCTCGAGGCCATGCCCGAGATCGACCACAACTCCCCCGAAGCCCAAGGCACGTTCACCGACAAAGGTGGCCTGAAGCAGAGCAAAGGCTTGCCGGCGGTGATGTATTCGACCAAGACCGTGGCCGCCATGAACGGCAAGAACATCCGCATCGGCGGTTACCCGGTGCCGTTGGAAACCGACGCCAAGGGCCGCAGTACATTGTTCTTCCTGGTGCCGTACCCAGGTGCCTGCATCCACGTGCCGCCACCGCCGCCGAACCAGTTGGTGCTGGTGCGTTATCCCAAGGGCTTGAAGCTGGATGACATCTACACGCCGCTGTGGGTTACCGGTACGTTGAAGGTGGAGACAGTGAATAACGACCTGGCGGATGCGGCGTATGCGCTGGATGCTGGGAAAGTGCGGGTCGTAAAGGAATCCGATCTCTAAGCTTACGCAAAACCCAATGTGGGGGGGGCGGTGCGCCCCTCCCACATTTTCGATTGGGTTTACAGGGCGATAGCGGTGATGCTCACGCCCAACGTATGGCTTTCACCTGGGGCCAGGCTCACCACATCATCCAGCACATTCGCGGTTTCGATGCACAGCATGCCCTGCCAGCCATCGTCGGCCATGTCGTCGAAGGCCTTGGCGCGTTCGGTCCAGGGGTTCCAGATCACGGTGGATTTCGAGCCTTGGCTGGTGAGCTGGATACGGCGCTGCCAGTCCTTATCGACGATGTTCAGCGATGAGGGGGTATCGAGGTAGATGCGGTCGGTCTCGGCGCTGAAGTGCAGCAGGCCGGATTGTGTCTTCTCGCTCCAGCCATCGGCGGTATCGATGTAGGCCGAACCGTCCAGGCCGTCGACCTGCACGTTGCGTACGTCGCTCACGGCGAAGTAGGTGTGCAGCGCCTGGCTGAGCGTGACAGTGTCGTCGCCACGGTTGTGGCTGGTCAGGCGGATGTGCAGTTGATCGTCCAGCAACAGGCTCAGTTTCAGCTCCACCTGATGGGGCCAGCCGGGGAAGCCGCCCGCAGGAACCGGTAGTTCCAGGTCTACCCGCAGCGCTTGACCTTCAAGCGTGGTCCCGGCCAATACCCAGGTCGCGGTACGCGCGAAACCGTGGGCGCCTGCAGGCTGATCACTGTGGCGCATCGCCTTTACGCTGTGCGGGTTGCGATCAAATACGCCAAACCATGGCCAGCACACCGGTACGCCGGTGCGGATGCCTTTGCCTTTCTTGAATAGCGCCTCGGGGTTCGGCCAAATCAGCGGCTGCTCGCCCTCGCGGCCGTAACTGAAGATGTGTGCGCCCTGTTGGGCAATCATCAGCTCGGCGCCGTTGTGGCGGATGCGCCAGCAGTCCAGTTCGTCGATCTTTACGGGCTCAACGTGGGGCGTAGGCATAACAGGCACTCTCAATGGCAAGCAATGGGGCAATGGACCGTCAAAACCCCACGAGGTTTAACGCGCGCGTGAAGGCACCGAACGTGTGCGGCCGCTGCCATCGATCGCGACGAATACAAACACCGCCTCGGTCACCTTGCGCCATTCGCTGGACAGCGGGTCGTCGCTCCACACTTCGACCATCATCTGGATCGAGCTGCGGCCGATTTCCAGGGCCTGGGTATAGAAGGACAATTGCGCGCCCACGGCCACCGGCACCAGGAACGCCATGCGATCAATGGCCACGGTAGCCACGCGACCACCCGCAACCTTGCTGGCCATCGCCGTACCGGCGAGGTCCATCTGCGCGACCAGCCAGCCGCCGAAGATATCGCCAAAACCGTTGGTTTCACGCGGAAGCGCGGTGATTTGCAGGGCGAGATCGCCTTGCGGGATAGGATCTTCTTGTTCGAGTTCGATCATGCCGGGGGTGCCTCTGACCCGTGACGCTTTTTATAGATGTTGCAAAGTGGATAGCCGACTGGTGGAAAAACGTTTCAGCACAAACATACTCCGTTCGATACGTTTCTCGTAAGGCGTACTAAAGGGAAACTCTGCCAAACCGGCTGGATGGCACCCAACGACGTTTTGGCACAGCAGCCCCTCAAGGATGCGGGTCTTGAGCCTGCAAGGGCCGAGTATATCGAGACCCTGGCGCCACGACGACCTCCCGGCGCTCATTTGGTCGGTAAATAGCCGCTGTATCGCGGCTTTTGCGCGCAACTGTTCTCCTGGCGCTGTGCTTTTACAAGCGATTTGCTATCTTGCCAGACCCGCCGCCAGTCCCGGGCGTGCCGTCCTTATCAAGCTGCCTACTATAAGAGAAGCCTTGCCATGTCCTCCGTGCCCGCAAGCAGTGCGCAACCCTCGCGCCCGCTGACCCGCAACGACTACAAAACCCTGTCGCTGTCTGCCTTGGGCGGGGCGTTGGAGTTTTATGATTTCATCATTTTCGTGTTTTTCGCCACCGTGGTCGGAAAACTGTTCTTCCCCGTGGACATGCCCGAGTGGCTGCGCATGATGCAGACCTTCGGCATCTTCGCCGCCGGTTACCTGGCACGCCCGCTGGGCGGCATCATCATGGCGCACTTCGGTGACCTGCTGGGCCGCAAGAAAATGTTCACCCTGAGCATCTTCATGATGGCCGTACCGACCCTGATCATGGGCCTGCTGCCGACCTACGCGCAGATCGGGCTGTGGGCGCCGCTGCTGTTGCTGCTGATGCGCGTGATCCAGGGTGCGGCGATTGGCGGCGAAGTACCGGGCGCTTGGGTGTTCGTCTCCGAACACGTACCGCCGCGCCATATTGGCTACGCCTGCGGCACCCTGACCAGCGGCCTCACCGCCGGTATCCTGCTGGGTTCACTGGTTGCCACTGCAATCAACACTATCTATAGCCCGGAGCAGGTCTCGGATTACGCCTGGCGGATTCCGTTCCTGCTCGGCGGCGTGTTCGGCCTGCTGTCGGTGTACCTGCGCCGCTGGTTGCATGAAACACCGATCTTCGCCGAGATGCAGCAACGCAAGACCCTGGCCGCCGAGCTGCCATTGCGTGCCGTACTGCGCGATCACCGTGGTGCCATCGTGTTGTCGATGCTGCTGACCTGGCTGCTGTCGGCCGGCGTCGTGGTAGTGATCCTGATGACCCCGACCGTGCTGCAGACCATCTACCACTTCAGCCCGACCGTTGCGCTGCAAGCCAATAGCCTGGCCATCGTGACACTGAGCCTGGGCTGCATTGCCTCCGGCGCCCTGGCCGACCGCTTCGGTGCGGGTCGTGTACTGGTTGCCGGTTGCGCACTGTTGCTGGCAACGTCGTGGACGCTGTACCACAGCTTGCTGGATCACCCGGACTGGCTGTTCCCGCTGTACGCTTTGACCGGCCTGTTCGTCGGCACCATTGGCGTGGTGCCTTACGTGATGGTGAAAGCCTTCCCACCCGTGGTGCGCTTCAGTGGCTTGTCGTTTTCCTACAACGTCGCCTACGCCGTGTTCGGCGGGCTGACGCCGCTGGCGGTGTCGCTGCTGATGAAGGAAAGCCCGATGGGCCCGGCTTACTACGTGGCTGTCCTGTGTGTGATGGGGATGGTGGTGGGTGGGTATCTGTGGAAAAAAGGCCGCTAAGCTACTGATCGTTCCCACGCTCTGAACTGACCCCACAAAGCTGGACGATTACATGTCTATGCCTGAGCGGCCTGAGTTCTGTATCCCACAGGACTCAGGCCATTTAGCTTCAG
>NZ_JAFLXD010000008.1:0-179925 GCF_019891415.1 Pseudomonas sp. SH10-3B | reverse complement strand
GGGAGAGGGGGTCCAGCATGGCCATGGCCTGCGTATATATGGAAATCCGAATATACGTATTTCCATATGTTTCGGTCAAATCCGGTTTCAATTGATATGGATCAAAGTTCGGGAATTCAACCACAAGTGATTGAAATTAAAATGAAACATGAATGTCCTAAAGTGCCTCCCCATTGCTGATGAAGGAAGACTCCGCGTGACCCGTGCCACTCGCAACCTGCGCAAGACCCTGGATTCCGTCGCGGAAAATAACGAAACCGCGGCGTTCGACCTGATGCGCGCCGTCGAAAAACTCGGCGATGAAGTGCTGCGCCAGCGCTTGCTCAACACGATTCATCGGCTCAACCAGGACGCTTACGAACTGCGCGAAGCGCGGGACTCAGTGGAGCAGGTGTCGGTCCGGCTCGCCTGAGCAAGATCGTTCAAGACAATCGCCTAGTCGCGCTGGCATGCTTGTGGACTGTCTGTCGATGAGCCGTTTCCATGCCTGCTGCCTTACCTCATTACGCCTTCGCTCGCGGCGCCATCGCCGTTATTCCCTTGTCCCTGGCCTGTGCACCCTGGGGGCTGCTGGCCGGTTCCATGGCCATCGATGCGCAATTCACGCCACTGCAAGCCCAGGGGTTGTCTGCCATTGTGTTTGCCGGTGCGGCGCAGTTGGTCGCCATTGGCATGGTCAAGAGCGGCGCCAGCCTGATTTCCATTGTGCTGACCACCTTGCTGCTGACCTCCCAGCACCTGCTGTATGGCATGCACCTGCGGCCGATTCTGTCGCCGCTCAAGACTCGCTGGCGCATGAGCCTGGGCTTTCTGTTGACCGATGAGTTCTTTGCGCTGGTCAGCCACTATGACCGTGAAACCTTTAATCGCTGGTACGCGTTGGGCGCCGGCCTGACGTTTTACATCGCCTGGAACCTGTTCACCCTAGCCGGCATCGTGCTGGGCAAAAGCATCCCCGGCGTCGATCAGTTGGGCCTGGAGTTTTCCATCGCCGCCACCTTTATCGCGCTGATCACCCCGGTGGTGCGTGACGTGCCGACAGTGGTCTGCGTGGCCGTGTCGTTGCTGTTTTCCGTATGGCTGAGCTTTCTGCACTGGGAGTCGGCCGTGGTGGTGTCGGGTGTGCTGGGCATGAGCGCAGGGTTTGCCTGCAAACGGTTGGGGGTAGGGCAGCGATGATTTACGGGATGATTGTGGCCATGGGCCTGGTGGTTTTTTTCAACCGCTACCTGTTTATCGAACCGCGCCTGCCGGTGCGCCTCAATCGCGGCGCGCGGGAGTTTCTCGGGTTTGCGGTGCCGGGCATGCTCACGGCGATCTGCGGACCGATCATCTTCCTCGCCGACCACCAACTCAACCTGAGCCCGACCAACCCTTACCTGCTGGCGGGCATCTGTGCGGTGGCATTGATGTTCTGGACGCGCAGCGTGTTGATCACCGTGCTGTTGAGCATGGCGCTGTTCTATCTGTTCCGCTGGTGGTTCTGAAGCACAGGCGAAAAAAAGCCCGCGGGAGGGCGGGCAGAAGGGAGACTTCTAAAAATGAGCCTGGCCACTATAGGCGGCAAATTTTCTCTGCACAGTGAAACAAAGTTCATGAGGACCTCAGTCAGCCGTGCGGCAATGGTACAGTCGCATTTTTTTCAACGAGGCAATGGCATGCACAAGGTGGTTATGGGCGCATTGGTAGTGGTAGCACTGGCCGGTTGCGCAGGTTCGAAGATGAACGAGGCGCGCTCGGGTGCTCCCTACAAGGCCATGGCATCGGATAAGGCCACGCTGGTGGTTGCCGAGTGCATCCAGTTTGGCTGGCAGGATGAGAGCGTGTTTGGCGTCGACGCCGGTGGCTTCAAAGAGCCGAATGGTGCCGGTGGTTTCACGGTCTACACCACGGGTGGCGATTACTTCGTCGACGTGCAAAGCGCCGGTGCCGGTTCGTCCGTCAAGTACTACGCCGCTGAAGATACGATGCCTGCCAAACGTCGTTTGGCCGCACTCGCGACGTGTCTGTAATACGTTGCCTTAGTCATTTTAGGAAACGCCCGGCGGGACAGCCGCCGGACATTCGCTTATGATTCAATCCGCCCGCCCGACATGATGGCTCTTTACCAGTACACGGACGTCGAGGCCTAACCGTCGGGCGGGCACCTTTGTTGTTTATCGCGGCATAAAACCCAAATGCCAGCGCCGTGGAATCTTCAGCGACACCAGCCCCAACAACCCCGCCATAACCCCGCTGACCACCAGCGCCCTCAGCCCCATCTGCTGCTCCAGCAGGGCGCCGATCACCGCACCGATAAACATCCCCGCCCACGGAATCAGCTGCACCCGCCAGCCGTTGCGGCGCTCCCCCAGCATCCAGCGTCCCAGTCCGCGCCCAAAGCGTGACAGCGCCCCAGTGACGTAGGTAAGACCCACCGGCAAGCCATTGACCTCTTCCACGGCCGCGTTGAGCATGCCCATCGCAATAATCGCCGCCAGCAGCGCGGGCAACGTGTCGGCGAAGGGCAGCAAGGCTGCGCCGCAGAGCAGCGCGGCAATACACAGCAGCAGGGGCAGGGCATGGCGCCGGCTGACGCGGCTGACCACCACCCCCAAGGCATTGCCGGCGATAAAGGTTGCGACCAGCAACAGCAGGCGTCCGGTCAAGCCGAGATCGCCAACACTGATGGCCACTGCCAGGCGGGTGGTGTTGCCGCTCATAAACGACACAAAGTCGCCGCTGGCCATAAAGCCGATGGCGTCAGTCATGCCCGCCAATACCGAAAGGCTGGCCACCAGCATCATGCCGACGCGGCCGCGCCAGCGCTGTCGATGGGCCAGTGCGGCGTTGGCATAAGGTTTGTGGGGCGAAGGCAACATAGGGCCGGGCTCCTCGGTGAGATTATCCGGCCACTACCGTAGGACGCTTTGATAGCGCGCGCAATGACCTCAGACACCTTCCAGGCGCCAACCTTCGATCGCCCAGGTCAAAACGTGAGTCGGCTGGATCGCCTGCACGAACGCTTCGTCATGGGATACCACCACCATGGCGCCGGTAAAAGCACGCAGTGCCTGCTCAAACGCGCGCACCGATTGCAGGTCCAGGTGGTTGGTGGGCTCGTCGAGCAACAGCAGCTGCGCGGGTGTTTGACGCCATAGGGCAATCGCCATCGCGGCTTTCAAACGCTCGCCGCCGCTGAGGTGCGCGGTCGGTTGTGTCACCCGCAAAGCATCCAGTTGCAGCAAGGCCAGGCGTGTGCGCAGTTCGCCTTCCGCCAGCGATGTGTCGAGCAGGTTGAGCTGTTCGACCAGGGAGCGTTGCTCGTCCAGCATCGCCAGGTGCTGATCGATATAGGCACTGGGCACATGCACACGGCATTCACCGCTGAGCGGCTGCCATTGGCCTGCCAGCAGCTTGAGCAGGGTGGATTTGCCGCAACCGTTGGGCCCATGCACGGCAACGCGCACCGGGCCCATCAGGTTGAGCGTCAGCGCGGGGTGGTCCAGCCACGGTAGCTGGGCATGGATCAAGGACAACACCTGCCGACCATTGGGCACCGCCGATCCTGGCAAGGCCAACAGGGTTGGGGTTTTCTCCTCGACCCGCGCATAGGCCTGGCGCACCTGATCATCAAGCTGGGTTTTGTCGGCACGGTGGGCGCTGCGCAGTGTGCTGACGACCTCGGTGGCGGCGCTTTTCCAGCGCGACCTGGTCAAGCGGTCCACGTTGGCCGTGTCTGCCTGCTTGCGTGAATGGGCGGCGTGACGCTGGCGGTTGTCGTGGTCTTTTTGCAGGCGCTGACGTTCGCGGCTGCGTGCCTGGCGAGCGTGCTCCAACGCGGCGATGGCGGCCTGCTGCTGCCCGTCGCGCTGGGTGCGATAGGCCTGGTAGTTACCGCCATACACCTGTGGCCCGAGGGGCGAGAGTTCGATGATGCGGCCCATGGTGTCGAGCAATTGCCGGTCATGGCTGACCACCACCAGGCCGCCGCGCCACGCGGCCAGCACGCGCAGCAGCCAATGGCGGCCGGCGCTGTCGAGGTGGTTAGTCGGTTCATCCAGCACCAGCAGTTGGGGGGCGGCCAACAGTGCGCCGATCACCGCAACCCGCGCCAATTGGCCGCCGCTGAGTTGCGCGGCCGGGGTTTTGGCGTCGAGTTGCTCCAGGCCTGCGGCATCCAGGGCTGCGCGCAGGCGATCGGCAAGGTCCCAGCGTTCGTCGATCAACGTCAGGTCTTCGACCTGCGCCGCGCCCCGGGCCATGCGCTCAAGGGCTGCCAAGGCCTCGGCGGCGCCCGTGACGTGAGCGACGGTATCTCCCGCAGCGACCACTACGTTCTGCGGTACATACGCCACCCTGGCCGAGCGATCGAGTGAGCCGCTGGTGGGTAACAGCACCCCGGCGATGAGTTTCGCGAGGATGCTTTTGCCCTGGCCATTGCGCCCCACGATGCCGGTGGGGGTGTGGTCGATGGACAGGTTCAAGTCGTCCAGCAAGGTCTCGCCATTGGCGAACTGGAAGCCCAGGTGTTGCAGGGAAATCAATACGGGCAGCCGGTTGACGTCAGTCATCAGCACCTCCAAAAAAATGTCGGACAGGCCAACAAGCGCGCCAGGCGGCTCGTTGCGGGTACATTTTGGAAGGCTTAGTGGTTCACGTCGGCGGTCGTCCCGGGAATCAGAAGGGCCGCAGAGCCTAACCCGTCTTGGCTTTTTTCGGCAAGTCTGCGGCCAGTTGTTCGAGGAACATGGCCAAGGCCACTTCCTCTGCCTTGAGCCCCTTGCGCAGTCGGGGCTTGGGCAACTTGGAAAGTTCGCCGAGGCTGAAATGCTCCAGCACGGCCGGGTGGATGTAACACTTGCGGCATACGGCGGGGGTGTTCCCCAACTGCTTGGCGACATCCTTGACCATCGCCACCACATGTCGTTTGGCATCGGATTCCGGCTGCCATTCCAACTCCCGCAGTACCGCCAGCGCCATGGCGGTACCGGCCCAGGTGCGGTAATCCTTGGCGGTGAAGTCGGCACCGGTGAGGCTGTGCAGGTAGGCATTCACATCCTGGGAGCTGACCGTGTGGCGCTCACCGTCCTCGTCCAGGTACTGGAACAGGTTCTGTCCGGGTAATTCCAGGCAGCGTTTGACCACCGTGGCGAGGCGTCGGTCCTTGACGCTGATCTGGTGCTCCACGCCACTCTTGCCGCGAAACTGGAACAGGATCTCGCTGCCTTTCACATCCACATGGCGGTTGCGCAAGGTGGTCAGCCCGTAGGATTTGTTGTCGCGTGCATATTGGGTATTGCCGACACGAATCAGCGTCGCGTCCAGCAGCATCACCACCGTGGCCAGGACTTTTTCGCGGGTGAAGCCGGGCTCGGCGATCTGCGCTTCCAGCTGTTTGCGCAGTTTCGGCAGGGCGTTGCCGAATTCCTGCAGCCGAGCGTATTTGTCGCTGTCACGGACCTCACGCCAGCGCGCGTGATAGCGGTATTGCTTGCGCCCACGAGCATCGCGGCCGGTGGCCTGCAGATGGCCGCGCGGGTCGGCGCAGATCCACACATCGGTATACGCCGGAGGGACGGCGAGTGCGTTCAGGCGTTTGATCTCATCGGCGTCCTGGATGCGCTCGCCCTTGGCGTCGAAGTACTGGAACTTGCCGCGCAGCTTCTTGCGGCGGATGCCGGGCTGGGTGTCGTCAACGTAATGCAGGTCGCGGGGCAGGTCGGCGGGCAGCGCGGAGTCAGGCATGGTGCGGGTTCCTTGGCAACAGATCAGGCCGGTATTCCTGATTGACCGCAGCCGTGTGCGGTCGTGCCAAAAGGTTTCTTACGCCAGTACGGCGACCGCTTTGATCTGGGCCCACAGCGCCTGGCCGGGGTGCAGTTGCAACTGGTCGCGGGAGAAACGCGTGATGCGCGCCAGTAACGGCGTGCCATCGGCGTCCAGGCGCACCAGCACATGGGCGCTGTTATCCGCCGCGATCTCCTGGGTAACGGTCACGGGCAGGCGGTTGAGGATGCTGCTGTGCTCTTCGGCTTGCAGGCTGAGGCTGACGTCGCGTGCCTGCACCTTGACCCGCAACGCTTTGCCCAACGCCAGCGGCGCATGGGCCACGCGCAAGTGCTGGGCACTGTCGGGCAGTTGCAGTGTGAGCAGTTGATAGTGAACGTCGTAGGCGCTGACATTGCCGTTGATCACCACGCCGGCGTCGTCTCCCCGCGCCATTGGCAGGTCGAGCCGTGCCAGGGTTTCGCCAATGGGGCCGCTGGCCAGGGCTTTGCCGTCGCTGAGCAAGACGATGTGATCGGCCAGGCGCGCCACCTCATCCTGGGCGTGGCTGACGTACAGCACGGGGATGTCCAGTTCGTCGTGCAGGCGCTCCAGGTAGGGCAGGATCTCGCTTTTGCGTTTGCTGTCGAGGGCGGCCAGCGGCTCATCCATCAGCAGTAGTTTTGGGCTGGTGAGCAGGGCACGGGCGATACCGATGCGTTGGCGTTCACCGCCCGACAAGTGCTGGGGATGTCGCTCAAGCAGATGGCCGATCCCCAGCAGTTCCGTGGCCTGGGCCATATCCACGCGGCGCTGTTGGCGCGGGATGCGCTTGAGGCCGAATTCCAGGTTGGCGCGCACCGACAGGTGGGGGAACAGGCTCGGCTCCTGAAACACGTAGCCGAGCGCGCGCTTATGCGGTGGCACGAACAGGCCGTTGCGGCTGTCTTGCCAGACTTCATCGTTGATCTGGATAAACCCGTCCTCGGCCCGCTCCAGGCCGGCGATGCAGCGCAGGCAGGTGGTCTTGCCGGAGCCCGAGTGACCGTACAATGCGGTCACGCCACGACCGGGCATATGCAGGTCCACATCCAGGGCAAAGCCGGTGTAGTTCACGTTCAGGCGTACATCGATCATCGGCATCAGCTCCAGCCCATCTTGGTCTTGCGGCTGGAGTAAAGCGCCAGCAACACGAGGAACGCGAACACCACCATGGAGCCGGCCAGCCAATGGGCCTGGGCGTATTCTATGGCTTCGACATGGTCGTAGATCTGTACCGAGACGACGCGAGTCTTGTCGGGAATGTTGCCGCCAATCATCAGCACCACGCCGAACTCACCGACCGTATGGGCAAACCCCAGGATGGAGGCGGTGATAAACCCCGGGCGCGCCAGGGGCAGGATTACCGTGAAGAAGGTATCCCAAGGATTGGCGCGAAGGGTCGCGGCCACTTCCAATGGGCGAGTGCCGATGGCGGAGAAGGCGTTTTGCAACGGTTGCACCACAAAGGGCATGGAGTAGATCACCGAGCCGATCACCAGCCCGGCGAAGCTGAAGGTGAGGGTGCCCAGGCCCAGCCATTGGGTGAACTGGCCGAAGTAGCCGTGGGGCCCCATGGTCAACAACAGGTAGAAACCGATGACGGTGGGTGGCAGCACCAGCGGCAGGGCCACCACCGCGCCAATGGGGCCGCGCCACCATGACCGGGTACGCGACAGCCACAGGGCAATCGGAGTGCCGATGACCAGCAGGATCACGGTGGTCAGTGACGCCAGCTTGATGGTCAACCAGATAGCGGAAAAATCGGCACTCGACAGGGGCATTTACTTGGCCAGCTCATAACCGTAGGACTTGATAACCGCAGCGGCTTTCGGCCCCTTGAGGTACTTGACCAGTGCCTTGGCTGCGGCGCTGTCTTTGCCTTTGTTGAGGATCACCGCGTCTTGTTTGATCGGGTCGTGCAGGGCCGCCGGGACGATCCATGCCGAACCGCTGGTGACTTTGCCGTCTTTATAAATCTGCGACAAGGCGACGAAACCCAACTCGGCGTTGCCGGTGGAGACAAACTGAAAGGCCTGGGTGATGTTCTGTCCTTCGACGAGCTTGTCCTTGACCTTCTCGGTCAAGCCTTCCTTGGCCAGCACCTGGGTGGCGGCGAGGCCGTAAGGTGCGGCTTTCGGGTTGGCAATGGACAGGTGCATGAATTCGTTTTTCTTCAACACCTCACCCTTGGCGTCCACATAACCTTCCTTGGCCGACCACAGCGCCAGGGTGCCGACGGCGTAGGTGAAGCGCGAGCCTTTGACGGTGTCGCCTTCGCTTTCAAGTTTCTGCGGGGTGGTGTCGTCGGCGCTCAGGAACACTTCGAACGGCGCGCCGTTCTTGATCTGGGTGTAGAACTGCCCGGTGGCGCCGTAGGCTGCGACCAGCTTGTGGCCGGTGTCTTTTTCGAAGTCGGCGGCAATCGCCTGGATCGGTGCGGTGAAGTTGGCCGCGACGGCGACCTGGACTTCATCGGCGTGGGCCGAACCGAAAGCGAGGGCAGCGACCAGCATGGCCAGGCGTGAGGCGTGAATCTTCATGAAGCAGCTCCTTGGGGACTGTACGGTCTGTTATAGGTAGAAGGTGAAACCGCTATGTATGGGAATATATAGCGGTTAGCCACTGCCGGTACAGTGCAAAGTTGCCACAGGTGACGGCGCTATTTGAGCTTTGCCAAGGCCTGCTCGGCCAATTCGCGGGTGAGTTCATAGGTGCTTGTGTCTTTACCCAGGCGTAGCGCCTGGCCGGACCACAGGTTGCTGAAGCCCGCTTCGTCCTTGGCCTTGAGCGGTATCAACGCGCCGCCGGAGGTGGGAAATGCCGGGGCCGCCGGGTTGATCGCGCCCAGGTCGCGCATCACGCGGTTGACGATGCCGCGCGCCGGGCGACCGGTAAACAGGTTGGTCAGCGCCGTTTCGCTGGCCTGGGCGTTGTGCAGTGCATGATGATGCGAGGCGGTGACGTTGGCTTCGGGGGTAAACAGGTAGGCGGTGCCGATCTGCACGGCCGATGCGCCAAGGGCAAATGCCGCCACGATCCCGCGCGCATCGCCGATCCCGCCGGCAGCAATCACCGGCACGCTGACGGCATCGACGATTTGCGGCAACAGGGCGAACAGACCGATCTGGGTATTGAGGTCGTCGCTGAGAAACATGCCGCGATGCCCACCCGCCTCAATGCCCATGGCGATGATTGCATCGCAGCCGTGTTGCTCCAGCCAGATGGCTTCTTCCACGGTGGTCGCGGAAGAAAGCACTTTGGCGCCGGTGGCTTTTACCCGCTCCAGCAGTGACTTTTCCGGCAAGCCAAAGTGAAAGCTGACCACCTCAGGGTGAAAGGCCTCAACCACCTGGCAGGCGGCTTCGTTGAAAGGTGCGCGGTTGGAGACCGGGGTCGGCGCCTCAAAGTCGGCGCCCAGTTCACGGTAATAAGGCTCCAGCAAGGCCTTCCAGCGCTTGTCACGGGCCTCGTCAGCCGCGGGCGGTTGGTGGCAGAAGAAGTTGACGTTGATGGGCCGTGAGCTGGCCTGGCGAATGGTGGTCAATGCCTCGCGGAGTTGATCGATAGTCAGCGCTGCGGCTGGCATTGAACCCAGTGCGCCGGCGTTATTGACGGCGATCACCATGGCAGCGGTGGTCGCGCCAGCCATCGGGGCCTGGATGATGGGCACGTCTATGCCCAGCAGGTCGAGAATGCGCGTGTCTGGCCAAGTACTCATGGGGTGGGGCTCCAGCGTTGGTAAGGCTTTTCGCTGTTTTAACAGGGGGCTTGGCACCCGGCCAGTCTGTTTTATTCACTGGACGACGGTGAGAATTCGTGTCGTCGGTCTTGGGCTTCAGGACTCGCCTTCGCGCTCCAGCAACTGGCGTTTGCGCTCTACACCCCAGCGGTAGCCGGATAAATCCCCGTTGCTGCGCACCACCCGATGGCACGGGATTGCCACCGCCAGGCTGTTGGCCCCGCAGGCTTGGGCCACTGCGCGAAACGACTTGGGCGCGCCGATACGCTGGGCGATCTGCGCATAGCTGGCTGTGCTGCCGACCGGGATTTCGCGCAGGGCCTGCCACACGCGTTCCTGAAATGCCGTGCCGCGAAGGTCCAGTGGCAGGTCCAGGCCCAGGGCAGGGGCCTCGATAAATCCCACCACTTGGGCGATCAGTTGTTCAAAGCGGCGGTCAGCGCCCACCAGATGGGCCTTGGGGAACTGATCCTGCAGGTCGTGCACCAGTTTGTCCGGCTCATCCCCCAGCAAAATTGCGCAAACGCCACGGGCACTCTGTGCCACCAGGATTGCCCCCAGCGAGCATTGCCCGACGGCAAACAGGATTTCGTTGTTGAGGCCGCCGGCTTTGTAGTCACTGGGCGTCATGCCGAGCACGTGGTCGGCTGACTCATAAAAGCGGCTGTTGGAGTTGAAGCCAGCGTCGTAGAGCGCCTCCGTCACCGAGTGCTGGCCTTTGAGCCCATCGCGCACCTTGCGTGAGCGGTGGGCGCTGGCGTAGCCCTTGGGGGTCAGGCCGGTCACGCCTTTGAACACCCGATGGAAGTGGAAGGGGCTCAGCCCGGCGCGTGCCGCCAGGGTGTTAAGGCTGGGCGGGGTGTCGGCCTGTTCGATATGTCGACAGGCGTCGGCGACCAATTGCGCATGGTGCGCCGCCAACTGGGTCTGGTCCCCGGTCGCTCGTTTGCTGGCGCGATAACCTGCCGCTTCGGCGTGGGCCGGGGTGTCGAAAAACTCGATGTTTTCGCGGCGCGGTATCCGCGACGCACTGCTTGGGCGGCAGTACACGCCCGTGGTCTTCACGCCATAGACGAACAGCGTATCGGCGGTAGGATCGCGGGCGAGGATGGCAGCCCAGCGCGGGTCTTGTTCGGTGGTCATGGTCTGCACTCTTGAAGGCACCCGGGCAGATTAGCGGTGCCTTGGCGACCTGGCACTCCGAAGCTTGCGGTCAAAATCAGCCGGCGGTGCGAAACGTGAGGTTGATACGTTGCGGGCCCATGATCGGGTGTACGCCTTCCTTGATCGGCATCACCCCATGAAAGCGCAGGCGATCAACGCCGCCCCAGACCACCACGTCGCCGTGGAACAGCGAGATCTTTTGGGGCTTATCGCCGCGCTCATGGCCACCGAACAGAAAAATCGCCGCCAAGCCAAGGGACACGGAGACCACCGGTGCGTTGTAGCAGCGTTCATTCTTGTCCTGGTGCAGGGACATTTTCGCCCCCGGCACATAACGGTTGATCAGGCAGGCATCGGGGGCGAAATCGCTGAAGCCGGCGTCGGCCGCGGCCGAGACGGCCAGTTCGCGCAGAGCGTCGGGAAGGGCCGGCCAGGGTTGCTGGCTGCGGGGGTCCAATGGGCTATAGCGATAGCCGTGGGTGTCGGTGGTCCAGCCCAGCGCGCCGCAGCTGCTCAACGCCGCCGACATGGTAAAGCCACCTGGCGTGACCATTTGCCGAAAAGGCGATTGAGCCAGCACGCGGCGTAACTCTGGCAGCAGTCGGTCAATCCAGGGCAGGGCAAAGCCCCTTAGTACGTAGGACTGTTCGCCAATTTGCTCGCGCCTTGGGGGTTTTTGCAAGGCGTCATCGGCGAACAGGTCGGCAGTCGGGCCGGACATTGCCTTACAGCGCCTTGCTCACGTTGATGTCGGTGATTTCATCACTGGCATCGTGGATTTTCGCCAAGGCTTGCTTGGCCTCTTCCACGCTGTTGCTCGTAAGTTGGGCGAACTCAAAGCGGCGTTCGCCGTTGAGCTTGTACTTGATGACGTATTTGGTGGTAGCAGTCACGGCGATTTCCTCTGGCGTGTTCGAGTCAGCTCAGCTTGCTGCTGGTGCGACGTACGATGCGAATCTTGTGGGACAACGCGGGCTTGCGCGTGACGCTGATTGCGCGGCGTGTCACCACGTCCAGGGTGATATTCCAGAACCCGGTGCTGGGTGCCGTGATCTTGGCGGGGAACGTGTCGAACGCGCCACCGTGGTAGGTGTGGCGGCCGCCATTCTTGAAACTGCGAAAATTCGCATCGCTCATCAGGCGGATATTGCAAGTCTGCGAGCATTCGATGACGACGATATCTCCCTCGTTGAGGTGCTCGCGCTGGTGGATGAATTTCATGAGGGTGTCTCCAGAAGGGCTTTTTCTGAAAAATCAGAACGATACGTAGGTTAAGATAGAGTTTATCAGCCCCAGCGCGTTTATTATCGGCTCGTCTTCAACGACGTCGACAATTTAAAACAGTTATTTACCGAGTTATCAGGGATAAATCCTACGTGGGCGGGAGAAAATTACCATCCCCGCTGTCGTAGGGTCTTTATTGGAGGTTTTATATGAAGTGGAGTGTGTTGGTTCTGGCCTTGGCGATAGGTGGGTGTGCTTCGGTTGCAGATATCAAGCAGACCCCGCCGACGTTGGTGGTCATTTCCGGGAAAAAACCCCAGGAGTACGCCGCGTGTGTGATAAACAAATTGTCCGCCACCCGCCGGCCGCCGCAGATTGAACCGCATAAAGACGGCGTACGGGTCATCGTGCCGCAGAAATTTTCCGCCGACCCTTCGGCTATTTTCGAAATTGACGAGCGCTCCAGCGGTAGCAGTATCAAGCTCTACGAGAGCATGTCTAACGTGCCGATCCGCCCGGGTGATGTGAAAAAGGCCGGGGAAGAATGCATTTCCGGCTGATGCCGCTGCGGAAAATCAGATATGAAACGTGAACACGTCAAAGCCCGTCACGCTGATGGGCAAATCTCAGCGACCCATATCATCCAGAACCCCGCCGACCTTGGCGAGTGGATCGTCTTCTTCAAAAAAAGCGGCGGGCGCAGTTTTTTCCTGGTGGACGATCAGGATGAAGTCGAATCCTTTGCTAGCCTGGATGAACTGACCGATATCCTTCGGGAGTTCGGGATCAAGTTCGCCGAGATCCATTTGTAGTCTGCTGTTACTTGCAGACCACCACCACACTGCGACTTTTGAAGTTGCCCACATCCTGGCCCAGGGTCTTGTCGCTTTCTTTCAGCGACGGCGTGCCCTCGGTGCCAACAATGCGATAGCCGGTGCCTGCGCAGGAGGCATCGGCTTTTTCGTAGCAACTGGCCCAGGAGTTGGCTTCGCCTGAACAGTCGATGGTCAGGCCTTGCTCGCCGTTTTTAAGGTAGACATCAGAAGTGGTGGTGCAGCCGGCAAGCGCCAGTACCGCAGTCAGTGCCAGTAGTTTGTTCATGTGTGATCGTCGTCGAGGGTGTGGAAGGGGCGCTGACACTGTCGTGGGGCGTTTTTGGAAGATTATAGCGAACTGCCATCTAGGTACAGGCAAACGCAAAAAAAGCCCCTGACTCGGGGCTTTTTGCGCAGGGCCTGGAGACTTACTTAGTCTTCGGTCGTTTGCTCGACGCGTGGCCCGCTTCATCCACAAACACTTCGGCTACGGCGATCGCCATGCTTTCAGTCTCGAAAACGCCCGCAACGCTGTCACCATGGAAATTGATCAAATGCCAGCCGTCTGCTCGCTTCGTGATCAAGTAGCCGTTTACGCCTTTTGGTTCTGACATCTATTAACAATCTCGTGGTCTGGTTCAAGGGGGTAATGATAGCGCCAAATGTCACGGGGTCGCGCAAGTTATTCCAGGTCGGTGTTCTGTGCTCAAAAGCGTGCTAAAAGGGTTGCAGCCCCTTTAGGGATTAGGAAACGGCCTTTTTGTGCCGTAACCGTTGCATCGCTCTTTGTAAGATCAGCGGAACTTACGCCGACATTTTTTCTCTATGATGACATCGCAACGCCAGCAGGACCCATTGTAAGGTGACTGCGGCCTGATTAGACTGCGCCGAATTCCGTACGCACAGCCCTTTGTAAGGACTTATATGATCAAGAAATGCTTGTTCCCAGCAGCCGGTTACGGCACTCGCTTCTTGCCAGCGACCAAGGCCATGCCCAAAGAGATGCTGCCGGTGGTAAACAAGCCACTGATTCAGTACGGCGTCGAAGAGGCATTGGATGCCGGTCTGAACGAAATCTCTATCGTCACCGGTCGCGGTAAGCGCGCACTGGAAGACCACTTCGATATCAGCTACGAGCTGGAAAACCAAATCAAGGGCACCGACAAGGAAAAATACCTGGTCGGTATCCGCAAGCTGCTGGACGAGTGCTCGTTCTCCTACACCCGTCAGACCCAGATGAAAGGCCTCGGCCACGCCATCCTGACCGGTCGCCCATTGATCGGTGACGAACCGTTCGCCGTGGTACTCGCGGATGACCTGTGTGTGAACCTGGAAGGCGACGGTGTACTGACCCAGATGGTCAAGCTGTACCAGAAATACCGTTGCACCATCGTTGCGGTTCAAGAGGTCGACCCTCAAGAAACCAACAAGTACGGCGTGATTGCCGGTGACGACATTGGTGATGGCCTGATCCGTGTTCGCGACATGGTTGAGAAACCGGCGCCTGAAGATGCACCGTCGAACCTGGCGATCATCGGTCGTTACATTCTGACCCCGGACATCTTCAAGCTGATCGAAGAGACCGAGCCAGGCAAGGGTGGCGAGATCCAGATCACCGACGCGCTGTTGAAGCAGGCTAAAGACGGTTGCGTGATCGCGTACAAGTTCAAGGGTCGTCGTTTTGACTGCGGTGGCGCTGAAGGCTACATCGAAGCAACCAACTTCTGCTACGAGCACTTCTACAAGACTGGCAAGGCTTACTGATACACGGTTGCCTGCCTGCTGTACGCAGCGTAAGTAAAAAGCCACCTTCGGGTGGCTTTTTCGTTTTTCAGCCCCATGTAAGTCGGTATGCTGATGTCCTGCCGAGGAGAGTGAAATGGCCTACGATTTTGACCTGTATGTAATTGGCGCCGGTTCCGGCGGTGTTCGCGCGGCGCGCTTTGCTGCGGGCTTTGGTGCCAAGGTGGCCGTGGCGGAAAGCCGCTACCTGGGCGGTACCTGCGTTAACGTTGGCTGTGTACCGAAGAAACTGTTGGTATACGGCGCGCACTTCGCCGAAGACTTCGAACAGGCCAGCGGCTTTGGCTGGTCACTGGGCGAGGCGAATTTTGACTGGGCGACCCTGATCGCCAACAAGGATCGCGAGATCAACCGCCTCAATGGCATCTACCGCAACCTGCTGGTCAACAGTGGCGTGACCCTGCACGAAGGTCATGCGCGCCTGGTTGACCCGCACCAGGTGGAAATCAATGGCGAGCGCTTTACGGCCAAGCACATCCTGATTGCGACCGGCGGCTGGCCGCAGATTCCGGACATTCCGGGGCGTGAGCACGCGATTGGCTCCAATGAAGCATTTTTCCTTAAAGAGTTGCCCAAGCGTGTGCTGGTGGTGGGCGGCGGGTATATCGCTGTTGAGTTTGCCGGGATTTTCCATGGCCTGGGCGCGCATACCTCGTTGCTGTATCGCGGCGATCTGTTCCTGCGCGGCTTTGATGGCTCGGTGCGTACGCACCTCAAGGAAGAGCTGACCAAGCGCGGCCTCGACCTGCAATTCAACGCCGATATCGAACGTATCGACAAACAAGCCGATGGCAGCCTCAAGGCCACCTTGAAAGACGGTCGCGTGCTGGAGGCTGATTGCGTGTTCTATGCCACTGGCCGGCGTCCGATGCTGGATAACCTGGGGTTGGAAAATACCGGCGTCAAGCTGGATGAGCGCGGTTTCGTCCAGGTGAACGACCAGTACGAGACTACCGAAGCGTCGATCCTGGCGATCGGTGATGTGATCGGCCGCGTGCAGTTGACGCCGGTGGCGCTTGCCGAAGGTATGGCCGTAGCGCGTCGTTTGTTCAAGCCAGAGCAATACCGCCCGGTGGATTACGCAATGATCCCGACCGCGGTATTCAGCCTGCCGAATATCGGTACGGTCGGCCTGACGGAGGAGGAGGCGAAGAAGGACGGGCACACGGTGCAGATCTTCGAAAGCCGCTTCCGGCCGATGAAGCTGACTTTGACCGACTGCCAGGAAAAAACCTTGATGAAGCTGGTGGTCGACGCCGACACCGACAAGGTCTTGGGTTGCCACATGGTCGGTCCGGACGCGGGCGAGATCGTCCAGGGGCTGGCGATCGCGCTCAAGGCGGGCGCGACCAAGCAGCACTTCGATGAAACCATCGGCGTGCACCCGACGGCGGCGGAAGAGTTCGTCACCATGCGCACGCCTGTGGCGGACTGATCAGGCTGGCGGTGTTGTGTCTGGCGCCGCTGCAACGGCGGCGGCCAGGCGCAATGCTTCGATAGTGGCATGGGCCTTCATCAGGTCCAGTTCCAGGCGCTTGTTGGTGTGTCCGTGCTCAGTCAGCGCTTGTTGGCGTGACTCATTTTCCAGCAGGGCTACCCGCAGGCGCTCCTGAAGCAGCGTGCGCTCGCTGTCGATCTGGCTCACTTGTTCGCTCAGTTTCAGTTGCTGGGCGCGGTCTTTACGGATGTCTTCCTGCAGCGCGGCCAATTCTTTTGCTGTCACTCGATGCTCGATCAATAACCGCTCGTTGTCGCGATGCAGTTGGGTGATCTCGTCCTGGCGAACCATCGCGCTTTGCTGGGCTTGGCGCAGTTCTGCCTGTACCTGCTGCAACTGGCCTTCGTGGCGTCGCTGTTCCTGCTCGCGCTGCTCCTTGATCGCATTGCGGTAGTGCTCCAGCGCCTCGCGGGCGTGCAGGTGCTTTTCTTCCAGCGAGCGAATCTGTTCGTCCTTGTCGTTGATCCGTAGCTCGTAATCGCTGCAGGCCTGGCTGAGCCCGGCGTTGCGGGTTTGCTCGGTTTGCAGGCTGGTGCTGGCGGTTTGCAGCGCGGCACTTTCCTCTGCCAGGGCGGCGGCCTGGATATCGAACTGCTGCTTGAGTTCGCCGTGAGCTTCTTCAAGCGCTTCTATCTGGGCGAGCAGGGCGGTTTTTTGCTGTTCGAACTGCGCCTGGGCCAGGTCAATCGGCTCTTGAGCCTTTTCTTTCAAGCGCTGGGCCAGTCGCGCAACCAGTTCGCCCAGCTCGTCGTCAATCGGGGCTTCGGTGATGGTCAGGCGGGTTTCGCTGTCGTCCAACTCCTTTAAATAGCGGTGGATCGTGGTTTTCGAGCCGGTATTGCCCATCTCGATGCGTACCGCGTCGATGCTGGGGTTCTCGCCGCGGGCAAGGATCGCCAGGCGTGCCGTTTGAACTACTGCTTTATTGATGCCGCCGCGAGCCATGGGGTCTCCGTCGATTTAGTACTGTGGTATGTATTATGTAGATACGTACCATATCACGAATAAAAATCCGTTTAAATTCATGATTTAACAGATGGGATATTGGCGTATTATCCCGTGTCATCAGCGTCTGCAACGCTTATACCTCTGCCAGCAGTACGAATAGGCCTCCCATGAGCGATCTGGATCGTTACCTCAACGCCGCCACCCGCGACAACACGCGCCGTAGCTACCGTGCGGCCATCGAACACTTCGAAGTCAGTTGGGGCGGATTTCTGCCGGCTACCAGCGACAGCGTGGCGCGTTACCTGGTGGCGCATGCCGGCGTGCTGGCGGTCAACACTCTGAAGCTGCGGCTCTCCGCCTTGGCGCAATGGCATACCAGCCAGGGCTTTCCCGACCCGACGAAAGCGCCGGTGGTGCGCAAGGTGCTTAAAGGGATTCGAGCGGTGCACCCGGCGCAGGAGAAGCAGGCCGAACCATTGCAGCTCAGGCATCTGGAGCAGGTCGTGGCTTCCCTTGAAACGGAAGCGCGCGAGGCAGGCGAGGCGCAGGACTCACCCCGATTGCTGCGCGCCAAACGTGACACTGCGCTCATCCTGCTGGGCTTCTGGCGCGGTTTTCGTAGCGATGAATTGTGTCGATTAAGCGTCGAGCACGTGCAAGCCACGCCCGGTGCCGGCATCAGCCTGTACCTGCCGCGCAGCAAAAGTGACCGCGATTACCTTGGCAAGACCTATCACACCCCGGCACTGCTACGCCTGTGTCCGGTGCAGGCCTACAGCGAATGGCTCAGCGCGTCGGCCCTGGTGCGCGGTCCGGTATTCCGGGGCATTGATCGCTGGGGCAACCTGGGCGAGGAGGGCTTGCACCCCAACAGCGTGATCCCGCTGCTGCGCCAGGCGCTTGAACGTGCCGGCATCGCCGCCGAGCAATACACCAGCCACTCGTTGCGCCGGGGCTTTGCCACCTGGGCCCATCGCAGCGGCTGGGACTTGAAGTCGTTGATGAGTTACGTCGGCTGGAGCGACATGAAATCCGCCATGCGCTATGTTGAAGCGACGCCCTTTCTCGGCATGACATTGGCCACTCAACCGCTGCTTTGAGATTTCTTCTATTAATACCGTCACCTGATAGGGAAAACCAATCGTCAGCATCAGGTTTGCCAATGAGCCATCCGCCGAGAGAGTGGGTAGGATTCACCTCATCAACTTCTTAACCCCTGACGGAGAGTCAACGATGCCTATCATCAACAGCCAAGTAAAACCGTTCAAAGCTACCGCATACAAAAACGGCAACTTCGTAGATGTGACCGACGCTGACCTGAAAGGCAAATGGTCCGTGGTGTTCTTCTACCCAGCCGACTTCACCTTCGTTTGCCCAACCGAGCTGGAAGACCTGGCTGACAACTACGCCGAATTCCAGAAACTGGGCGTCGAAATCTACAGCGTGTCCACCGACACCCACTTTGCCCACGCTGCCTGGCACAACACTTCGCCAGCCATCGGCAAAATCCAGTACACCATGATCGGCGACCCAACCCTGACCATCTCCCGCAACTTCGACGTACTGATCGAAGAAGCTGGCCTGGCTGACCGCGGTACCTTCGTGATCAACCCAGAAGGTCAGATCAAGATCGTTGAACTGAACGACGGTGGTGTTGGCCGTGACGCTTCCGAGCTGCTGCGCAAAATCAAGGCCGCTCAATACGTGGCTGCCCACCCAGGCGAAGTCTGCCCAGCCAAGTGGAAAGAAGGCGAGGCCACTCTGGCTCCGTCCCTGGACCTGGTCGGCAAGATCTAAGTCTGTGAAGACGTATCAAGGGCGGAACTCCGCACTTAAGTAAGCTGCATCCGCCCTCAAAACGCCCGGGCGAGAGTCGCTCGGGCGTTTTTTTGTCTGCAATAAACCGAATTAATAGGAAATCGCCCGTATGTTGGACGCCAATCTTAAAGCTCAGTTGAAGTCATACCTGGAACGGGTCACCCAGCCGATCGAGATCGTCGCCTCCCTCGAAGACGGCGCGAAATCCCAGGAAATGCTTGCCCTTTTGCAGGACGTAACCAGCCTCACCACGCTGATTACCCTGAAGACCGATGGCGATGATGCGCGCAAGCCATCGTTCTCCATCAACCGCCCGGGTGCCGATATCAGCCTGCGTTTCGCCGGCATCCCCATGGGTCATGAATTCACTTCGTTGGTGCTGGCCCTGCTGCAAGTCGGTGGCCACCCGTCGAAGGCCAGTGTCGAAGTGATTGAACAGATCCGCGCCCTTAAAGGCGAGTTCAGCTTCGAGACGTACTTCTCGCTGTCCTGCCAGAACTGCCCGGACGTGGTCCAGGCGCTGAACCTGATGGCCGTGCTCAACCCGAACATCCGCCACGTTGCTATCGACGGCGCGCTGTTCCAGGCTGAAGTCGACGAGCGCCAGATCATGGCAGTGCCGAGCGTCTACTTGAACGGTGTGAACTTCGGCCAGGGCCGTATGGGCCTGGAAGAGATCCTCGCCAAGCTCGACACCAGCGGGATTGAAAAAGCCGCCGAGAAAATCAGCGCCAAAGAGGCCTTCGATGTGCTCGTCGTCGGCGGTGGTCCAGCCGGTTCCGCAGCCGCCATCTACGCCGCACGTAAAGGTATTCGCACCGGTGTTGCCGCCGAGCGCTTTGGCGGCCAGGTGCTGGACACCATGTCCATCGAGAACTTTATCTCGGTACAGGAAACCGAAGGGCCGAAACTGGCCAGCGCCCTGGAAGCCCACGTGCGTCAATACGACGTGGACATCATGAATCTGCAGCGCGCCAGCAGCCTGATCCCAGCGAAAAACGCCGGTGACCTGCACGAAATTCGCTTTGAAAGCGGTGCGACCCTCAAGTCCAAGACGGTGATCCTGGCCACTGGCGCCCGCTGGCGCGAAATGGGTGTGCCGGGCGAGCAGGAATACAAGGCCAAGGGCGTGTGCTTCTGCCCGCACTGCGACGGGCCGCTGTTCAAGGGCAAGCGTGTGGCGGTGATCGGCGGCGGTAACTCCGGCGTTGAAGCGGCCATCGACCTGGCCGGCATCGTCAGCCACGTGACCTTGCTGGAGTTCGACAGCAAGCTGCGCGCTGATGCGGTATTGCAGCGCAAGCTGTACAGCCTGCCTAACGTTGACGTGATCACCAGCGCGCTGACCAGTGAAGTCAAAGGCGATGGCCAGAAAGTCACCGGCCTGGCCTATAAGGACCGCGATACCGGCGAGTTCAAGACCATCGACCTGGAAGGTATCTTTGTACAGATCGGCTTGCTGCCCAACACAGACTGGCTCAAGGGCACTGTGGAGTTGACCCCGCGTGGCGAGATCATTGTCGATGCCCGTGGCGAGACTTCACTGCCAGGTGTGTTCGCCGCTGGTGACGTGACGACCGTGCCGTACAAGCAGATCGTGATCGCAGTAGGCGAGGGCGCCAAGGCTTCCCTGAGTGCTTTTGATCACCTGATCCGTACCTCCGCCCCGGCGTAAATACTGGCCCGCAAATGAAAACCCCATGAGTGATCATGGGGTTTTTTGTTGTGCGCTAAACCTTACAGCGGCGCTGGCTGGATGATCTCTACCCAGTACGCATCCGGGTCCTTGATGAACGCCAGGCTTTTCATGCGGCCATCGGTCAGACGTTTCTGGAAGTCGCAGCCCAGGGCTTCGAAGCGTTCGCACGCGGCGACGATATCGGGCACCGAGATGCAGATATGACCGAAGCCGCGTGGGTCGGTGTTGCCGTTGTGGTAGGCGAAGTCGGCATCGTTTTCGGTGCCATGGTTGTGAGTCAGTTCCAGGATGCCTGGGATCGACTTCATCCATTGGGTGCGCGCGGCGGCGTCGGCCGGGATCTGGGATTTGTCCACCAGGGCCAGGAAGTACAGGCTGAATTCGGCTTCCGGGAAGTCGCGCTTTTCAACCAGGGAAAAACCCAGGACGCGGGTGTAGAAGTCCAGGGACTTGGTGATGTCCTTGACCCGCAGCATGGTGTGGTTGAACACGAAGTTCGAGGTGGCGGTGTCAGGTTGGGCGGTAACGCCCGGGAAGGTGTTCAGTTCGTGCAGGCTCATGGGCCCTCCAGAAAAAATGGGGCAAACGCGGCTCCAGGTGAGAGGAGCGTTCCCTTGGCTTGCGGCTGGCGTCCGTGCAGCCGGGCCATGATACGCAAGGCTCGCCTGCTGCGCCAAATGAAAAAGCTCACGCGGCGCTTGCGAGCGGCAGGTGGCGGGGCTCACACTTTGTCGCTTGAACCTTGGGTGTCTTTTGCAATGATCGAATCTCGTACAGCACTGCTGGGTGCTCTGTGTTTGTTGTTGGCCAGCCCCATTGTGTGGGCGGGCGACCCGGAAATTCATTGGCCCAGCGGCTGGCAAGTCGAGGAGGTGATGCCCGACGGGCAAGCGCCAGTGACGCCGCAGCCGGTTTCGCGCCAGCGTGCAATCAAGAACGATGAAAATGGCAACACCCTGATGGTCATGGAGTTGACGGGCACGCCCATTGCGACGGGGCATAACGTTAATCTTCAGGGCGTATTGCTGGAGATGCGCAAGTCCATCCAGAAAGATTTTGCCCGGGGCGGTTACCAAAGTGTATGCAGCAAGATGCACCCGACAACATTGAGTCGTCTTGAGGCCGTGGAAACTACCTGTGTGATTACCGAGAACGGCCGGCACGTGCTTTCACAAACATTGGTGGGGGCTGTTGATAGCGATAAGGCGTATGTCTTTTCATACGCGGGTCAAGCCGACGCTTACGAAGCCAGCAAGGATGAAGTCAGTTCGGTGCGCGACAGCCTCAAACTTTAAGTGCGTCTTGCCTGTCGATTTTGAACAAAATGAAATGTTATTTAAGTTCAGTTTCGAACCCTTGAATAAAAAGCCCCGCATGTGCGGGGCTCTTTTTTAGTGCGCTGTGATCAGCCGCGAAGCCAGGAATCTACAGTGGCAGCGCCGTACTGTTCTTTCCACGCTTTGAGGCCACGATGGTTGCCACCCTTGGTTTCGATCAGCTCGCCGGTATGTGGGTTGTGATACACCTTGATCACCCGCGCGCGGCGCTGTTTGGGGGCGCTGGCGGTGGCGGCGCTGGTCTTGCCCGGGTTTGGATCAAGGATCAGGATAATGTCACGCAGGCCTTTGCCGTAGGTTTTCATCAGCCCTTGAAGCTTTTCTTCAAATTCGATTTCTTTTTTCAGGCCGGCGTCGTTCTTCAGGGATTCCAGCTGGGCCAGCTGCTCTTGAAGGGCTTTTTCTGCTGCGCGAAATTCGGCGAGTCTGGACAAAATCTGTACTCCAATAGTGTAGTTGGCTGATATCAACTGCAGACAAAGCTATAAGCCAATAGCGTTAAGGCGACTCACAGAAGAAGTCGTCCTGCGAGTTCTGCACAGGCCAGAAAAATTGTAGTAGTTAATCCGCTACGAGTAAATCAAGTCTTTTGTCTTATTAACATTATTTCAACCCTGCAAGTGCGTGGCTATTCAATGGCTGGCCAGGGTCTTAATGAATTCATCGCAGGGTAGTGGCCTTCCAAACAGGTAACCCTGGAGGAAATCCACACCATGAGCGGCCAGGTATTCACACTGTTCGGCGGTCTCCACGCCTTCTGCAACGACGCCCAGGTCCAGCTTGCCGGAGAGTTCGATGATGCTGTCCAGAATATGCCTCGATAGTGCATCTGCACCGATCATGGCGACAAAACTCTGGTCGATCTTCAAGTAATCAACATTGAAGTTACGCAAGTAACCCAGACTGGAGTGGCCGGTACCAAAGTCATCGATAGCGATCATCACGCCCAGTGCATGCAACGCATCGAAGAGTCTGCGGGTGATATCGGTGGGCTCGATCAGCTCGCGCTCGGTCAGTTCCAGCACCAAGGTCACCTGGCCTGGCGCGAAGGCGGCGAGGAATTCACGGCAGTCCTCCACCAGCGCAAGGTCGTGGCAATGGCGTGCAGTGATATTCACACCGATATGGAACCCAGGGCTGAACCGTGTTGCATGGGGCGCCAGCTGTGCTGCGGTCTGGCGCAGCAGGGCGCGGGTCATCGGCACGATCAGGCCGGAGTGTTCCGCCAGCGGGATAAACAGGTCGGGCCTGACCAAGCCTTCCTTGGGGTGCTGCCAGCGCATCAGCACTTCGCAGCCGGCCCATTCGCGGGTATCACCGCGAACCACCGGCTGAAAGTACGGGATGAACTCATTGGCGCCCAGCGCCCGTTGCAGCTCATGGGTGGGGGCAGAGGAACGCTTTTGCAGCCAGTGCGCAAACAGCCCCGCGAGTACGCCAAAGAACACCACCAGGCTGAACAGGGCGGGGTAGCGAGCCTGCATATAGCGCCACACTTCCCCGGCCGGCATGCCGGCGTCGACGCTGTAGGGGTAGCGCTCGGACGCCAGATGATGATGGGCCACGGCAAATACCGGGACTGCGGTCTCGTGCACTTTGCCATCGGCGCCGAGCCAGTGAGGTCCCACTTGCAGTACAAGCTGCGCATAGCGGCTGATCAGGCGCAGGGCGTTGGTCAGGTGATAGCCGTCAATCGAGGCAAACGCGGCTTTGTCGCCTTCGACCAATCGGTAGACCAACAACGCGGTATCCGGCGTAACCGGATTGCCGCTCATTAACCACAGGCGCCCATCGACGTAGTCATCCGGGTTCACCGGCGATTCGTAATTGCTGCCGAACAGCGAGCTGCAATAAATGTTTTTCTGCCAGGATAAAATCGTCGCCCGCACAAACGGCCAGCGCGTGACCTGCTCACGCAGCGCCAGTTGCGCGGCACTGTCACACGGTTGTCCGGCCAGTGGCAGCAAGGCCTGGGCGGCGAGGGCGGTATTGTCGAGCATCAGGTCGAATTGACGTACGGCTTCCTGGGCGGTTTGCGCCGTGCTTTGTTCAAGGGTGCGCTCGGCTTGCCAATACAGGATGACCACGCCCAGCAGGATCGGCAGCAACCCTGACAGCACACTGATCGAGTAACGGGTGAAGGGCTTTCGCGGGCCTTTGACGGTGAAGGGCATGAGTTCCAGGCCGTTTTGCGCAGAGGGGTTGACCGGCAGGCCGGTCAGGAATGCTTCGATGATAGATGGCCCGGTTGAAATTTGCTCGCCTTACCCAGGCTTTGCGCAATCTCGATAAACGCCAGGGTGGCCGGTGACGACTGCCGGCGATCAAGCACCGCCAGGCCAATCTGGCGCGGGACTCGGGGTGAAAGCGCTCGCCTCACATAGCGCGAGTCCTGTGCCTGGGGCAGCGACGCTTCGGCGACGATGCTCAGGCCGTCCCCGCGGCTGACCGCTTCCAGGGTGCTCAGCAGTTGCGCGCAGCGGTAACGGACCTTTGGCCGCAGTTGGCTGGCGTCGAACAGGCGGGTGACCAACTCCGAGGAGCCGGCTTCGGTCAGGATAAAGGCATCGCCACACAGGTCCTCCAAGGCCAGTGTGTCCCGCGCAGCCAATGGATGATCTGCGGGCAGCAGCGCCACCATCTGGTCCTCGAACAAGTCAAAGGTGTCAAAGCGCTCCTGTTCCAGCACCACAAAGCCCACATCGATCCGTCGCTCATCCAGCCACTGCAGCACCTGGCGGTCGGGGCCTTCGTCCACATGCACCTCAATCCCCGGATGCGCGGCGCGAAATTCGCTGAGGATGGCGGGCAGCAGGCGAATCGACGCGGTTGGTCCGAATGAGCCGATGCGCAACGTACCGCGCCTCATGCCGCGGGCATCGGCTGCCTCCTGTTGCAGGGTATTGGCCAGGCCAAGCATGGCACGCGCACGTCCCAGTAATTGCTGGCCGATGTCGCTCGGTTCTACCAGCGACTGATGGCGCCGAAACAACTCCACACCCAGTTCCTGCTCCAAGGCCTTGATGGCATGGGATACCGCCGATTGGCTGATACCCAAGCGGTGGGCCGCACTGGTGAAACCTTGCAACTCGGCAACCAGTGAAAAGATTTCCAATTGGGTAAGTGTCATGAGTAAAAGCTCATTTTACGATGATCGGTTATTAGCTGAAGAATACGCGAATTCTCCCGTACCTTGAGCCCATCCTCATGCGCCCTGCCTCTGATCGCCTGACTTATTGCAAACTCGCCGCCGTCACCATGATCTGGGGCGGCACCTTTGTCGCCGGTCGCTTCCTGGCCGATCACCTCAATCCGCTGCTGGCCGCCAGCCTGCGCTTTATCCTCGCCAGCCTGGCGTTGTTGCTGTTCATGGCCTGCGCGCGTATTCGCCTGGCACGCCCGAACCTTCGGCAGCTTGCGCAATTGGCGGTGCTGGGGTTCTTCGGGATCTTTTTCTACAACCTGTGCTTTTTCTACGGGTTGCAGTACATCAATGCGTCGCGGGCTTCGCTGATCGTCGCGTTGAACCCGGCGGTGATCGGCCTGGCGAGCTGGCTGTTATTCAAGGAGCGGCTCAGCCGGATCAAGCTGCTGGGTATCCTGCTGTGCCTGGGCGGTGCCGGGACGGTCATTGTCAGCCGTAACCCGCAGTTGTTGCAGGCCACCGCCGATGCCTGGATCGGCGACCTACTGATCCTTGGCTGTGTGGCAGGGTGGGGCGTCTATTCGCTGTGTGCCCGTGGGCTCAACCAAAGCCTGGGGCCATTGCAGACGGTGACCTGGTCGGTGCTGTTGGGCACGTTGATGCTGACCATCAGCGCATGGGCCACGGCAAGCGTCAGCCTGGAAGCGCTTGGTCACATAGCGATGACCCAGTGGTTGAGCCTGGCCTACCTGGGCGTTTTGGGCTCGGCGCTGGCGTACATCGGTTACTACGACGGCATCCGGCGCATCGGCGCGACGCGCTCCGGCGTGTTTATCGCCCTCAACCCGCTGACCGCCGTGATCTGCGGTGCGCTGCTGCTGGGCGAGCAACTGACCGCGCCCATGCTGGTGGGCGGGGCCGTCATCCTGCTGGGCATCTACCTGTGCAACAAACCCCTTGCACAGGCCAGGGCAATGGGGATTTGATAAGAGTACGGACAAATACAGTTACGCTGTGTAGAATCGATTTACGCATACAAGAATATGGACTTGCGCTCACGCAAGCCTCGGCCGTCAGAGACTGATGTAATCATGAAGCTACTCGGCTCCCCCCTCATCTTTGGTGACTTTCTCGCCCGCAGCGTGCGAGGCCTGTCTTGTGCGCCGCCGTTCGACCTCATCCTTGCGCGCAAATAACCACTTGCTACCCACAAGAATGATGAGGCACCGACATGACTGACCAATACGAAAACCCAATGGGCCTGATGGGCTTTGAATTTATCGAATTCGCATCGCCGACCCCAGGGACCCTGGAGCCGATCTTCGAGATCATGGGCTTCACCAAAGTCGCCACCCACCGCTCCAAGAACGTTGATCTGTTCCGCCAGGGCGAGATCAACCTGATCCTCAACAACGAGCCCAACAGCATCGCCTCCTACTTCGCGGCCGAACACGGCCCGTCGGTATGCGGCATGGCGTTCCGCGTCAAGGACTCGCAAAAAGCCTACAATCGCGCGCTGGAACTGGGGGCCCAACCCATCCATATCGAGACCGGCCCGATGGAGCTGAACCTGCCGGCCATCAAGGGGATCGGCGGCGCGCCGCTGTACCTGATCGACCGCTTTGGTGAAGGCAGCTCGATCTATGACATCGACTTCGTCTACCTCGACGGCGTGGAGCGTAATCCGCAAGGCGCCGGCCTCAAGGTCATCGACCACCTCACCCACAACGTGTACCGAGGGCGCATGGCCTACTGGGCCAACTTCTACGAAAAACTGTTCAACTTCCGTGAAGCACGCTACTTCGATATCAAGGGCGAATACACCGGCCTGACCTCCAAGGCCATGAGCGCCCCGGACGGCATGATCCGCATCCCGCTGAACGAAGAGTCGTCCAAGGGCGCCGGGCAGATCGAAGAGTTCCTGATGCAGTTCAATGGTGAAGGCATCCAGCACGTGGCGTTCCTCACCGACGACCTGGTCAAGACCTGGGACGCACTCAAGAAGATCGGCATGCGCTTCATGACTGCGCCGCCGGACACCTACTACGAAATGCTCGAAGGCCGCCTGCCGAACCACGGCGAACCGGTGGATCAGCTGCAGGCGCGTGGCATCCTGCTGGACGGCTCGTCCATTGAAGGCGACAAGCGCCTGCTGCTGCAGATCTTCTCGGAAACCCTGATGGGCCCGGTGTTCTTCGAGTTCATCCAGCGCAAGGGCGATGATGGGTTTGGCGAGGGCAACTTTAAGGCGTTGTTTGAGTCGATCGAGCGCGATCAAGTCCGCCGTGGCGTCTTGACCGCCGACTAACCATGTAAGGCCTGGCAGGCTGTTCGGGCGATTCAAGAACATGCTCCGTATCGAAAGGTACGGAGCATTTTTTTTGTCTGCCAAACACCTCCGAAAGATCTTGCAACAGACAATTCCTCGGGGCTGTGGAACAAAGTTTTACGAGACTCCCACCCATGGATGACGCAAGAGCTGATCCTCTCCTGCGTCACAAGTGTGCGTTTCGCGACCCCAAATTTTAAGGAAAGACTGATTATGACAAAACATACTCTGGCGGCTGCAGTGCTGGCTTTGTGCGGCTTCGCTGCCAGCTCCGCTTATGCGGCAGACGGTACCATCACGATCACCGGCTCGGTCAGTGGCACTACCTGCACCATCAGCGGCGGTACCGGAGCCTCGCCAGGTTCAGGTGCCAACTTTCCGGTAGTTCTTGATCGCGTGCAAACCTCGGCCCTCAAGGCGGCAGGCGATACGGCCGGCAGCAAGCGCTACTTTGTCTATGTGGGCGGCTCGGGCGGATGCCCGAACGGTACCAAGGTCGCCGTACGTTACGAGCCAACCAGCCCAGGCATCAACCCGGCAACCGGCAACCTGCGTAATACCGCCACAGCAACACCCGCCTCGCGGGTGGAGGTACAAATTCTCGATGGCGCTTCCAACACGCCAATGGACTTGCGCGTAGGTAACAACTCAACCGTTGCCACCGTGACCAATGGTCTGGCGACCTTACCGTTCTACGCACGCTACATCGCCAACGGCGGAGCGGCAGGCGCGGGTAATGTCACCAGCAGCGTGCAGTACTCGGTCACCTTTCCTTGATGCAGCCGCGCTGATGACCATTGCGTTTGTTGCCTGAGATCCTCGCTCGACCCTGCGGTCGGGCGCAGGACAACTGTTTTCAAGGATTACCCGATGCAGGATTTACTGATGTTCTTACGTCATCGCGTGGTGTCGGTCGCGCTGAGCTTGGCCTCGGGCATAGCCTCGCATGTGGCGCACGCGGGGGTAGTTATCGACGGTACTCGACAGATTTACCCCGAGCAGCGACGCGAGGTCACCCTACGAGTGACCAATGATGACAAACACGCACCCCGTCTGGTCCAGGCGTGGCTGGACGCAGGTGATGCCGAGGCCGCGCCGACACTGAGCGACGTGCCTTTTGTGATGTCTCCCCCGGTATTTCGCCTGGACGCCGGCAAAAGCCAGTTCATTCGCTTGTCCTACACCAAGGCACCGCTGCCAGCGGATAGAGAGTCGCTGTTCTGGTTGAACGTACTTGAAGTGCCTGGCGCTACCAATGAATTTGATCCCACGCTGGAAGACAGCCAGCGGAATCACTTCAAGTTCGCGTTCCGTATCCGCACCAAAGTGTTTTTTCGCCCGGCGCAGTTATCTGGAACACCCGAGGAGGCGCCAGGGCTGTTGCGCTGGTCCCTGGAGCCGGTCGCCCAAGACAACGTGATACAGGTGCACAACCCATCGGCGTATCACGTCACCTTCAATGACATTGCCCTGCTTATGGGCTCCCATCCCGGTGCGGAAAAATTGTCCCTGCCGGAGGGGATGGTGGAACCGGGAGGCACGTTGAAGGTGCCGGTGCCGAACGCCGCGAAGGTAATACCCGCCGATGCGCGGGTGCATTTCACCTACATCAACGATTTCGGCAGCTTTTCATCGGCGCAGCCTGCTGTGCTGCATCGCTGAACACGTCCCCGGAACGTTGCTGATGGCAAGCAAACGTACATTTCTCAGCGTCCACTGAAGTCATAACTATGCCTAGTCACATCCAAGTACGGGTGCATCGTTGCGCCCCGATTTTGCCATTCCAGCATCGCAAGATGATGTTGGGCGGTTTGATGAGTGCGGCCGTAATCGCAAGCGATGCCGCGCTTGCGTCTGAGCTGAGCTTTGATCTGAACGCGTTCTCCAGTGGCCTGGCGTCGTCGGTTGACATATCACGGTTCAATACCAGCAACCAGATGAGTCCTGGCCTATACCGCATAGATATCGTGGTCAACGGCCAGTCCTTGGGACGCAGGGAGGTGGAGTTCGTCGCGGCCCATGCAAACACCGGTGCGCAGCCGTGTTTGAGTCGCGAAGTATTGGAAAAAATCGGTATCGCGATGGATAAAGTCGATACCGATGCCCGTGGGCGCGAGCTCGCGAACCCTGCCGCAGCCGGCCAGTATTGCGGTGACCTGGGGCAGTGGATTCCGATGGCGTCCAGCACGTTCGATTCAGGTGCCCTCGAGTTGGCCGCCAGCGTGCCGCAGGCCTACATGAACCGGACGATGCGCGGCTACATTGACCCCGATTTGTTGGATGAGGGCATTACCGCCGGGCTGCTCAATTACAACTTCAGTACCAGTGCGGTCACGGCAGGTGAAGGTGACGGTCGCACTTACCTGGGCCTCAATGCCGGGATCAATCTGGGCGCCTGGCGCTTGCGGCACCAGGGCGCCCAGGCTTGGAGCAACCGCACAGGCTTTGAGACTTATCAGAACACGTCCACTTATGTGCAGCGCAGCATCATCCCCTGGCAGTCACAACTGACCCTCGGAGACACCTTCAGCAACGGACAGATTGTCGACGGGGTACGCGTGCGGGGTGTAAGCCTGGCCACCGACGACCGCATGCGCCCGCAGACTCAGCAAGGCTATGCACCGCAGGTACGCGGTGTCGCCGACAGTAATGCAACGGTCACGGTCAGCCAGAACGGCTACACCATTTATGAGACGACAGTGGCGCCTGGCCCCTTTGTCATCAGTGATCTGCATGCCACGGGTTATGGCGGTGATTTGATCGTCAGCGTGACGGAAGTCGACGGGCGTCGAAACACCTTCGTGGTGCCGTACTCGGTGGCCCCGGAGTTACTGCGGGCAGACACGACAAAATACAGCGTCACTTTGGGGGAGGTGCAGCAAAAGGGCATCGATGCCAAGGGCGCGAATGTCTTTCAAGGCACTCTGCAACACGGCTTGACCAATGACTTGACGGTGTATGGCGGCGGCAGTCTTTCCAAAGGCTACGAGCAGGGCAAGGTCGGTATTGCGCTGAATACGTCCATCGGTGCCTTCTCGTTGGACGGCGCTACCTCGCATACCCAGGTAGCTGGTCATGGACGCCTGTCCGGCCAAAGCCTGGGCGTGGGCTACAACAAAAGTCTGCCCGCCTCGGGTACGCATTTTGCGCTGGGTGCATACCGGTTCTCTACAGAGGGTTACCTGAACCTTCCGGACGCACTGAATGTGCGTGAAATCGCCCGCCAGTCCGGTGATGTCAACGGTTATGCCCGGCAAAAAAGCCGGCTCGACCTGACCATCAGCCAGCAGTTGGGCATAGGCACCTTGAGCCTGTACGGCAGCTCTGTCGACTATTGGGGCGGGCGGGAAGGGCGCCAGGTTTCATTCACCGCAAGTTACGGCTCGACCTGGAACAAGGTCAACTGGAACCTCTCGGCGCAGCGCTCAAGGGTCCAAGACACGCGACAACTGACCCAAAGCGAGCTCAGTGACGATGTGTTTTTCGGGCGCATCGGCCAACCCGGGCGTATCGATAACCGCTACATGCTGACGCTATCGATGCCGCTGGGGAGCGAGCCGAGGTCGCCGACCATCAATACTTCGCTGTCTCGGGACACCGGCGATACACGGGGCAGCCAGCAGCAGGTGGGCATCAACGGCTTCCTGGGCGAGAACGCCGAGTTCGACTACGGTGTTTCCGCCAGCCGCGCGACCAGTGATCACTCGGGTTCCAGGCAACTTAACACCCATGCTGGGTACCGCACCGGCTCCGCCAGCGTGCGTGCGGGCTATGGCCAGAGCCACGACAGATCGCAGCTTTCATTTGGCGCCGATGGGGGCGTCGTCGCTCACGCCGGGGGCGTTACGTTTTCGCAAAGCCTGGGAGAGGCCTCGGCGCTGGTTCATGTGCCGGATGCCGAAGGCGCAGTGTTGGGCCACGACGGTGTCACACGCATCAATAGCAGCGGCTATGCCGTGGTTCCTTCACTCAGGGCGTTCCAAAACAATACGGTGAGTGTTGATCCGCAAGGCATGTCCATGGATGTGGAGCTTCAAGAGTCGAGCCTGAATATCGTTCCAACCCTCGGTGCAGTGCAATTGGTGGAGTTCAAGACCGTCAGCGGGCGGGCGGTGATCGTCCAGGCCAAACAGCAGAATGGTAAGCCGCTGCCATTTGCGGCTCAGGTTCTGGACCAGCAAGGCCTGGAAGTCGGCGTAGTGGGCCAAGCCAGCAAAGCTTTTGTGCGCGATATCCCGGCTGCCGGCACGTTGATCGTCAAATGGGGTGAAAAAATTTCTGAACGATGCGACGTCCACTATCAGATGGCTGCGCATGCAGCGAACAGCCGCCAGCAAGACGTCGACTATCTCCAAGGGTTGTGCGTACCCAGCTCGGTTCGCCAAGTAGCCGGCAGTATTGAACGGCACCCGTGAATATTCGGTGCCACATCTGTGGGGCACCAGCAGAGGACTTTTGTATGAACTTATCTTGGCTTGCTGCCTCGACGTTGGGCGGCTGGATGCTAGCGATGCAAGCGCATGCTTTTTCAGGTGGGGATTGTTATCCGCAAGGGGCAACGGCGATCAACATTGCTCCCATCATCCCCCCGACCAACCCTCAGGTCGGGCAAGTGATCGGTTTGCCGGGAGGCTATCCCTTCAATGCACCGGCAAGTGTCATGCAGTGCCGTTACAACTTCTGGAGCGATTTCCACTGGGTAACGGCGACGATCAACGCGGTCAACTCCAGCTCCACTGGCAGGACATTCAACGCCAACGGTGTGTCCATGCCAGTGTTCGCCACAGGCGTGCCCGGGGTTGGGTTTGCAATGATGGCCCGCGACCCGAATCATGGCTTCGCCGCCGTCGGCCAATCGGCAGCATCACTGCTCAGGGTGAAGTATCCCAAGCCAGTTGTTTGGGGCCTGCAGGGACGGCTTTACCTGGTGGCCACGGGAGGGGCGATTTCTCCGGGGACTGTGCCCACACGCACTGTCGCGCATTACAGGGTGCAAAATACCAATACCTCAGCGCCTGGGTATCACCCGGTCAATATGCAGGCGCTGATCATTAGCCCACCGCTCAAGCCGACCTGCCGGGTTTCGACGCCCTCCATCGCGATGCCTTTGGGAAGCGTACCGGTTACGGCGTTCCGTGGCGTCGGCAGTCACGCCGGTAGCGTAACCCGCAATATCACGCTCTTCTGCGAAGGCGGCACCGGGGGCACGCGTGATGTGTTTATCACCGTCACTGACCATACCACCCGCTCGAATCGCAGCGATGTGCTGTCCCTGACCGCAAGTTCCCAGGCCAAGGGCGTGGCCCTGCAGTTGGTACGCAGCGGCAACATTCTGGTTCGTTACGGTGCGGACTCCTCAAGCGTGGGCAACACCAATCAATGGCGGGTGGGTACGACGGGCAATGCTACGGTGCAAATTCCGCTGACTGCGCGCTATATCCAGACACAACAGACGATCGCGCCAGGCAGTGCAAATGGCGTGGCAACGTTCACGATGAGTTACCGATGAGCCGGACGTTCCTGCGAAGGCTCAACGTGATAGGGCTGCTGATAGCGCTGCAGGTGCCTCTGGTTCAGGGTGAAATCGTCATCGACCGTACCCGAGTGATCTATCCCGCTCAGGCCCGCGAAGTAACGGTCAACCTCACCAATGAAGCGGATGGCCCGCGGCTGGTGCAGGTATGGATCGACGCCAACGATAGCGAGGCGTCACCTGAAAACAGTGATGTGCCGTTCACTGTCACTCAACCGATTTTCCGCATGGAGGCCGGCAGTGGACGAGCGCTGCGCGTGCTCCATCGATCGTCTTCACACACGAACGAGGACCTGGAATCAGTGTATTGGCTCAACGTGCTTGCGATCAGGCCGACAGGCGAGTCCGCTGTGCAAAATAACCAGGTGAATCTGGCATTTCGTACGCGGGTTAAATTGTTCTTGCGGCCGAGCCAACTAACGGGTTCGGCGGCAGGCTCGGGCAATGCCTTGCAATGGCAGCTAGTTACCGGGGATGAGTCGACGCTACACGTGAATAATCCCGGCGATTACCACGTCACGCTGTCCGGCATCGTTGTAACGCTCGAAGGCGTTGAATACCACAGCGAAGACCCACCGATGATCGCGCCTCGATCCAACGCCGTCGTGGCGATGCCAAGGCTGCCCCACGGCGGGGCGGGCAGCGCTGCACTGCGCTTCACCACCCTCGACGATCAGGGTGCAACCCAAACGCATTCGGCGCTGTTGGGCAATTCCAAGTGAAGACCGGTCAAGCCCTGCGCTGGCGTACCAGGTGCTTGAACCCTTCGAACACTAGCACCATGACTGCGATCCAGATCGGGATGTAGGTCAACCATTCGCCGGCCTTGATGCCTTCACCCAGCAGCAGCGCCACCACCAGCAACAGCACCGGCTCGACATAACTGAGCAGTCCGAACAGGCTGAACGCCAGCAGGCGGCTGGCGATGATGTAGCTCACCAATGCCGAGGCGCTGATCAGGCCCAGTATCGGGATCAGCGCATACAACTTGGGGTGGGCATCCATCACCGCAAAGCCCTGTTCGCCGCTCTGCACAAACCACCAGGCCACCGGCAGCATCAGCGCCATGTCCAGCCACAGTCCGCCCAGGTGGTCGGTCTTGAGGTATCTGCGCGCAATGAAATACAGCGGGTAACCGATGATCACCACCAGCGTCGCCCAGGAGAACCCGCCGGCCTGGAACAACTCGTTGAGTACCCCGAGGCCGGCAAAAAACACCGCGATCTTTTGCAGGTAGGACAACTGTTCGCCCCATACCAGGCGCCCGGTCAGCACCATGGTCAGCGGCAGCAGGAAATAACCGACCGACACATCCAGGCTGCGGCCGTTCAGCGGCGCCCACATGAACAACCACAACTGCACGCCCAGTAAGGCGGAAGACAGCACCACACCGACGATCAGCCGGGGTTGGGCCGCGAGCCTGCGCAACAAATCCCACACTCGCCGCCACTCGCCGCTGACGATCATGAAGACGGTCATGCACGGCACGGTCAGCAACATGCGCCAGCCGAAAATTTCCAGCCCGCTCAATGGCGTCAGCAATGACGTGAAGTAATACATCACGGCAAACAACACCGAGGCCGACACCGATAACACAACACCTTTAGACACGCTGTCCTCGCGAAAACCGATTTCAAAACAGTAGGGGGGATTTCAAGAGGGGATTATGGTGCTTTTGAAGCCGGAGGGGTGCGCTATTTTGGGGCGTTTTTCCAGGCAAACCTCGTCGCCAGTTATTGGGGCTGCTGCGCAGCCCAACGCGGGGCAAGCCCGCTCGCCACAGTAAGCCCGCTCCGCACCCCTAACTTGGCCAATCAGCCTAAGCGCGCGCCACCCGGCCCGAGACAAAGTGGCCCACATCATTGAACCCCGGCGTAGACGAATGTCCCGGTGTCACCAGCGAATCGATAAACGCCTCATCCTCAGCCGTGATCTTCACGTCCAGTGCGCCGGTGTAGGCATCCCACTGCGCCTCGGTGCGCGGCCCGACAATCGCCGAACTCACCGCCGCGTTGTTCAGTACCCACGCAATGGCAAACTCGACAATCCCCACACCGCGCGCCTGGGTGTATTGCTGAATCTGCTGGGCAATACGCAGCGATTCCATGCGCCATTCGGTTTCCAGGATGCGCTTGTCCTGGCGTGCCGCGCGGCTGCCGGCCTCCGGGGTGACGTCCGGCGCGTATTTACCGCTGAGTACGCCACGCGCCAGTGGGCTGTAAGGCACCACGCCCAGGCCGTACGCGGCGGCGGCAGTGATCTGCTCGACTTCAGCCTGACGGTTGACGATGTTGTAGAGCGGCTGGCTGATCACCGGCTTGTCGACGCCCAAGCGCTCGGCGATGCGGATCACCTCGGCAATCCGCCAGCCGCGATAGTTGGACAGGCCCCAGTAGCGGATCTTGCCCTGGCGAATCAGGTCGCCGATGGCCGATACCGTGACGTCCAGCGGTGTGTTGTGGTCTTCGCGGTGCAGGTAGTAGATGTCCAGGTAATCAGTGTCGAGCCGGGTCAGGCTGGCTTCCAGCGCGTTGAAAATCCGCTTGCGGCTCAAGCCGCTGCGGTTGGGCAGGCCGTCCGGTGGGCCGAAACCGACTTTGGACGCCACCACCCAGTCCTGGCGATTGCGGGCAATGGCCTCGCCCACCAGTTCTTCGGAGCGCCCGCCGGTGTACACGTCCGCCGTGTCGATAAAGTTGATGCCCTGGTCCCAGGCCTTGTCAATGATGCGCAGCGAGTCCTCGGTGTTGGTCTGTTCGCCAAACATCATGGTGCCCAGGGTCAAGGCACTGACCTTCAAACCGGACTGGCCCAATGTGCGGTAAATCATGCAAAGCTCCTTGCGGCTGTGAGACGTGACCTATGCAATACCAGACTCGCAGGCTCTGGAACAAGCCCTGCGCGTGTTTCTTCATGCACTCAGCAAGGCCTGGCAGCGCACTTGTAGAAACCGATGCAGCACTTTCACCCGCTCCGACACCTGCAGGCGATGAGGGCACATCAGGTTGAATGGGGTGGGTTCTCCCTGCCAGTCCGGCAGCAGATGCACCAGGCGTCCGGCCTTGAGATCCCGGGCGATATCCAGGTTGGCCTTGTAGGCAATGCCGTGGCCAGCCAGCGCCCAGCGCCGCACAATTTCGCCGTCATCGCTCAGGTAGTCGCCGGTCACGTCTACTTCCTGCAACGTGGTGCCTTGGCGAAAGTACCAGGTGCTGTTAGCCCGGCCCTGGCGCATGTACCGCAGCGTGTTGTGCTGCGCCAACTCCGCCGGTGTGCGCGGCGTACCGTGGCGGGCCAGGTATTCGGGGCTCGCACAGGCCAGGCGTTGGTGATCCGGCACCACCGGCAGCGCCACCAGGCTGGAGTCACGGGGGACGCCGAAGCGCAGGGCGATATCGACGGTATCGCGGAACAGGTCGGCATTGCTGTCGTTAAGCAGCAATTGCAGGCGGATGTGCGGGTGTTCCAGCTTGAACTCATCCAGCCAGCCCAGGACCACATTGCGGCCAAAATCCGAGGGCGCGGCCAACTGCAACAGGCCGGTCAGGCCCTGGCTCTGCTGCTTGAGCGCTTGCTCGCCTTCGGCCAATGCGGCCAGCGCTTCGCGCACGCTGTCGAGGTACCGCCGGCCTTCTTCGGTCAGGCGCATGCTGCGCGTGGAGCGTGCCAGCAGGCGAATACCCAGGCGGGTTTCCAGGCGCTTGAGGGCGATGCTGGCCGCCGCAGGCGTCAGGCCCAGTCCGCGTGCTGCCGCAGACAGGCTGCCCGTATCGGCGGTGCGCACGAAGACTTCAAGGTCGAGGATTGAGCTCATTTGTAAAAATCCTTTAAAGATCTTGTCGTTTTACCGGGATTTTTCGCCGATTGCCAAGCTGGGAAGATGAACGCTCACTTTCTGACCCAGGACACTTCTTCCATGACTTCTTCCCTCAACGGTAAAACAGTCATCGTGATCGGCGGCAGCAGCGGGATCGGCGCCGCCGTGGCCAAGGCCGCCGCCGCTCGTGGCGCACAGGTGGTATTGGCGGGGCGGCGTGTGACGTCGGGCAGCGAAAACGGCCTGCGCAGCGAACCTGTGGACGTCACCGATGCCGCCTCCCTGCAACGTTTGTTCGAGACCGTCGGGCGTTTTGACCATCTGGTGTACACCTCCGGCCCCTCGGTGCGCGCCAAGACCTTGAGCGAAACCGATCTGGACGAGGCTCAGGATAACTTCAACGTGAAACTCTGGGGGGCGCTGCGGGCGATCCAACAGGCGCTGCCTTTCCTCGATGAGCGCGGCAGCATCAGCCTGACGTCCGGGCAACTGGGGCGCAAATTGGCGCCGGGCCAGTTCATCAAAGTCGGTATCAACGCGGCCACTGAAGCCCTGAGCAAGCAGTTGGCCAAGGAGTTGGCGCCGCGTCGCGTCAACGTGGTGAGTCCCGGCGTGATTGATACCCCGGCGTATGCGGGGTTGGCCGAGGACCAGCGCGTGGCGATGTTTGCCAAGGCGGGTGGCGCGTTGCCGGTGGGGCGCGTGGGGCAGGCAGAGGAAGTGGCGGCGGGGTATGTGCTGGCCATGGAAAATGGCTACATGACCGGTGCTGTCATTGATATCGACGGCGGCGGGCTGCTGTAAACACGGACTGATTGTGGGAGGGGGGGCAAACCCCTCCCACATGTACCGCGTTATACCTTCAAGGTCCGCGTCATCCGCAACGCCAATACGCTACCCGCCACAATCACCGCCGCCAGCAGGTACAGCGCCACATCCGTGGATCCGGTGGCATCCTTCACAAAACCGACGATATACGGGCTGAGGAAGCCGGCCATCTGGCCCATGGAGTTGATCAGCGCGAGGCCACCGGCCGCTGCACCGGCACTGAGCATGGCGGTCGGCACCGGCCAGAACATCGGCAGGCCGGTGAGGGCGCCCATGGTGGCGATGGTCAGGCCGAGGATGGCAATAGCCGGCGTGGTGGCGAAGTTCACAGCGATCACCAGGCCGATGGCGCCCATCAACATCGGCACGACAAGATGCCAGCGGCGCTCTTTGCGCAAGTCCGCCGAGCGACCCACCAGCAGCATGAAGACGGCGGCGAGCAGATACGGAATCGCACTGAGCCAGCCGATCACCAGGTTATCGCTGAAGCCCAGGTTCTTGATGATCGACGGCAGCCAGAAGTTGATGGCGTACACGCCGCTCTGGATGCAGAAGTAGATCAGTCCGAATGCCCAGATCGCCGGGTTCTTGAACACTTCACCGAGTGAATCGGTGCTGGTTTTCGGCTTGTTCGCCAGGTCGGTGGCCTGGTCGGCTTCCAGCACTGCGCGCTCGTGGGGCTTGAGCCACTTGGCGTGGGCAAAGCTGTCGCTGAGGAGGAAGTAGGCGAGGGCGCCGAGGATCACCGTCGGGATGCCTTGCAGCAGGAACATCCACTGCCAGCCCGCCAAGCCACCTTGGCCGGCAGCGAAGTGGTTGAGGATCCAGCCGGAAAACGGGCTACCAAGCAAACCGGACACCGGGATCGCCGACATGAACAGCGCCATGATCCGCCCACGGCGGAACGTCGGGAACCACTGCGAGAGGTACAGCACCACACCGGGGAAGAAGCCGGCTTCAGCCGCACCGGTAAACAGGCGCAAGGTGTAGAAATGCGTCGGCGTGGTGACAAACAGCAGGCAGGTGGACAGCGTGCCCCAGACGATCATCATCAACGCAATCCAGCGCCGCGGACCGAACCGGGTCAGCGCCAGGTTGCTCGGCACGCCACACAGCACGTAGCCGATAAAGAAGATCCCGGCACCCAGGCCGTATACGGTTTCGCTGAATTTCAGTGCATCGAGCATCTGCAACTTGGCAAAGCCAACGTTGACCCGGTCGAGGTAGTTGAACAGATAGCAGATGAAAATGAAGGGGATCAAGCGCAGGGTAACGCGCTTGTAGATGGCGTTTTTATCGTCATCGGTGGCCAGTGTGGCAGCGGCGCTCTGTGACATGGGAATCTCTCTTTATTATGATTTTTCGCGATGCGAGGGTAACGTTGATCGCCCAACGAGTCTCGGTCACGTGGCGGGGTGCTGTCTTTGTGCTTGCGCACAGTGATGGATACTTTGCGCTGTGCCGATGAACAACCACGCTTTTGAGGACTTTCTTTCAAGGAGATGGCCGCATGTTCGAGCTGGATCATGACCTGGCGCAGGATATTGTCGATAGGACCATGGCGATCCTGCCCTACAACGTCAATGTCATGGACAGCCAAGGCCTGATCCTCGGCAGCGGCGAACCCGAGCGGATCAACACCCGCCACGAAGGAGCACAATTGGTGCTGGCCAATGGTCGCGTGGTCGAGATCGACGGCCAGACTGCCAAGCATCTCAAGGGCGTGCAGCCGGGCATCAACCTGCCGCTGATGCACGATCAGCGCTTGATCGGCGTGCTGGGCATCACCGGCGAGCCGGAGGGCTTGCGCACGTACGCCGAGTTGGTGCGCATGACCGCCGAGATGCTGGTCAGCCATCGGCATCAGCAGGTCGAGCAACAATGGCGGCGCCAGCGGTGTGACGATCTACTGGCCTTGTTGCTGGCCGACGGTGGCGACTCACCGCGCCTGGTCGATGAAGCCCAGCAATTGGGGCTCAAGCCGCAGATGACGCGCACGCCGTACCTGTTCGAACTGGGCGTGGGGCAATCGGCGGACGCTCTGAGCGCTTGGCTGACGTCGCGCTACCCGGACAGTTGGTGCGTCAGCTCGGCGCAGTTTTCCCTGTTATGGTGCCGACCTGCTGCGGTGCCAGTCGACAATCCGCGCCTGCTGGACAAGCTCGAAAGCCTCGGCTGGAACATCCTGCGCGTGGCTGTGGGCGGACAGGCCGATGGTCTGCCGGGCCTGCGCCGTTGTTATCGGCGCGTCGGCGACTTGCTGGCCTACGGTCGCGATGTGCTGCCGCAGTCGCGGCTGTTGACCCTCAACCGTTACCGCTTGCCCGTGATGCTCTGGCGTCATCGCAACGACGATGCCCTCGACGAACTGCTCAACCCCTTGCGCAAGGTGCTGGCCAAGGACAATAACGGGCAATTCCTCGCCACGCTGCGCAGTTGGTGCGAACACGACGGGCAAAGCCAGGCCTGTGCCGATGCCCTGGGCATTCACCGCAACAGCCTGCGCTACCGCATGGAGCGCATCGCCGAACTCAGCGGCGTCGACCCGTTGACCCTGGATGGCATGCTGGCGCTGTACCTCGGCGTGCAGCTGTTGCCCCAGGCTTTGTCGGAATGAACAACAAACCTTACCCGCACTTGTGCATCGGACCGGCGTCATCGGCGGTGCCAACTGGCAGCATGGGCGTCATAAAAACCGGAGAAAGCCCATGAAAATCATCATCGCCCCCGACTCGTTCAAGGACAGCCTGAGTGCCGAGGGCGTCGCCCAGGCCATTGCCGAAGGATTGGCGCAGGTCTGGCCGGATGCACAGGTGATCCAGTGTCCGATGGCAGATGGTGGTGAAGGTACGGTGGATGCGGTACTCGCGGCCTGTCACGGCCAATTGCGCCGCCAGGCCGTGCGTGGGCCTCTGGGCGCTGCGGTTGAAGCGCGCTGGGGCTGGTTGGCCGACAGCCACACCGCAATCATCGAAATGGCCGAAGCCAGCGGCCTGCAGTTGGTCCCTCCAGGCCAGCGCGACGCATGCACCACCAGCACCTATGGCACTGGCGAGCTGATCCGCGCGGCCCTGGACCTGGGTGCCCAGCGCATCATCCTGGCGATTGGCGGCAGCGCCACCAACGATGGCGGTGCGGGTGCGATGCAAGCCCTGGGTGTGCAACTGTTCGACGCTGCGGAACAGGCCTTGCCGCCCGGAGGCCTGGCCTTGTCACGGCTGGCGCATATCAACCTGGAAAAACTCGACCCGCGCCTGGCCGAGGTACGCTTTGAAATCGCCGCCGATGTGAACAACCCACTGTGCGGCCCTCACGGCGCCTCGGCGATATTCGGCCCGCAAAAAGGCGCCAACCCCGAGCAGGTGCAACAACTGGACGCCGCCCTCGGCCACTTCGCCGATCACTGCGCCAACGTCCTGCCCAAGGACGTGCGCGACGAACCCGGCAGCGGCGCCGCCGGCGGCCTGGGTTTCGCCGCCAAGGCGTTCCTCGGTGCGCAGTTCCGCGCGGGCGTGGAAGTCGTCGCCGAACTGGTGGGACTTGACGAGGCCGTCCGCGGCGCCGATCTGGTCATCACCGGCGAAGGCCGCTTCGACGCCCAGACCCTGCGCGGCAAAACCCCCTTCGGCGTGGCCCGTATCGCCCGGCAACACAGCGTCCCGGTGATCGTCATCGCCGGCACCCTGGGCGACGGCTATGAGCAGATGTACGCCCATGGCGTGGATGCAGCCTTCGCCTTGCCAAGCGGCCCGATGAGCCTGGAGCAGGCCTGCAGCGAGGCCCCGCGTTTGCTGCGCGAGCGCGCGGCGGATATTGCGCGGGTGTGGCGCGTGGCGGCGCGGGGCTGATAGAGGCAGACCTTGGCGTCGTGACAGATCTGTCGATAATTACTATGATCCGTGCTTACTTTGAAGACTGGCTGACCTGGCCGGGCACGTTGGAAGCCGATCATGCAGATCAAGCGTTTTACTCTCGTCAATTTCCGCGGTATCGAGCACATGGAGCTCGATTTCGAGGGTAAGAAGACTGTCGCTTTGGTGGGCGTCAATGGGGTGGGTAAGTCTTCGATTCTGGATGCGTTGGCGATTATGCTTTCGAAACTCACCGCTCGGATATCGGCAGAGTCATCCCGATCTCGTGCGATTTCGAAAGATGACATCAAGGTTGGCGCCGATTTCGCTCGGTTAGATGTGTCTGCCACACTTTATAATGAAGATGTGGGTTGGGCTGTATCGTTGAATCGAAAAGGTGGTACGCATTCCAAGGACCGAGCCAGTGATTTGGCACGCCTCAATAAAGTCGCATTTGCTATCAGTGAACATGTTTTTGATTACGAAAACCTGCTTCGAGGCTCTACCATCGAGCTGCCCCTAGCTGTTTATTACGATGTGCATCGAGCTGTGGTAGATGTACCTATCCGTGCCCGTGACTCAGCAATCAAATCAATTACTGATGCCTATGATGGCGCCCTAGGACGTAGTGGCGCTGATTTCAACAAGTTTTTTATGTGGTTCCGTAACCAGGAAGATGCTGAGAACGAAAGTAGTCGTGACTCTCCTGGGTATCGTGATCCTGAGCTTTCTGCTGTTCGTCGAGCTATTGAGGCATTCACAGGATTTAAGGATGTCAGAGTTCGCCGCAAGCCCACCTTGAGAATGACGGTTTTAAAAGGTGATTTCGAATTCAACGTTTTACAGCTATCTGACGGTGAGAAGTGTCTCTTGGCGATGGTCGGGGATTTAGCACGCAGACTCGCAATATTAAATCGCGATGTTCGTGATCCCCTTAAAGGAAAAGGGGTCGTCCTTATTGATGAGCTAGATCTTCACCTACATCCAGGCTGGCAACGCACTGTCGTAGCAAATTTGGAGAAAACATTTCCCAATTGCCAATTCATCGTCACTACCCATTCCCCGCAAATACTTGGAGAGCTTCCTGCCGAGTCTGTAATGTTGTTGAAAGACGGCCAATACCTCGGGCACCCAGAGCGTTCTCTGGGGCTGCGCAGCGGTGAAGTCATCGAAGAGTTGATGGGAGGATTGGCCCAAAACCAAAACGTCAGCCAGCAACTCAGAACAATCTACCGTGACCTCGACGATGACAATCTTGAATCCGCCCAGGCTAAACTCGCGAAATTGCGTGAAAAGGTCGGCAAAATCCCCGATGTCCTTGAAGCCCAAGCCAGTATTGACTCTCTGAGGTCGCTAGAAGAGGGCGGCGCGTGAGGTCTATCAAAAAAGGCGCCGAGCCACGGGCGCTGATTGAATGGAAAAGAGAAAACCGCAATACGCCGCATAACCTCTACTACGGCAGGGGCAGCAGCTTCCCGAGTGAGCACGTTCGTCAGGCACTCCTGAAGGAGCAGTTTCATTTGTGCGCCTACACCTTGCGGCGGTTGCCCACTGCGACCGAATGCCAGGCAAAGGGGCAGGGCACACAATTCAGCTGCCACATTGAGCATGTCCTTGCACAAACGCATCACGAGGCTGACAGCATCGCCTACGACAATTTGGTGGCGTGTTATCCATCCAGCCAAACCAAGATGGCTTGTGGTTATGGTGCCGTGGAAAAAGCCGACTACGATGTGGCCCGAAAGCCCTTCGTTTCTCCGCTGTCAGCCAATGTCGAGCGCCAGTTTCGATATTCCAGTGATGGCTACGTAGAAGGTCTGACACCTGACGCTGTTGCCACCGTCGAGGTTCTTAAACTCAATCACCCAACGCTGGTAAACGATAGGGCCGCCGTTATTAGAGGTCGATTGCGACCACGCGGCACTCCGATCACTGCCGCTGCTGCCCGGCGCCTGGCAGACGACGTCAATTCACCCGATGCCCAGCATTGCCTTCCCGAATACTGCCAGGCACTCAAGCAACAGGCTGAACGTCACGCACAGCGTCTCGAAAAGTATGCAGCCCGTGTTCGCGGCCAAGCCAGGCCCTGAGTACTACCGTCTTAAACAGTGAACATGGGACAATCCGCGTCTTTTTCGACACGGAGAGTCCCCATGCTGCGCCCCGTCCTCCTGGCTCTGCTGCTGACCGGCACCGCCACCCATGCCTTCGCTCAACCGCCGGCTGAAACCGTGCCGCTGCTGCGGGAAATCAAAAACTGGGTCACCGGTTGCGACAACCTGCGCAATTGCCATGCCCTGAGCGCGCCCAGTGGCGTCGATGAAGAAGACTACAGCTCCCTGACCTTGCATGTCTGGCACCAGGCCGGGCCTGAAGGGTACCTGCGCCTGCGCCTCGACCATCGCGGCGAAGCGCTGGACCTGTCGACCTTGCTGTTGGACGGTCAGCCGCTGGGCCTGGAGCTGACCCGGGATTTGCACGTAGAGCTGGACGATCAGGGCGGTGATCCCGAGGTGCAGTCTTACGGTGTGATCGAGGACGCAGCGGCGCGGCGCTGGTTGCAGCGTTTGCGCAGTGGCCAGCGCCTGCAATTGCCGGGGGATGAGCAGGCGCATGTGTCGCTGAGCGGCCTGAGCGCTTCGCTGCTGTTGATGGATGCGGTGCAGGGGCGGGTGGATAACGTGACGGCGCTGGCACGCCCCGGAAAAGCTCCGGCCAGTGAGGTGCCGCCACGCTTGCCGACGCCAGTGTTGCGCAAGTTCCCTGCGCCGCCGGCGTTGACCGCGCAAGAACAGGCGGGCCTCGTGGCCGCTGCATTGCAGGCCGTCACGCCGGAGGAGGGGGAGCCCGAGGCAAAGGCCGGGGCGCTGACGGCACAACAGGCGATGACGGTGGTGCGTTACGACTGCGTGGCCTACAACTGTGAGTTCGATGTGGTCAGCCGCCAGCGTCAGGCGCCCTATGCCCAAACGCCGCTGGAGCTTGAGCCCTTACCCCTGGATGGCGCCGCGCTGCAAGGCTCGGTGGGGTATGACGAAGCCACTGGCACCCTGAGTTATTTCTACAAGCAGCGCGGGATCGGTGACTGTGGCGGCGGTGGCGTCTGGGTGTTTGACGGCAAGGCGTTCCAGCTCAGTGAGTTTCATATGATGCCGCGCTGCACCGGTGTCGGTTACGGCGATTGGCCGTCGTTGTGGACGACTGCGCCATCGCCCTAGCCAGGGGGCGGGCATGGCCTCTACACTGGCCGGCCACTTGTATTTCAAAGGATGAAACACAATGCACACACCTGAACCCCACATCGTGATCCAGCGCTTCACCGAGGCCCACCTTGACGGTGTGGCGGCGCTTTATAACGAACCGGCCGTGTGCCGGCAGGTGCTCCAGATGCCGTTCCAGTCGGTGGATGTCTGGCGCAAACGCCTGGTCACCGACAACGAACGGCGCCTGCAACTGGTGGCGGTGCACGGCGGTGAGGTGATTGGGCAACTGGGTCTGGAACAGTACCTGCGGGTGCGCCAGGCCCATGTCGGGTCGTTCGGCATGGGCGTGGCGACGGCCTGGCAGGGCAAGGGCGTCGGCTCGCGGTTGTTGACGGCCGCGCTGGACGTGGCCGACAACTGGATGAACCTGCACCGGGTGGAACTCACGGTGTACGCCGACAACGAAGCCGCGCACCACCTGTACCGCAAGTTCGGCTTCGAGGTCGAAGGGCGCTTGCGTGACTACGCCCTGCGCGATGGGGTGTTTGTCGACACCCTCAGCATGGCGCGCCTGCGCAAGTCGGCTTAACCCTCCAGCGCAAACGCCACCGCAGCCTGCGCATGCAGCTCGGTGGTGTCCAGCAGCGGCAGGTCGCTGTGTTCGGGCTTGACCAACAGGCTGATTTCCGTGCAACCGAGGATGACCGCCTGGGCACCCCGTGCAGCCAGGGCGTCGATGACCCGCAGGTAGACCTGGCGGGACGCATCGCTGATCACGCCGACGCACAACTCCTCATAGATGATCCGGTGCACGGCGCGGCGCTCATCCGCGTCCGGCACCAGCACGGTGAGGCCCTGGGCGGCCAGTCGCGACTTGAGAAAATCCTGCTCCATGGTGAACGCGGTGCCGAGCAAACCGACGGTCAGGGTACCGGCTGCCACCGCCGCCGCAGCGGTCGCATCGGCGATATGCAGGAACGGAATCGACACCGCCGCTTCGATACGCGGCGCCACCAAATGCATGGTGTTGGTACACAGCACCACGCACTCGGCGCCGCCCGCCTGCAAACGGCGCGCGGCGTCTTCCAGGATCAGCGCGGCGTCATCCCAGCGCCCGGCATGCTGGGCTTGTTCCACCGGGCCGAAGTCCACGCTGTACATCAACACTTGCGCCGAGCGCAGCGGGCCGAGTTGATCACGCACGCGCTGGTTGATGATGCGGTAGTACTCGGCGCTGGACTCCCAGCTCATGCCGCCGATAAGGCCGATGGTGCGCATGCGATGCTCCTGACAGGGAAAGTCGCTTCACCTTACCCATCGGCCGCTGAATAGTCATACGCAGTTGCCCGCAAAATGACCGGAGCAGTTTCACATGTCCAGGTTGACCCAGCTCGGCCGGGGTTGCTCCGCTGCAACTGCCTGGATGGGTTTCCCCGTGGCTTGCTCAACGCGCCGCGCCACCTCCGGGTCGTCAGCGAACGGCAACATGCTGGCTTCGTCCAGGCTCGTCTCGGATTGCCCACGCAGGCAATACTCCACCGCAGCGTACAGGCACACCACAATCAGGAAGCCCCACATATCAGGCGATCCGCGCATCAAGCTGGGCCACGCTCAGGTCTGCAACCCGCACGGTGCGCCAAGTGTTGTAGGCCATCAGCAACATGCCCGTGAGGAAAAATACTCCCCCCGCAAACCGCACCACAAACCCCGGATGGCTGGCCTGCAAGGCTTCGACAAACGAGTAGGTGAGGGTGCCGTCGTCGTTTACCGCGCGCCACATCAGGCCTTGGGTAATGCCGTTGACCCACATCGAGGCGATGTACAGCACCGTGCCGATGGTCGCCAGCCAGAAGTGCAGGTTGATCAGCGCCACGCTGTGCATCTGCTCGCGGCCGAAGACCTTGGGGATCATGTGGTACAGCGAGCCAAAGGTGATCATCGCCACCCAGCCGAGCGCACCGGCGTGTACGTGGCCGATGGTCCAGTCGGTGTAGTGGGAGAGGGCGTTGACGGTCTTGATCGCCATCATCGGGCCTTCGAAGGTCGACATGCCATAGAACGCCAGGGACAGCACCAGGAAGCGCAGGATCGGGTCGGTGCGCAATTTATGCCAGGCGCCGGACAAGGTCATCATGCCGTTGATCATCCCGCCCCAACTGGGCGCCAGCAGGATCAGCGACATCGCCATGCCCAGCGACTGCGCCCAGTCGGGCAGCGCGGTGTAGTGCAAGTGGTGCGGGCCGGCCCAAATGTACAAGGTGATCAAGGCCCAGAAATGCACGATGGACAGGCGATAGGAGTACACCGGCCGCCCGACCTGTTTGGGTACGAAGTAATACATCATCCCCAGAAAGCCGGTGGTCAGGAAAAAACCGACGGCATTATGCCCGTACCACCACTGCACCATCGCATCGGTCGCGCCGGAATACACCGGGTAGGACTTGAACCAATCCACCGGGATTGCCAGGTGATTGACCACGTGCAACATGGCGATCACCACGATAAAGGCGCCGAAGAACCAGTTGCCCACGTAGATATGTTGGGTCTTGCGCCGTACCACCGTGGTGAAAAACACAATGGCGTAGGCCACCCACACCACGGTCATCCACACCGCGCCGGAGAACTCGATCTCGGCGTATTCCTTGGTGGTGGTGTAGCCCAGGGGCAGGCTGACCAGCATGATCACGATCACCGACTGCCAGCCCCAGAAGGTAAACGCGGCGAGGCGGTCGGAAAACAGGCGCACCTGGCAGGTCCGTTGCACCGCGTAATAGCTGGCGGCAAATTGCGCGCTGCCGGCGAAGCCAAAGATCACCAGGCTGGTGTGCAACGGCCGCAGCCGGCCGAACGTGGTCCAGGGCAAGTCCAGGTTCATCTCGGGCCACACCAGTTGCGACGCGATCCACACCCCCATGGCCATGCCCACCACACCCCATACGAGGGTGGCGATCACGAATTGGCGGACGACTTTATAGTTATAGGCCTGTTCGATTGTTGCGGTGCTCATGCTCAGTCCTCCCACGGTTCCAAGTGGCGGGCACTGTAGGAAACGCGGGAAAAACAAAACAGGCTCAGAAAAAGCTCATTACAGCGGATCAGTCGACAAGCACGCCCACTGGCCTGTCAGCGTTAATCGTACGGTGAGCGGCCGCATCTGCCATGATCGGGCATCGCAATCTGGCACACCCAAGGAAATCCGCAATGGACGATGTACAGCAACTGGGCGAGATGCTTCGTCATTACGCCGATAGCGAAGCGCACAAGAAGCAGCAGTTCGATGTGCAGTCGGCGCGCTGGGCACAAAAGCTCGACGAGTTGTTCGGGCAGATCGAGCAATGGCTTGAGCCGGTCAAAACCGTCGGCTTGCTGGAGGTGCACCGTGAAGCCTATGTCGCCAGCGGGCCGAGCGTGCCGGTGGAGACCTCGACCTTCAAGACCCAGAAGCTGCTGGTGCAGATCACCGGTAAAACCGTGGAGTTCGTGCCCGAGGTTATGGGGGTGGGTGGCTTGATCTCGGTGTCGGTGATGGGCTTGACCGCTGCCCGTCATGGCAGTGTATCGCTGGTACTGCCGGCCGACAAAAACGACTGGCTGTGGAAGAAAACCAATGGCCTCAAAGACCCGGACACCTTTGGTTTCGACGCCAACTTCCTGGCCACGCAGTTGCAGAGCCTGATCCCCCGCGAACGCGGCTGAGGGCGACCGCTTCGTACAGCGTTGAGGGGGGCTGCGGGTGTGTCAAACATTGGGTGCAAATAAGCATTTTTTGCCCAGGATTGGCTATACCTACAGCTCAATGCCTCAATGATGATCGCCAAGGAGTTCAATGATGAAACTAAGGCTAATGATCAGTACGCTGTGCGTCGCGTCAATTGCTATGGCTGGCTGCGCCAGCAAGGTCACCCAACCGGACGAGTACTCGGGCTTTCTCTCCGACTACAGCCAACTCAAGGAAGCCAAGTCGCCGTCGGGGGCCGAGGTGATGCGCTGGGTCGACCCCAAACTGGACCTGAGCCGCTACACCGCGGTGTACATCGAACCGACGCAGTTCTACCCCAAGCCCCAGGCCACCGCGAAAATCCCCGACAGCACGCTCAATGGCATCAACACCTACTTCAACCAGGCGCTTAAGCGTGAGCTGGGCAAGTCACTGCTCCTGGCCAACGGGCCCGGCCCCGGTGTGATGGTGGTGCGCGCGGCGATCACTGCCGTCAGCAGCAAGACCGAAGGCCTGAAACCCTATGAATTCGTGCCTGTGGCCCTGGTGGCGGCGGCGGTGAGTACCGGCGCCGGCATCCGCGACCAGGAAACCACCCTCGGCACCGAGGCGCAGTTCCTCGACGGCGCCAACGGCACGGTGCTTGCCCAAGTAGTGCGAAAAGGCACGGGCAAGCCGCTGTCCAACGACTCGCAGGTGATGAAGGCCGATGACGTGAAAGGCGTGATCGATGGCTGGGCGTCGGACCTGCATCAGTCGTATGTGAAGCTGAAAAAACACTAAAACCCATTGCGTGCCTGGCGGTTGTAATAGCTGAGCAGGGCGTCGTAGCGACGGGTGACGACGTAGTAGTCGTCACTCAGTTGCTGTGGCGCAGCATGCGCCAGCCAATCCTTGTGCAGCGTTTGCAGTGCCTCAAGGTACGCGTCGACATTGGGCTTCACGCTGTACCAGAGGTAAGCGGCGTCACCATTACGGTCTTTACGCGGAAGGCTGTTCAGGAACGCCTCACTGCCATCGCCGGCCTGCTGCACGCTGTTGGTCAGTGCCGCCAGGGCCTGCGGCGTAAGGCTGGCGTTGCGTACACCCTGGTCGATCTGGTTGACCGCCTGACGCGCCACGATCATGTAATTGAGCACATGCCAATGCAGGTCCTGACCGAAACGCGCCTCCAGCAAGGCCAGCTGTGCCCGGCGCAGGCGCTGTTCTTCACGGTCCAGGGAACGGCGCAGCTCGGCGGATATCGAGGTGTAGTCGGTGCCCTTGCTGATCAGCTCTTTCCTGAGCAATGCCTCCATGTTTTCGTTGAAAAGCCGTTTATAGGCCGCCGACTGGGTGGTCGGATTCGATGGTGCGTTATCCGTGGCGATGGGCGTAAAGATATCCAGGCTCGCCACGAAACGGTCGGTCACCCCGACCAAGCGGCTGCCGGGCTGTTGATGTTCAAGTTTTAGGCTGATCCTGGGGCCGCAGATGTCCTTTTGGATCAGCCGCGCCCGGGGCTCGGTGGTGTCGCCGAACTCGTCGCGATTATTGGGGTAGGCGACGGCCGGCAGGTCTGGCTGTCGCTCGTTGCGTTCAGGGGTGATGAGCCGGTAGTACGTCAGCCGAGTGTCTCGGTCGACTCGGTTGACGCAATCGATGATCGGCGCCAGGGCGCTGGCGGTTGCGGTTTGGGGGCCGTCGCGCTGGTTCCACCACAACTCGACCAGGTGCACTTGCTTGCCTGCAGATGCAAGGCCGAAGAGCCCCATGACCAGTGCAATACCCAAGGCAATAAACCAATTGGAATTCATCGTCCGGCCTCCTGGCCATACCACTGTGCCTGGGTCGCGGGGGCCTGGCAGTGTTCTGCGCTACGCGGCATGCGGCTGCACAGGCGTTCGGTCCACTGTTGCAGGCCCTGGTTGCGGGTGACCCGGTACTGGTTGTCATACAGCTTCAACCCGGCGAAAACGCTGATAACAACAACCACGCAAAATACCCTGGTCACCTTTGCCCATCGCGGCTGTTCGGCGGTCCAGGGTGTATGCCTGTTCGTAAAAGGGCGTTTGACCAGGCCAATGACAGCCAGCACGGCCACCAGCGTGAGGCCGGCGAGTGGGTTGAACAGGTAGCTCAGCAGCGCCACCAACACCATGCCGGGCAGCAGGTCGCGCAGCGGCAACAGCGGCAAATGTGTTGGGCTTAAGCCCCGTGGCAGGCGTTGGCTGAGGTGTTCGTCCTGCACGCGGTATTGGTGCGCCAGCGGGCGCCAGATATGCCAGGCCAGTCCGGCACCAACCACCGCCACCAGTGACCACAGCAGTCCTTTGCCCACCGTGGGCAGCAGGTTACCGGCCAAGGTCTCGGCATTCACCAGGGTCCCCGCCACGCAACTGAGCACCAGCGCAACGATCCAGGGCCAGGTGTCCAGGGCCGAGTCCCAGCCTTGCCAGAAATAAACGCTGCCACCGGGCATGGCTTCGACCAACGCGACATGGTCAGCGTAGAGGGTTGCGCTGAGGCGTTGGCACGCTTCCCAGTCGCTGTCGTTGAAGCGCTGGGCAAAGGCGCGGCGCTGGCCCAGGCTCATGGGCGCCAACAGCAGCCGCGCGGCGCGTTGCTGCGGGCTGTTGGGCGGTTCGGCGGCCAGCGCGTATTGGTGGGCGAGGAAAATCGGGCCTTGCTGGCGTTGCAACAGCCGCGCCCAATCCTCCGCCGGGCAGTCATGACCGGCGCCGCCATGCCAGTGCTGGCCGGCGCACACCGCGTCGAACACTGCGCTCGACCAGTAGTGACTCTGTGCAAGCAGGCGGGCCAGCCAGTGGTTGAACCACTCGGCATGGGGATGATTGTTGACCCAGGGATGCTCGGCGCGCGCGGCATAGGCAGTCAGGAACGCGGCCTCGTCCTGTTGCTCCAGAGCCTGGCGCAACGGGTTCTGTAGGGCGCTGCGGTGCTTGCGCTCGAGCTTTTCGATCAGCTCGTCGGGCAACTCCAGGCGTTGCCAGGCCGTCAGCCAGTTGAAGGTTTCAAAGGCCCAGCGGGCTTCTTCGGGGGTGAGATGCCCCTCGATAGCGCGCAGCAATAGATGGATTTCAAAGTGCAGCGCACTGCCATTGGCCATTGCCGCTTGATACTGCCCGCCCAGGCTAGCGCCCTGGGTTTCGATAACGACTTCGTCAGCGTCCTGCCGGCTTTGGCTCCACTCCAGCGCAGCCTCGTAGGCTTCGCGCAGGCGCTGGAAACCTTCGGGGTCGTCATCCGGCCGGGTTTTCTTCAGTAGCGCCGCATAGGTGCGTTTGATCGTGCGGCTATCGGCATCCGGCGCCAGGCCAAGGACATTCCAGCAAGTCATGTGCAGTGCAACTCCTTAGGCAATCGCGCGCACATTACCGGTTTTACGGGTTGATAAACCAGCGGTATCAGGGGGTAGCGCTCGCGGCAGGACAGGCCCGGTCCAGCCCTGCGGCGACCGGGCACGTGGTGTTACTTCAGTGGCGTCAACGGCGGCAGCTTCCACTGGCCGTTACCCACTTCAGGCTTGGGCAGGTAAATCCGCAGTACGGCGTAAAACGGACCCGGTGGGGCCGGCAGCCAGTTGCTCTGCTCGGCCTTCGGTGGCTCGTGGTGCTGCAAAGCCAGGGTAAGGCCACCGTCGGCGTCCCGCTTGAGGCTGGAGAGCATGCGCGAGTTGATCAGATAGCGTTTCTTGTGGTTGGGCACCAGTTGCTTGGTCTTGGCGTCATACATGGTCAGCGACCAGAACGCGTCGGCTGGTGGCAGTTGGTCCTTGGCGAAGTGCACGGTGTAGCTATGACGTGCGCCGTTGGCGGGCTTGCCTTCGCTGTCGACGACGTAGCTCAGGTGCGCGGCTTCATCGCTGGAGTTGCCGAAAATCCGCAGGTCGGCGCCGGCATAGCGGTACAGGTAGTTGTTGTTCAGGTGGTCGCGGCTGCCGTACAAGTCGCCATTGGTGACCTGGTGCGTGTCGAGCTTGTCCTTTTTGAACGCGGAGAACTCGGCGCGGGCATCGGAGATCCCATCATCCAGGGCCTTGCGCTGTTCGGCGGTCAACTGGTTGACCTTGAAGGGCGCGCCTGGCGCAATGCCGATCTTGGCAAAGCGCGCCAGCAGGTCTTTCTCACTGTCCTGGGGCGCGGCGAAGGCCAGCATGAAGTTCAGGTAGCGAAACAGCTGCGGGCCTTCGGTCATGGCCGCCATCGGCTTGGGCCACTCGACCTTCGGCGCCTTGGGCGGTGCGGCTTGTTTGACGTAGTTACTCAAGGACTGCACTTTGTAGCCGTTCTGGATCTGCTTGACCTTGTTCAGGTCCTTCTCGTCGAACAACTGCGTGCGGTACAAGGCATAGGCAATGTTGCTTTCGCTGTACACCACGCGATCCACGTCGACCGGCTGCTGACCTTTCCAGTCAGGGCCGGCGATCATGTAGTGGCCGCCATTGTTGCCGGTGCTGCGGGTGCCCAGGTAGGCGAAGTTCTGGGTATAGAGGTCGATCAACTGCACCGAGTAGTAACGGTCGTCTTCGATCTTGGGCAGCGTCAGGACCTGGGGCTCGCTGCGCAGGTCCAGCCAGACGAAGGAGTAGGGCGTGTCCGGGTTCGGGGTGACGCCGGCGCTGTCCTTGGGGGTGAAGACCTGGGCAGTGTTGCCGATGTGATTGAACGGTGCCTTGAAGTTGGCACCGCCCTTGTCGACGGCCTGGGTGTAGAGCGTCTTGTACATCTCCACCACCGGGAAGCCATACAGGTAGGCTTCTTTGGCAATGGCACGGGCTTCGCTGGGCGTGGCGGTGAAATCAGCCCAGGCGCCGGTACTCATGAGTATCGAGAGGCTCGCCAACAGCAGGCGCGTCGGTTTTCCAATCATGTTGTTGCGTCCTTCCAAAGTTCGTTTGACTGACGGGGAATAAAGGCGACGAGTTTCCTGTTTTATTTCCCGAACGTCACGTTAATCCCTGCGAATAACGTGAACTCATCAATGCCGACCTCTACGGCGACTTGAACCTGCTTATTCCTGCCTCGCCTGGCTGGGTGGTGCTATACCGGCGACGGGTCAGGCGGCAGGCAGCATCGACTTGACCTTGTCGCGCAATTGATCAATGGAAAACGGCTTGGCGATCACCTGCATACCTGTGGGCACATCGATGTTCTCGGCATAGCCGCTGGCAAACAGGATAGGCAGGGTGGGGCGCAATTCACGTACCTTGGCCGCCAATTGCTTGCCGTCCATGTCCGGCAGGCCGACGTCGGTCATCATCAGGTCGATGACCTGAGCGGTATTTTCAACGGTCTTCAAGGCTTCTTCAGCGTCGGCAGCTTCAAGCACCAGGAACTCCAACTCTTCGAGCACATCAACGATCAGCATACGCACGATGGCATCGTCTTCGACGACAAGGATGGTGGAGGAGACTGCGGACATAATGAGGGTTCCCGAAAAAATGGAGGTGCAGGTCTTTAGCGGTTGAAAGACCATGCTCTAATGAGTCGCGTCAATCTCGGCAAGTTCCGTTGGCGCGCGCATTGTGACGGGTATAACGGAAAATGTCCCGCCAGCACAGTGAGTGTACGCAGGCTGCCCCAGCCTGTTGCAGGGCTGGGGTCAACCCGTTGAGTCACGCCGGCAAAGGCTCGGATACCATCATTGAAACTGCAAAACTGTCGATCTTGTCTGTGACGATGTGATTGGGGTGGAAATAGCTCACGTGGAATTGCCGGATGCCCTGCGTCGACATCCACGGCTGTAGCGTAGCGCCCATTGCGCCACTGTTTAATGTTTTTTCAATGCCGGCTTGCATGGACTTCGCATTGTCAAACTTGACCAGCCCGCCATTGGGTTCGAAGAAAAACCATTCCTTGCGGCCATCCTTGACTCTGATGCCCGCCAGCATGGCGTGATCTTGCGTGCTGATTCTCACGTATTTGGTGGTTGCGGACGTGCTCAGGTCGTCAATGATCTGCTGATGCGTAACCAGTGAGGGAGCGCCGTTTATATGGAACGTCTCCTTTTGGTTCACGGCATCCTGCAGCTTTTTTATATCGTGATTGAATTTAGCGTGCAGTGAAGAGGGTGATTGCGTGGTGGAGGCCCTGCGAAGGTTTTCGAGGAATACGGTTTCGTCACCGCGATGCAGGGCGAGTGCCATGGCGTTCACCATACCGGCGCAGTCGCCCTTGGAGGCCAGGTCAACACGGGCAAGGTAGTCTGCTTGGGCAAAGCGATCGATGGAAACGCCGGGGCCAGCGACGTCGCTGGCAAGTTGGTGGCTGAAGTAACGGCCGACTTCCATTCTTTCCTTCTTCATCTCCCTGGCCAGAACCCCCATTTCTTCCGGCGTCCGGCCGGGTTTTGCGGCCAGCTCGACCAATGCTGGAAAGCTACGTTTTCCAGCGTAATCCGACAGGTCATCCAATGCGCCGCTTCGATACCCTTGGTTGAATTTCGACAGGGTTGCGGGGGTTCTCGCGCTGGCGATATTCGCTCCTACGCTGATCAGGTGTGCATCTACGCTGGCATCGAACAGACCGTTGCGCAGGGGCGAGAAATTCCCGATGGGCGGGCCATAGGGCACGTTTCGAAAAGGGTCATAGCTATACCATTGGCCATTTTTCAGCACGGCGACGCCTTCGACGCTCTGCTCTGCGACCTTATAGGAGCCGATCAGCGTCGGGCCATATTCCTGGTTGGCCGCCTTCAGCAAGTCATAGCTTCCCGATGGGCCTCGGACCTTGTTGATCAGCGCCTGCCCGGATTCATTCAGAAATCTGGCCCCACGGGTGGCCAGCCCGGCGGTTCCTGTCACCAGGCTCCTGGCTCCGCTCAAGGGGTTGAGCGTGCTGATAAGACCACTGCCGATGACGCGCGCGCCCTGCAGTGCCTTCACAGACGCGGATGTCGCGGATGACGCCACCTTGGCTAACTTTGCGCTCGCGCCGTAACCTGCGGTCACCAGCCCGAACGCATCCAGGCCAAGGTCGACAATGCCTGAGTCATAGTCACCGTCGCGAAAATTGACAATGGCCGATCTCAAGGGAATCAAGTTGAGAAAAAACTGCCTGACGCGCTCATCGCCGTCTTTCTGCTCATCGAATGTCGTGACTCCCTTGGCTTGCCGCCATTGGCCCTGACCGCCGATATCAAGGTGCTCAAGAAAAGCGTCCGCCAGGTAGTGGGTGCGGGACGAGGTAAAGCTTGAGGGCGCAATCGCCGGGTTGTCCCGGGGTTGCTCGCTTCCATGGCGGTCATGGTGTTCAGGGGTGAAGTGTTCCACTTTGGTCAAGAGACTGCCGTTGCGCCAAGCCTCCCCGGTGATAACTGCCTCCTGGCGCTTGACGATGCGTCTGTTGTTGAGGTCGATCTCATAAACACCTACCTCGGGTTTTCCATCAACTTGCCTTTCAGTTCTTACCAGCAATTGATTGAGTTTCGAATCGAAGCCAGGAGGGTTGAAAAAACCGGTGTCAATCTTGTATCGGTTGTACTGATAAAAATCGACTTTACCGAACTCCAGGTTTTCCCGATCTTTCAGCGGAAGTTCGCAAATCAGGTGTTTTACCTGGGTCTGCACACCTTCTTTAAGTGATGCGACCGCCGCCTCGTATTGCTCCATGAATATCCCGTTGACGTTAAGTCTGGGCTGCTCGTTAATCGCGTCGATGGGGAGTTCAGGATCGTCGGTTTTCCACCTGACGTTGATACCCATCATGGCCATATCCAGCATTGAGTGCTTGCCGTCCAATTGCTTGGATTTGTCATCGGAGACGGTTGAGAGACTTTTCGATTCAAACGCAACGCCTTCGCCAAAGTGTTCCTTGAGCTTTTCCAGGGCGATGGCTTTTCTACTTGGAATCTGCGCAGTGATTGATTTGGACGCCTTGATCCTGGCACTTAACTGCTCATTGAACGCGGTCCGGACGCGGTCCACTTCCTGGGGGGTGTAGAGGGCATCGTCCTTCTTCACGACCAGGCCATGGGTCACGCCCCAGTCCAGCAACAAGGTTTTGGTGATGTGTTCCGCCGGATCATTCAAGGCTTGTGCGGCACTCATGACCTGGCCGTAGCTCATCTGTGCTGCGGTACCCGGTGCGTGCGCTTCGACCTTGGCCACCGCAAGGCAGAAACTCACCCAGGCCTGGCTGCCGTTGACCACCGTGTCGGGGATGTCCTTGACCAGGAGTTGAGGCGCTGTGCGTGACAGCAACAGGTGGGTGGCCAGCTTGGCCGAGGCTTGCGTGGCCCGGCCCTTAGCCACCAGATGCTCGCTGAGTCCGGTGACGATGGCTGACGGTGGCTTGCCCCAATAGTCGGGGTGGCCCAAATCAAAGCCGGCAATTGAATGCCTGGCGGGCGACTCGACAGATTCACGATCAAGGCTGACGTGGAGGGCGGTCAGCACGTAATCGCTGATGCTCGTGGGCGTGGCAATCCCCCCCAGCCCTTCCTGAATGGCTTGCCCCATCGCCTGGGCCTTGGAGGATTTGAGCAGGGTATCGAGCGCCTTGCTCGGATCTTGCAGTTCGACATCCGACAGCGCGCTGGCCCTGATCAGGGCCCCCAGCGCCCCTTTGGCCAGCTCAGCCCGGGCCAGCGCAGGCTCTGTCTGGGCATTACGGCGCAGGATGCTGGAATCGACGATGCCCCGTACGTTGCGTTGCTGTTCCTGGGTCAAGGGCAGGGGCCAGGACAAGCCCCCGCCGAGATCGCCCAACGGCTGCTCCAGGGCTCTGGCCTTAGCTGCGTCGGCCAAGTGAATCAACTCCGCTCGGGTTTCAGGGGTAGGTAAATCATGCTGCTTGATAAAGCTTTCCAGGCTGACGGTGGACTCGCTGCCCAATACGCTGGACGGGTGAAAAGTCGAGCGTGGATCAATGCCAGTGTGAGCGGCCTTCAAATGTGCCAACACCGCCTGGGGTGTCGCATCCTCTGCCAGGCTCTTCGCGGCGTCGGTGAGCTGTTGCGCCAGGTTCTTCCAATTCTGCGAGTTCCCCTGCGAGCGTGCCTCTGGCGAAAGCGGCTGCGGCTCAACCGAGAACAGGTGTGCAGGGGAGGCGGCCGGGTTGCTATGGGCGGGTGTGGCCTGCGCGGGTGGAACAGCGTGATCGATAACCAGTGGGCGTGGCTGGAGGCTCAACGAGGACTTCATCTTCATTACCTTTAGTGGACTGGCCCTGCCAGGGCCTGATTCGGGCTTGAACTGAGTGTCGAGATCGCGCCAAGGTGTTCCCGCAGCAATGGGACCGGAATCGTCAGAAATCGTATGCATAAAACGCCGCAGCCGACCAGGTGTGGGTGGCGGGAAGTCTGGGTGTTCATGGGTTTAAACCTCAATACGCATCAGAAACGTAGCCCTCTACTGGCACTTTGGGGCAAACTCCCGGTTTTTCCCTACTTGGCCAAGGCATGCCCATGACTCCCGCGTCGTCCGTCGATGAAAAGAGCTTTCGTACACTGCTCAGCCGAAATGTAGCGTTGCCCCTGGGCGTGGGCGTGCTCAGCGCGGTGTTTTTCGTCATCCTGATCACCTACCTGTTGTCGGTGATCCAGTGGGTCGAACACACCGATCGGGTCATCAATAACCTCAACGAGTCGTCAAAGCTGACGGTGGACCTGGAAACCGGCATGCGCGGATTCCTGATCACCGGCGACGAGCACTTTCTCGACCCGTACGAAGTGGCCAAGCCGCGAATCATTGCCGATCTGCGCAATTTGCAGGACCTGGTCGCCGACAATCCGCAGCAGGTGGATCGCCTCAAACGCCTGGAAGCGTTGCAACTGGAGTGGAACAAATACGCCCAGTCGATGATTGATATGCAGCGCGAGAGTGGCGACTACCGCGGCGCGGTCAAGGCCGGGCGTGGCAAGCGCCTGACCGACGAAATTCGCAAGGAATACGAGGATGCGGTGGCTATGGAGCAGCAGTTCCGTATCACCCGCAATCAAGAAGTCACCCGCACTACGGTGCTCAGCGTCACGCTGTACCTGGCCTTTGTATTGGGCTTGAGTGGCTTCCTGGCGTATCGGGGTCGTAAAAATTTATTAGAATTATCAGAGAGTTACAGCGAGAACCTCGCGTCGCAAGAGAGGATCGCGCTGCGCCTCGAACAGCAGGCCTGGCTACGCAATGGCCAGACCGAGCTGGCTGAACAGGTACTTGGCCAGCTCACCCTCAACATGCTCGGTCGCAATATCCTGCAGTTCTTCGCCCAATACATGGGCTCTGTGGTTGCGGCGCTGTATGTGCGCGAAGAACATGGCGGTCTCAAGCGCGTGGCCACGTACGGCTTCTCCCGCGAGCAGGAGCAGCAGGAGCAGTCGATTTACAGTGATGAGGGCATCGTTGGGCAGGCCGCCCAGCTCGATCGCCTGATTCGCCTGGACGACGTGCCGGTGGATTACTTCAAGGTCAGTTCCGGCCTGGGCGAAGGGAAAACCCGCAGCGTACTGGTGATGCCCACCAGCGATGACGACCGCGTCAATGGCGTGATCGAGCTGGGATTTTTGCGACCGCTGAGTGAGCGTGATGTCGAATTGCTGGAGTTGATCGCCGGCAATATCGGCACCTCTATCGAGGCCGCGCGTTATCGCCAGCGTTTGCAGGAAGTGCTGGCCGAGACCCAGCAGCTCAACGAAGAGCTGCAAGTGCAGCAGGAAGAGCTCAAGACCGCCAACGAAGAACTCGAAGAGCAGTCGCGCATCCTCAAGGAATCCCAGGCCCACCTGGAAACCCAGCAGGCAGAGCTGGAGCAGACCAACGAGCAACTGGCCGAACAGACCCAGATCCTGGCCGACCAGCGCGATGCCATGGACCGCAAGAACGTTGAACTCAACCAGGCCCAGCTGGAGCTGGAAGACCGCGCCGATGAATTGCAGCGCTCCAGCAAGTACAAATCCGAATTCCTCGCCAACATGTCCCACGAACTGCGCACGCCGCTGAACAGTTCTCTGATCCTGGCCAAGTTGCTGGCGGAAAACCCCCAGGAAAACCTCAGCGCCGAACAGGTCAAGTTTGCCGAGTCGATCTATTCGGCGGGCAATGACCTGCTCAACCTGATCAACGACATTCTGGATATTTCCAAAGTAGAAGCCGGCAAGCTGGAAATGCGCCCTGAGAATTCCAGCGTGACGCGCCTGGTCGATGGCCTGCGCGGGATGTTCGAACCGCTGGCCGCCGACCGCAAGCTGGGGTTCCAGGTGCAGGTGCAGGAAGGTGCGCCGATCATGCTGTTTACCGACCGCCAGCGCCTGGAGCAGATTCTCAAGAACCTGCTGTCCAACGCGATCAAGTTCACCGAACAAGGCGAGGTCAGCCTGTCGGTGTCCCGTGCGCCGGGGGAAGGCATTGCCTTTACCGTGCGTGATTCGGGCATCGGCATTGCGCCGGACCAGCAGGAAAGCATCTTCGAAGCCTTCCGCCAGGCCGATGGCACCACCAACCGCCGCTATGGTGGCACCGGCCTGGGCCTGTCGATTTCCCGCGACCTGGCCGCGTTGCTCGGCGGTTACATCAGCGTGACCAGCGAACCCGGTAAAGGCAGCACCTTCACCCTGGTACTGCCGGAGCAGTATGTCGAACGCGAGGATGATGCCGCGCCGATCGAGCAACCGCGCCAGGTCGTGGCCGCCCCCGCGCCCAAGCCCATCGCGGTGTCACCGCTGCCAATCGCCGACGCCAAGCAGATCCCGCGCTTTGCCGACGACCGCGACAAGGCTCCGTTCGCCACCCGTTGCATCCTGGTGGTGGAGGATGAGCCGAACTTTGCGCGCATTCTGTTCGACCTGGCCCATGAACTGGGTTACCAGTGCCTGGTGGCCCATGGTGCGGACGAGGGCTACAGCCTGGCCGAGGAATTCATTCCCGACGCGATCCTGCTCGACATGCGCCTGCCGGACCATTCCGGGCTGACCGTGCTGCAACGCCTCAAGGAGCACGCCAACACCCGCCACATCCCGGTGCATGTGATTTCCGTGGAAGACCGCGTCGAAGCCGCCATGCACATGGGCGCCATTGGTTATGCGGTAAAACCGACCACCCGCGAAGAGCTCAAGGACGTGTTTGCCCGCCTGGAAGCCAAGCTGACCCAGAAGGTCAAGCGCGTGCTGCTGGTGGAGGATGATGACCTGCAACGCGACAGCATTGCCCGCCTGATCGGCGATGATGATATCGAGATCACCGATGTTGGCTATGCCCAAGCCGCCCTGGAGCTGCTGCGCACCAACGTCTACGACTGCATGATCATCGACCTCAAGCTGCCGGACATGCTCGGCAACGAGTTGCTCAAGCGCATGGCCACCGAAGATATCTGCTCGTTCCCGCCGGTAATCGTCTACACCGGGCGCAATCTGACTCGCGATGAAGAAGCCGAACTGCGCAAGTATTCGCGCTCGATCATCATCAAGGGCGCCCGTTCGCCAGAGCGCCTGCTCGACGAAGTCACACTCTTTCTGCACAAAGTCGAATCCCAGCTGTCCCATGATCGCCAGAAGATGCTCAAGACCGCTCGCAGCCGCGATAAGGTCTTCGAGGGGCGCAAGATCCTGTTGGTGGACGACGATGTGCGCAACATCTTCGCCCTGACCAGCGCCCTGGAACACAAAGGTGCCGTGGTGGTAATCGGACGTAATGGTCGCGAAGCCATCGAGAAACTCAACGAAGTCGACGATATCGATCTGGTGCTGATGGACGTGATGATGCCGGAGATGGACGGTTACGAGGCTACCGCCTTGATCCGCCAGGACCCGCGCTGGAAGAAGTTGCCGATCATCGCCGTGACGGCCAAGGCCATGAAGGACGATCAGGAGCGTTGCCTCGCGGCGGGCTCCAACGACTACCTGGCCAAGCCGATCGACCTGGATCGCCTGTTCTCGCTGATTCGCGTGTGGCTGCCGAAGATGGAACGTATTTAAGTGGAGCGACGTTTTTTGGAGAAGAGCAGCGATATTGAGCTGCGCCTGTTGATCGAGGCGATTTACCTCAAGTACAGCTACGACTTTCGCGACTACTCCGGTGCGTCGGTCAAACGTCGCGTGGCCCATGCCTTGCGCCAGTTTGACTGCGCGACCATTTCTGCGCTGCAGGAGCGGGTGCTGCACGATCCGGCAGCGTTCATGCAGCTGCTGCAATTTCTGACGATCCCGGTGAGCGAGATGTTTCGCGACCCTTCGCACTTCCTGGCGATCCGTCAGGAAGTGGTGCCGCTGCTCAAGACGTATCCGTCGATCAAGATCTGGATCGCCGGCTGCAGCACGGGGGAGGAGGTCTACTCCATGGCCATCCTGTTGCGTGAAGAGGGGCTGCTGGAGCGCACGATCATCTACGCCACGGACATCAACCCGGCGTCGCTGGATAAAGCCAAGCAGGGCATTTTCTCGCTGGAGAATGTGCGCGCCTACACGGCCAATTATCAGCAGGCCGGGGGGCAGCGATCATTTGCCGACTACTACACGGCGGCCTACGATTACGCCATCTTCGACAAGACGCTGCGCGAAAACGTGACGTTCGCCGACCACAGTCTGGCGACCGATAGCGTGTTCTCAGAAACTCAATTAATTTCATGTCGTAACGTATTGATTTATTTCAATAAAAAGTTGCAGGATCGGGCGTTCGGATTGTTTCATGAGTCGCTGTGCCATCGCGGCTTCCTGGTGCTGGGCAGTAAGGAAACCCTGGATTTTTCCGCCTACAGCAAGCAGTTCGAACCCTTGGTCAAGCAGGAACGGATCTACCGAAAATCATGAACGACGTTGCAGCCAACCCGATTCGCGGGATTGAAGCCATCGTCGTCGGCGCTTCCGCCGGCGGCGTCGAGGCCTTGCTGAATATTTTTGCCGCGCTGCCTGACACCTTTGGCCTGCCGATCGTTGCCGTGCTGCATCTGCCGGATGAGCGCCGTAGCCAACTGGCGGAAGTCTTTGCGCGGCGCCTGGCGATTCCGGTGCGGGAAGGGCAGGACAAGGAGGTGATCCAGGCGGGCACGTTGTATTTCGCCGGTCCCGGCTATCACCTTTCCGTAGAGCATGACCGCAGCCTGTCCCTGAGCCAGGAAGATCGGATACACCATTCCCGGCCGGCCATCGATTACCTCTTCGCCTCCGCCGCCGATGCCTATGGCAAGGGCCTGATGGCGATTCTGCTGACCGGGGCCAACCAGGACGGCGCCCACGGGATGGCCCATGTCAAGCAATCGGGCGGCACCACAGTGGTACAGGACCCCAGCGAAGCGCGGATTGCCGTGATGCCGCGGGCAGCCCTGGCCCTGCATACACCTGACCATATTCTGACCTTGAGCCGCATTGCCGCATTGCTGGCTTCCCTGGAATCCTCACCATGTTAAGTACTGTCCAGGCCAAACTGCTGATCGTCGACGATCTGCCGGAAAACCTGCTGGCCCTCGAAGCGCTGATCAAGCGCGAGGATCGCCAGGTCTTCAAGGCACTGAGTGCCGACGAGGCCTTGTCCCTGTTGCTGGAGCACGAGTTCGCCATGGCGATTCTCGACGTGCAGATGCCCGGTATGAACGGCTTCGAGCTGGCCGAGTTGATGCGCGGCACCGAAAAAACCAAGAACATCCCGATTGTGTTCGTCAGTGCCGCCGGCCGTGAGCTTAATTACGCGTTCAAGGGCTATGAAAGCGGCGCTGTAGACTTTTTGCACAAACCGCTGGATATCCACGCGGTCAAGAGCAAGGTCAATGTGTTCGTCGACCTGTATCGCCAGAGCAAGGCGATGAAGCAGCAAGTGGAGGCCCTGGAGCGCAGTCGCCGCGAGCAGGAGCTGTTGCTCACTCGCCTGCAGGCTACCCAGGCCGAGCTGGAGCAGGCGGTGCGCATGCGTGATGACTTCATGTCGATCGTCGCCCATGAAGTGCGTACGCCGCTTAACGGCCTGATCCTCGAAACCCAGCTGCGCAAGATGCACCTGGCGCGGGACAATGCCGCCGCGTTTACCCTGGACAAGATGCACGCCATGGTCGACCGCGATGAGCGGCAGATCCAAAGCCTGATCCGCCTGATCGAAGACATGCTCGACGTGTCGCGCATCCGCACCGGCAAACTGTCGATTCGCCCCGGGCGCTTCGACCTGGCGCAACTGGTACGCAACCTGGTGGAGAACTTCGCGCCGCAAGTGGCGGCGGCGGACTCGTCCATGCAGCTGGTGGCCGAAGAGCCCGTGGAAGGCAACTGGGACGAATTCCGCATTGAGCAGGTGGTCACCAATCTGCTGACCAACGCCTTGCGCTACGGGGCCAAGAGCCCGGTGGATGTGCGCGTGTATGCCGAGCATGGCGAAGCCAGAGTGGAAGTGCGTGACCGCGGGATCGGCATCAGTGAAGAGAACCAGAAGCGCATTTTCCAACAGTTCGAGCGTGTCTCGGCCAGCCAGGTAGCGGCCGGACTGGGCCTCGGGCTGTTTATTTCAGAGCAGATCGTTGCGGCCCATGGCGGCACCATTGAGGTTGAGAGCCGGATAGGCGAGGGCGCCTTGTTTCGGGTGTGCCTGCCCCTGGAACCGTCGGCATGAAATCAATCGTCACCCCGACGCAACCTCTGCGTGACCCCATGGTCGTAATTGCAGCAATTGACCGGACAAAGGCTTCCCATGAGTGAAGATGCACAAGATGTCGTTCTGATCGTCGAGGACGACGAATCCATTATGTTTGTGCTGGGTGAGTACCTGGCTGGCCTCGGGTATCGGGTGTTGAAGGCGATCGATGGCGAGCAGGCCTTCGAAATCCTGGCAACCAAGCCGCACCTGGACCTGATGGTCACCGACTACCGCCTGCCGGGCGGCATTTCCGGCGTGCAGATCGCCGAGCCGGCGATCAAGTTGCGCCCGGAGCTGAAGGTGATTTTTATCAGCGGCTATCCGCAGGAAATTCTCGACTGCAACAGCCCGATCACGCGCAATGCACCGATCCTGGCCAAGCCGTTTGATCTGGATACGTTGCAGGAGCATATCCAGCGGTTGTTGGCGTAAGGTGAGCCAGTCCCAGTCTGATGGCGTATCAGGCTCTCACGAGCCTGAATGACGCTATTGGGCTAATAGTCATTCACGCCCGGATCATCTCCCGCACCTTGGCGGTCAACAAATCAAAGGTGAAGGGCTTGGTGATCAACTGCATACCTGGATCCAGGAACCCGCCACGCACCGCCGCATGTTCGGCATACCCGGTAATAAACAACACCTTCAGGTCCGGGCGAACCTGCCTGCCAATCTCTGCCAGTTGCCGTCCATTCATCCCTGGCAGCCCCACGTCGCTGATCATCAGGTCAATGCGCTGGCCGGACTCGATGATGGGCAATGCAGTGTCAGCATCCCCCGCTTCGACAAACGCATAGCCCAGCTCGCTCAATACCTGGCTGACCAGCACGCGCACCGCCGGGTCGTCCTCGACGATCAGCACGGTTTCACCGGTAGTGGCGACGGGCAGCAGGGCAGGGTCCAACGGCGTGTCCGCAGTGACTTCACCGATAAAGCGCGGCAGGAACAGACTCACCGTGGTGCCTTTGCCCACCTCACTGTGCAGGGTGACATGCCCGCGTGACTGGCGCGCAAAACCGTAGATCATCGACAAGCCCAGGCCGGTACCCTGGCCGATGGGCTTGGTGGTGAAGAAGGGGTCGAATACCCGGCCAAGCAGGCTTTCCGGTATGCCACAGCCGGTGTCGCTGACGCTCAGCTCCACATAGTCGCCGGGCGTGAGTGTGCCGTAGGCGGCGGTGAACACGCTGTCAAGGTGGCGGTTGCTGGTATCGACAATCAGCCGGCCGCCACCCGGCATGGCATCCCGGGCGTTGAGGGCCAGGTTGAGCAGGGCGCTTTCGAGTTGATTGGGATCGGCTTCGGCGGTCCACAACAGAGGGTCGAGGCGCATGTCCAAGACGATGCTTTCGTTAAGGCTGCGTTGCAGTAACTCGCCCATGGACGTGACCAGCTGGTTGATCTGAACCGGCTTGGAATCCAGCGACTGACGCCGCGAGAACGCCAACAGGCGGTGGGTCAGGCCGGCGGCGCGGTTGGCGGAGGTCACGCCGAGGTCGATCAGGCTGTCGAGGTCGTCCAACTTGCCGCGGGACACGCGCCGTCGCAACAGCTCCAGGCTGCCGATGATGCCGGTCAGCATATTGTTGAAGTCGTGGGCGATACCGCCTGTCAACTGGCCGACGGCTTCCATTTTTTGCGACTGGCGCAGGGCTTCTTCGTTGCTGCGCAACTGCGCCGTGCGCTCCTCGACTTGCTGTTCAAGGGTCTCCAGGGTGCGCTGCAGGCGCAGTTCGCTTTCGCTCAGGTCGATCAGCCTGTCGCGCGCATCATATTGCCGGCGCCGGCCGCGCAGGGCGGCGCTCACCAGGCTGATCAGCGTGACCGGATGGAACGGCCGCTCCAGGAAGGTTACATTGCCCAGCAAGCCGCTGAGGTGGGATGAGCCGTTCTGCTCGGTACCGCCATGGTGGGTCATCAGCACGATCGGCAGGTCAGACCATGCGGGCTGCTGATGCAGATGTTCCAGCAGGGGTTCGAGGTCCGCGCCACGCAACGCTTCGGCCGCAATGATCAACAGGCCGGCGCCTTGTTCCAGGGCTTCGCACAGCACCGTCAGGTTGCTGGCGATGACCCCGCTGTAGCCGGCCTCGTTGAGCATCATCAGGGCCAACGAGCCGTCACGGCCCATTGGCGCCAGGACGATTGCGCGCTCGGATAGAGGGGAAATCGCCGTCACACGCCCTCTTCCTTGAGCAAAGGGGAGCCCGCGCCCATGTAGGTCGGGATCCCGCGCAAGACACCCTGGAAGTTATCCAGCGGCTCACCGACGGTCATGCCGCCGCTACCGATACGGTATTCACGGATAGTCGACTCGTGCGCGCCAGTGCGCTTCTTGATGATCGAGATGGCGCGGCGCACCTTGCCCAGGGCCTCGAAGTAACGCAACAGGATCACCGTATCGGCCAGGTAAGTGATGTCAACCGGCGCCTGCATGTCGCCGACCAGCCCGTGTTGCGCGACGGTCATGAACGTCGCCGCGCCACGGCGGTTGAGGTACAGCAGCAGTTCATGCATGTGCAGGATCAGCGCGTTTTCTTCCGGCATCGCCGCCTGGTAACCGTTGATGCTGTCGATGACCACGGTCTTGATGCCGCGCTCATCCACGCAACGGCGCACGCGGTGGGAGAACTCGCCGGGCGACAGTTCGGCGGCGTCCACTTGCTCGATCAGCAGGTTGCCAGTGGCTTGCAGGGCGGCGAGGTCAATGCCCATGTTGTTCATGCGTTCGAACAGCAAGCCCAGTTCTTCATCGAAGATAAACAGCGCGGCTTTTTCGCCACGGGCTACCGCGGCTGCGGCGAAGATCATCGAGATCAGCGATTTGCCGGTACCGGCCGGGCCGAGGATCAGGCTGCTGGAGCCCGTCTCGACACCGCCGCCCATCAACGCATCCAGCTCGCGAATGCCGCTGCTCAACGTCTGACGCACATAACCGCCACGATGCTCGGCCGCGACCAGGCGCGGGAACACGTGGATGCCATCGTGCATGATGGTGAAGTCGTGAAAACCACCCCGGTATTTTTGCCCGCGATACTTCACCACCCGCACGCGACGGCGTTCAGCGCCGTAGTTGGGGGTCAGTTCTTCCAGGCGAATCACGCCGTGGGCCACGCTGTGCACGGTTTTGTCGAGGGACTCGGTGGTCAGGTCGTCGAGCAGCAGCACGGTGGCGTCATAGCGCACGAAGTAATGCTTGATCGCCAGGATCTGCCGGCGATAGCGCAACGAGCTTTGCGCCAGCAGGCGGATTTCCGAGAGGCTGTCGATCACGACGCGGGTCGGCTTGACCCGCTCCACCACTTCGAAGATCTGCCGGGTGGCTTCGCCCAGCTCCAGGTCGGAGGAGTACAGCAGGCTTTGCTGATGCTCGGCATCCAGCAGACTCTCCGGCGGGGTCAGCTCAAAGATATGGATATTGTCGTCCAGCTCCCAACCATGGGACTCGGCGCCCTGGCGTAACTCGCGCTCGGTTTCGGACAGTGTGATGTACAGCGTTCGCTCACCCTCTTTCGCCCCGGCCTGCAAGAAGTGCAGGGCGACCGTGGTTTTACCGGTGCCAGGTTCACCTTCCAGCAGGAACAGGTGGCTGCGCGATAGCCCGCCGCAAAGAATGTCATCAAGACCTTCGATGCCGATGGCTGCTTTTTCGGTTAACAACGCTTTGGATGTAGACAAGAAGTGCCCTCAGGTCACATACGAGTAGAGGATGCGCGCCCTTGTGGACGCGCCATGTTCTCTTGACCGTAGTGCTTTGCGGCGGTTCAAATTGATGCGCGATTATTGCGCCTACAGGCCTTGCTGCAGGGCCGGATCGTCAGGATTTTGCTGTTCGAGCTGGGCAAGCAGCACCTGCACATTCTGCAATTGGCCGCTTTCTTTCCAGTAGTTGACCAGCAGCACCCGCGCCTTGCGATTGGCCGGGTGGCGCTGGATGATTTCTTCCAATTGGCGCTGGGCGGCTTCCAGTTCCTGCTGGGCGTGCAGGGTGGTGGCCAGGTCATAACGATAATCCTGGTTGTCCGGCTCCAACTCCACCGCCTTGGACAGGCCCAGCAGCGCATAAGGACGCTCGCCGTGGTGCAGCAACCACATGCCGAGGGCGTGCTGCAGGTAGGCCGATTCGGGATGCGCCGCCAATTGCCGCGCCAACAACTGGCGGGAATCGTCGGTCTTGCCCTGCTTATCCAGCAATTCGATTTGAGCCACCACGGCCTGCAGGTTATCCGGTTGCAGGCGCATGGCCTGCTCCAGGGCATGTTGCGCCTCGGGCAACAGGGCGCTGTGGATGTACAGGCGTGCCAGTTGAATCCAGCCTTCGGCGGTTTCGGGCTGGGCCTTGAGCTTCTTCACGAATTCATCGAGTACTTGCTGCAACGGTCCGAAATACAGCCCCAGGGTATCGGGCGACAGTCCGAGCAAGGCATTCGCGGCGGCAAAGCGCACCTCCTGCTCGGGGTCATCCAGCGCCGGGCCGAGCAACAGCGTGCGTTGGCCGGTCGGCACCAGGCCGACAATGCTGTGGATGGCGGCCTCGCGTACCCGCGGTGATTCGCTGCTGAGGTCTTTATCCGCGAGCTTCAAGGCTTGGGGGCTGGGGTAGTTGGGCAGTTCGACGTGCAACGCGGCGCGGCGCTCGGGTGTCAGGTCCGGCCGGCCCAATTGCTGATACAGCACGCGCGCGGCGCCTGGCTCACCGTTGTGCGCCTGTTTCAGGGCTTTGGAGTAACCATGGGCAATGGCGGGAGGCACGGCCACCTGGGTGTTGCGGGAGAAATACCAGGTGATCAGCACAATCAACAACAGGGCGCACAGGCCGACGATGGAGTAACGGCGTGACTTTGACATGCAGGCGTCCGAAAGCTTGGGCAGCTAGAGCAAAGCCATCAGCTTCGGTCAGACCAGGGCAGGTGTCAAACCTGTGTCAGGTGAGCACGTATTCCACCGGCTCCAGGGCTGGCGGCAAGTCGGTTTCGCCCAGCGCGGCGAGCACCTCGCGCTCCAGGGTGCGCAGCAGCGCATTGCAGGGCAGGTCGTTTTCGTCGAAGCCGAAGGGGTCTTCCAGGTCATCGCCGATTTCATCCAGGCCAAAGAAGGTGTAGCTGACGATTGCGGTGAACACCGGCGTCAGCCAGCCCAGTGGCTCGGCCATAGCGAACGGCAACAGAATGCAGAACAGGTAGATGGTGCGGTGCAGCAGCAAGGTATAGGGGAAGGGCAGCGGGGTGGTCTTGATACGTTCGCATGAGGCCTGGACCTGGCTGAGGCTGACCAACCGGGTTTCCAGCTGGGTGTAGCGCCATTCGCTGAGCACGCCTTGCTCGGTCAGTACGGAAAACCGCGCACCGACCGCCTGCAACAGCTTGTCCGGGAGATTGGGGTGGCGGCTGTCCACCTCGCTCCAGGGCTGGATTGCCCGGGCTTCATCTTCATGGCGCAAACGCGCGATCAGGCCGTGGGCAAACCCGCACAGTGCGCGCAGCAGGGCGGCACGTTCGGCCGGGTCGCTGAGTACCTGGGTTTGGCGAATCAGCGAGCGCACATCGATGATCATCTGCCCCAACTGCTTGCGACCTTCCCACCAGCGGTCATAGCAGGCGTTATTGCGAAAGCTCATGAAGATCGACAGCGACAGCCCCAGCAGCGTAAACGGCGTGGCATTAACTTTGGAGAAGTACGCCGGGTGCAGGGTTTCCACCAGCACGATCACCGAGGCCAGCAACGTTACCAGCAGGCTGCGCAGCGCGATGCGCTTGGCAATCGAGCCCTTGAGGGAGAACAGGATACCCAGGAGGTTGGGTTTGGGACGCAAGATCATCGGGAGCAGGACTTCTTCGGTTGCGCAGGCCCTCAGGTTAGGAGCTCGCGCGATCGACGTCCAATCGCTTGGGCTGACCGGCCGATCAGCGGGGTCGATGATTGGCCAAACCAGTCAGCCAAGTTGAAGGCTTTGACCATTGCCGCTGCAGCGCTGCGGGGCGACTATTTCCCGGGTTCCGTCCTTAGTTGATGCACAGTTCAAGGAAACAATGATGCAGATTCAGAACAAGATTTTCCTCGTCAGTGGCGGCGCGTCAGGCCTGGGCGCAGCCACCGCTGAAATGCTCGTAGCGGCCGGCGCCAAAGTGATGCTGGTGGACTTGAACGCCGACGCCGTAGCCGCCAAGGCCAAGCAGCTCGGCGACAACGCCCGCAGCGCAGTGGCGGATATCAGCCAGGAAGCGGCTGCCGAAGCCGCCGTGCAGGCAACGGTCGCGGCGTTTGGCGGCTTGCATGGTTTGGTCAACTGCGCGGGCGTGGTACGCGGTGAAAAGATCCTCGGTAAGAATGGCCCTCATGGCCTGGCCAGCTTTGCCCAGGTGATCAACGTCAACCTGATCGGCAGCTTCAACCTGTTGCGCCTGGCGGCAGCGGCCATCGCTGAAACCGAAGCGAATGCCGATGGCGAGCGCGGCGTGATCATCAACACCGCCTCCGTGGCGGCCTTTGACGGGCAGATCGGCCAGGCGGCCTACGCCGCGTCCAAAGGCGCGATTGCCAGCCTCACGTTGCCCGCGGCCCGTGAGCTGGCGCGCTTCGGTATTCGGGTGATGACCATCGCCCCGGGCATTTTCGAAACACCGATGATGGCCGGCATGACCCCCGAAGTGCGCGACTCCCTGGCCGCCGGCGTGCCGTTTCCGCCGCGCCTGGGCAAACCCGCCGAGTACGCCGCACTGGTGCGGCACATCATTGAAAACAGCATGCTCAATGGCGAGGTGATCCGTCTCGACGGCGCCTTGCGCATGGCTGCCAAGTAAGGAGCACTTCCATGACCGATCCTATCGTCATCGTCAGCGCCGTGCGCACGCCCATGGGCGGGTTCCAGGGCGACCTCAAGGGCCTGACCGCGCCGCAATTGGGTTCCGCCGCCATCCGTGCAGCGGTCGAGCGCGCCGGCATTGCCAGCGACGCCGTGGATGAAGTGTTGTTTGGTTGCGTGCTGCCCGCCGGCCTCGGCCAGGCACCTGCGCGCCAAGCCGCCCTGGGCGCGGGCCTGGACAAGTCCACACGCTGCACCACCCTCAACAAGATGTGCGGCTCGGGCATGGAGGCGGCGATCCTGGCCCATGACTCGCTGCTGGCGGGCAGTGTCGATGTGGTGATCGCCGGGGGCATGGAAAGCATGTCCAACGCGCCGTACCTGCTGGATCGCGCCCGCAGCGGCTACCGCATGGGCCACGGCCGCGTGCTCGACCACATGTTTCTCGACGGCCTGGAGGATGCCTACGACAAGGGCCGCCTGATGGGCACCTTTGCCGAGGAATGCGCGCAGCTGAACGGCTTCAGTCGTGAGACACAGGATGCGTTCGCCATCGCTTCGCTGACCCGTGCGCAAGAAGCAATCGCCCATGGCAGCTTCGCCGCCGAAATTGTCCCGGTACAGGTCACCGTCGGCAAAGAGCAGAAAACCATCCTGCATGACGAACAACCCCCCAAGGCCAAGCTGGAAAAAATCCCCAGCCTGAAACCGGCGTTCCGCGAAGGTGGCACCGTCACGGCGGCCAATTCCAGCTCGATTTCCGACGGCGCGGCAGCGTTGCTGTTGATGCGTGAGTCCGAGGCACAGAAGCGCGGCCTTAAACCACTCGCGGTGATCCACGGGCACACCGCGTTTGCCGATGAGCCGGGGCTGTTTCCAGTGGCGCCGGTGGGGGCGATTCGTAAGTTGATGAGCAAGACCGGCTGGAGCATCGCCGACGTCGATCTGTTCGAAATCAACGAAGCCTTTGCCGTGGTCAGCCTGGTGACCATGAGCAAGCTGGAAATTCCCCATGCCAAGGTCAATATCCACGGCGGCGCCTGCGCCCTGGGCCATCCGATTGGCGCATCCGGCGCGCGGATCCTGGTGACCCTGCTCTCGGCCCTGCGCCAGAAAGGCCTCAAGCGTGGCGTTGCTGCCATTTGCATCGGCGGTGGTGAAGCCACGGCCATGGCCGTTGAATGCCTGTATTAAGGACTGATCCCCATGCTGCCCAATGACGAACAACTGCAAATCAGCGACGCGGCCCGGCAATTTGCCCAGGAGCGGCTCAAGCCGTTTGCCGCCGAATGGGACCGTGAGCACCGCTTTCCCAAGGAAGCCATCAGCGAGATGGCCGAACTGGGCTTTTTCGGCATGCTGGTGCCGGAACAGTGGGGCGGGTGCGACACCGGTTACCTGGCCTACGCCATGGCCCTGGAGGAAATCGCCGCCGGTGACGGCGCCTGCTCGACCATCATGAGCGTGCACAACTCGGTAGGCTGCGTGCCTATCCTCACTTTCGGCAACGATCAGCAGAAGGCGCAATTCCTCAAGCCCCTGGCCAGTGGCGCCATGCTCGCTGCGTTCGCCCTGACTGAACCCCAGGCCGGCTCGGATGCCAGCGGCTTGAAAGCCCGCGCACGCCTTGAAGGCGATCATTACGTGCTCAACGGCTGCAAACAGTTCATCACCTCCGGCCAGAATGCCGGGGTAGTGATTGTGTTTGCGGTGACCGACCCGGCAGCGGGCAAGCGTGGGATCAGCGCGTTTATCGTGCCCACCGATTCGCCGGGCTATAGCGTGGCGCGGGTCGAGGACAAGCTCGGCCAGCATGCGTCCGATACCTGCCAGATCCTGTTCGAGGATGTAAAGGTGCCGGTGGCTAACCGTCTTGGGGAGGAGGGCGAGGGCTACAAGATCGCCCTGGCCAACCTTGAAGGCGGTCGCGTCGGCATCGCCTCGCAATCGGTGGGCATGGCCCGTGCAGCCTTTGAAGCGGCCCGCGACTACGCCCGTGAGCGCGAGAGCTTTGGCAAGCCCATCATTGAACACCAGGCCGTGGCTTTTCGCCTGGCGGACATGGCCACGCAAATTGCCGTGGCGCGGCAGATGGTGCATTACGCCGCTGCGCTGCGTGACAGTGGCAAGCCCGCCCTGGTGGAGGCCTCGATGGCCAAGCTGTTCGCCTCGGAAATGGCCGAGAAAGTCTGTTCCGCCGCCTTGCAAACCCTCGGCGGTTACGGTTACCTGAGCGACTTCCCCGTGGAGCGGATCTACCGCGATGTGCGGGTTTGCCAGATTTACGAAGGCACCAGCGATATTCAACGCATGGTCATCTCACGCAATCTCTAAGGAGCCGATACATGAGTTACGAAACGATTTTGCTCGAAGTCCAAGGCCGCGTCGGGCTGATTACCCTCAACCGCCCTCAAGCCCTGAATGCCCTGAATGCGCAGTTGGTCAGTGAGTTGAACCAGGCCCTGGATGGCCTGGAAGCCAACCCGGAAATTGGCTGCATCGTCTTGACCGGCTCGAAAAAAGCCTTCGCTGCCGGTGCGGACATCAAGGAAATGGCCGAGCTGACCTACCCGCAGATCTACCTCGACGACCTGTTCAGCGACAGTGACCGCGTGGCCAACCGGCGCAAGCCGATCATCGCCGCGGTCAACGGCTTCGCCCTGGGCGGCGGCTGCGAACTGGCGCTGATGTGCGATTTTATCCTGGCCGGTGACGGCGCCAAGTTCGGCCAGCCGGAAATCAACCTCGGCGTGTTGCCAGGCATGGGCGGCACCCAACGCCTGACCCGCGCCGTGGGCAAGGCCAAGGCCATGGAAATGTGCCTGACCGGGCGTTTTATCGATGCGGTGGAAGCCGAGCGCTGCGGGATTGTCGCGCGCATCGTGCCCGCCGATGAACTGCTCGACGAGGCGCTGAAAGTCGCCACGCTGATTGCCGGCAAATCGGTGCCGATCAGCATGATGGTCAAGGAAAGCGTGAACCGTGCGTTTGAAGTGAGCTTGTCCGAGGGGGTGCGCTTTGAGCGCCGGGTGTTCCACGCGGCGTTCGCGACGCAGGATCAGAAGGAAGGCATGGCAGCATTTGTGGGCAAGCGTGCGCCGGAGTTCAAGGATAAGTAAGCGACCCCTCAAGAACTCAGGATCAAATGTGGGAGGGGGCTTGCCCCCTCCCACATTTGTTTTGTGGTGTGTCAGTTAGAGCTGGTAGTGCTTGAGCTCTCTGGCAATCACCATCCGCTGTATCTCGCTGGTCCCTTCGTAAATCTGCGTGATCCGCGCATCCCGGTAGTAACGCTCCACTGGGTAATCCTCCAGATAGCCATAGCCGCCATGAATCTGCATCGCACTGGAGCAGACTTTCTCGGCCATTTCCGAGGCAAACAGCTTGGCCTGGGACGCTTCCGAGAGGCAGGGCTTGCCGGCGCTGCGTAGGCGCGCCGCGTGCAGGATCAGTAAGCGGGCAGCGTTCAAGCGGGTTTGCATATCCGCCAGCAGGTTGGCCACGCTTTGGTGTTCGATGATCGGCTTGTCGAACTGCACCCGGTCGCGAGCGTAGGCCAGCGCTGCCTCAAAGGCCGCACGGGCGATGCCCAGGGCTTGGGCGGCAATACCGATGCGACCGCCTTCGAGGTTGGACAGGGCGATGGCCAGGCCTTTACCGCGCTCGCCAAGCAGGTTGGCCTCGGGCACGCTGCATTGGTTCAGGGTGACGGCGCAGGTGTCCGAGGCCCGAATACCCATCTTGTGCTCAGTGCGGTCGACCACAAACCCAGCGGTGTCGGTGGGCACCAGGAACGCGGAGATGCCTTTTTTGCCCAGGTCTGGATCGGTCACGGCAAACACGATGGCCAGTTTGGCGCGCTTGCCGTTACTGACGAACTGCTTGGCGCCATTGATCACCCACTGGCCGTCGCGCAGTTCGGCGCGCGTGCGCAGGTTGTGTGCTTCGGAGCCGGCCTGGGGTTCGGTCAGGCAGAAACAGCCAATCGCCTGGCCACTGGCGAGGTCGGCCAGCCAGGTTTGTTTTTGCTCTGTTGTGCCGTAGTTGAGGATTGGCCCGCAACCGACTGAATTATGGATACTCATCAGCGCGCCGGTAGCGCCATCACCTGCGGAAATTTCCTCCACCGCGAGTGCATAGGCGACGTAATCGACATAGGTGCCGCCCCATTCTTCCGGCACTACCATGCCCAGCAGGCCCAGTTCGCCCATCTTCGCCACGAGGGCGTCGTCGATCCAGCCAGCTTTCTCCCAAGCTTGGGCGTGAGGGGCAATCTCGCCACGGGCGAAGTCGCGCGCCATGTCGCGGATCATTACCTGTTCTTCAGTGTATTCAATATCTTGCATGGCTTATTTCGCAACCTGCTCGAAGTGATGGAAGAAGCTGTCGACATGGCTTTTGTCTAGCCCATGGAGCGTCGGCGGGTTCCAGCGAGGGTTCTTGTCTTTGTCGATGATCAGCGCGCGGACCCCTTCGATCAGGTCGCCGCGTTCGAACCATTGGCGGTCGAGGTGCAGTTCCAGGGCAAAGCACTGCTCCAACGGCAAGCGCCGGCCGCGTCGCAGCATTTCCAAGGTCACGGCCATGGCCAGGGGCGAGCGGGTTTGCATCAGGTGCACGGTGTTCAATGCCCACTCATGGCTGTCGGCGACGGTGACTTCCTGGAGTTGCTCGACGATGCTCGGAATATCCGGCAGGCCGAAGAAGTGGTCGATAGCTGGGCGCAATGCGGCCAACGGCGGGTCGGGCAGCCGCTGTACAGCCAGCTTGGCCAGCACGCCTTGCAGGTCTTTGAGCGGCGATTCGTGCCATTGCAGGCTATCGAGCTTCTGGTCCAGGTCGGCGAGTCTGGCACTGTCCAGGTACCAGTCCGCCAGCCCGCAGTAGAGTGCGTCAGCGGCGCGGATCTGCACGCCGGTAACGCCGAGGTAGATCCCCAGTTCCCCCGGGATGCGTGGCAGGAAGTAGCTGCCACCCACATCGGGGAAGTAACCGATGGCCACTTCCGGCATTGCCAGGCGGCTGCGCTCGGTGACGACGCGCAAATCCGCGCCTTGCACCAGCCCCATGCCGCCGCCCAGGACAAACCCGTCCATCAACGCCAATACGGGCTTACGGTAATGGTGGATGGCCAGGTCCAGCGCGTATTCCTCGACGAAGAAGTCTTCGTGCAAGGTGTCGCCGCGCTTGAAGCTGTCATACAGGGAACGGATATCGCCGCCGGCACAGAAAGCCTTTTCGCCCGCACCGCGCAGGACTACGCCATGCACCTGCGGGTCGTCTGACCAGGCCTGCAGCTGTTGCGTCAGGCGGCGGACCATGTCCAGGGTGAGGGCGTTCAAGCCGGAGGGGCGGTTCAGGGTGAGGTGGCCGATATGGTTGCGTACCTCGGCCAGTACGTCTTCCTCAAGCCTATCGGCACTGCTTGCTTCGCTTGAAACCTGAGCAGTCATCTATAACTCCCTGCTTTTATTGTTCTTTATCAAGATGTTCGTGCGCGAACACTCTCGTGAGAGTACCAGTGCAAATTTGCACAGTACAACCCGGAATCATGCAGGTCGTTTTTGCATTTATGCAGGGAGCCGGTGATCCGGCTCAGGGCACGCGACTTGCCAGGACTTCGCCGATGCTGCGGCGGCGCGCGTGGGTTTCGGCTGCGTGAATCAGCTGCTCCAGCTCTGTGGGCGCCACATCATAGAACTGCTCCATTTCGGCCAGCGCCAGCTTCAGGTCGGCGGCGGTCACGGCAGGATCACGGCCGGCATTCGGGCGGTTCAAAATAGCCGTCGGTGACTCAACCGCGCCCTTGGGGTAGCGCGTGCGCGTGGCATTGTTGTAGGCCAGGGCACAGGCGAGCAGGGTGCCGGCGCCGAGCAGCACGGCGCCCATCTCATGCCAGCCCAGGGCGGCGGAGGCTGGATCTGCGAGGACCAGGGTCATGGCAAGGCCGCCGGCGGGCGGGTGCAGGCAACGCAGCCAGCACATCAGCACCACGGCCATTCCGGCCGCCAGGCAGGCACCGCCCAGGGTGCGCCCAAGGACGCGGGCCACCAGCAATGCCACGACACCGGCGCACAGGTAGCTGCCGATGATCGACCAAGGTTGCGCCAGCGCGCCGGACGAGACCGCAAATAACAACACCGCCGAAGCCCCCAGCGGACCGAGTAGGTGCAGCGCGACCTCCATGCCAAAGACCTGGGCACACAGCCACACACTGAACAAGGTACCCAGGGCCATGCCAATGGCGGCACGGCTCCATTCAGTGGGGCGGGTGTTGATAGCAGCGGGAAACCAGCGAGCGAGCATTGAACAGAAATCCATAAACGGCGGGCAAAAAAAAGGCTTGTCTGGTTGCCCGGAAAAGCCCTTCGAAAGTTCCTGCATTTGGGGGAGGAACCTGCGCAGTGTGCCGCGCCTGTTAAGGCAGCGCCAATGCATATTAATGAGGGTTAAATACAAAAATAATGAATTTACAGGCGCTGTATCAAACGGGCGTGAGTCGATCAGGGCGTGACAGAGGGGTTGAGTTCGCCCAATACGCGGTTATCGGCCTCTTCATTGAACAGCTGCTTTTGCAGGTTTTCCTGCAGTCCTGGGTCGCCGGCCAGGGGGCCTTTGAGTGCCACCAGGGCATTGCGCAGCGACATCAGTCGATCCAACGGCGGAGTAGACAGATAGCCGATATGCACGCCATCACGGGCCAAGGCCGCAGGGGTATCCAGTAAACGATCATTTGGCAAGGCATTGTCCTCTCACGAAGTGAACCGCGATGCTGGCTGCAGCTCCTGGCGTCCTTGTTGTAATCCATCGTCCAGGGCGGTAGATACTTACCGCACGTGGACGTCGAGTCTACAGTTGGGCTTAAGGCGCGTGAAAGTGAAATGACACCAGCCATTACGCATAGCTGTGTAGGATCTTTCTGTGCCGTTGCTCAAGGTTGGGTGGATTTGGCCAGGTACAGCAACACATACGGGTTTCGATCGAACTCGCCGGTCAACGTGGGGGTGATAGCGGCAAAGCGCGGGTCTTTCAGCGCCTCGAAATCCACTTGGCTCATCACCAGCCAGGCTGGCCCTTGGATCGGCGCCAGGTCAGAGGCCTGTTGGGTAAACAGCGGTACCTGATCGCAGTCGAGGTTGACCATGTATTTGATGGCCTTGGCGTCTTTGCCCAAGCCGTGCAATACCACGGGGGCCCGCTGCTGCATCACCTGCTCGTGAACGTGCAAGGTAAACGTGCGGGTGTCATACAGGCTGCGCTCCAGCGGCTCCACCACCAGGATATAAGTGGCCCACACCGCCAACACTGCAGCAAACGCCGGAATCACCGGACGCAGGCGTGATCTGAACAACCCCAGCAGTGCCAGTACCTGCAGCGCACCCAGCACACCCAAGACCACTCCCAGATCACTCAACTGTTGCGCATAGCGTGGCCGCACGAACAACAATCCGGTGATCAGCAGCGCGGGCAGCAGCGTCCAGAGCCCCAGTATCAGCCCGCGTAGCCAGGCGAACAGTCGACCCTGTGCGACATAGAAGGGATAGGCCGCAATAATCGCCGCCATCGGCAACATCGGCAGGACATAGCGGGCCTTCTTCGCCTGGGGAATCGACAGGCCCAGCATCACCAGCAACCCCGCCGCGGCGCAGTACAGCACCAACTGCAAGGCCGGCTCCGGGGTACGGCGGCCACCGATTGCCACCGCCAGCAGCACCAACAAGGCCAAGGGATAGGCGAGCGCGTAGTTGCCCAGTGAGCTGGTGAAGTAATACAACGCACCGCTGGAGCCCTCGCTGCCATCCATGCGCCCGAGGAACTGCATGCGGATTACATCCTGCATGAAGCTCTCGCCGCCACTGAGCTTGGCCATCAGCAACAGCAGGCCGACACAGGCCACCAGCAGCGCCAGGGCCAGCCCGCCGAAACTGAACAGCTGACGCCATTGCCGGTTGATCAGGTAGTAGCTGCACAGCACGCCCGTCGGCACGACCAGGCCAATCGGCCCGCGAATCGCGAAACCTAGGATCAGCAGCAGGAACAGCCAGTGCAGGCGTTTGCCCGCCGCGAAATGATCGTGGGCGTAACCCAGGTAGAACACCGCCAGGGTAATGGCCGCGAGCATCTGGTCCAGGGACACCGCGCGGGTTTCGCTGATAAAGGTGGTGCTCAGCAGCAACACCGCAACACTCAACAGGCCCCAGCGTTGGGAGTAGGGCGCCGTCAGGCGATACACCAGGCTGACGATCACTGCCGAGGCCATGGCCGTCGGCAGCCAGGCCGTGAGGCTGGTGACCTGGCCAAGTGGCCATGACAGCAGCCAGGTCATCAGCGTCGAAGTGGCCAGGTAATCGGCATACGGCTGGCCGTAGGTGGTGGGGAAAAAGCTCGGTCCGTGCCGTAGCATCTCCTGGGCAAACACCACGAAACGTGAGTCGAAACCGATAATCGCCTGGTGCCAACTGCCGGCGATGAACAACAACAGCGCCAGCAATCCCAAGCCGAGGGATTGGCGGCGAATCGTTGGGCTGAGCAGGGACGGTTGAGCTTTGTTCACGTATCAGGCTTCCACGACCTGAGGTACCCACTGCTGCTGGGGAATCGGCAACTGGCAGGAATCGCCACGGCCGATCGGGTAGTACTGGAAGCCTTTGCGTGCCAGGCGTTCACCGTCGTACAGGTTGCGGCCGTCGAAGATCACCGGGGTTTTCAGGCGCTGGTGGATCAGGTCGAAGTCCGGGGCCTTGAACTGCTGCCATTCGGTGCAGACGATCAGCGCATCGGCGCCGACCAGGGTGGATTCCGGCGTGCCCATCAGCATCAGCCGCTCCTCGTCACCGTAGAGGCGCTGGGTTTCCTGCATGGCTTCCGGGTCGAACGCCCGCACGCTGGCGCCGGCGGCCCACAATGCTTCCATCAGTACGCGGCTGGGCGCATCGCGCATGTCGTCGGTGTTGGGCTTGAACGCCAGGCCCCACAAGGCAAAGGTCTTGCCGCGCAGGTTGCCCTGGAAGAAGGCATTGATCCGTTCGAACAGCTTGCTCTTCTGGCGCTGGTTGATGGCTTCCACGGCTTCCAGCAGGTCGCTGGAGCAGTTGGCCTGCTTGGCGCTGTGGATCAGCGCGCGCATGTCCTTGGGAAAGCACGAGCCGCCGTAGCCGCAGCCGGGGTAGATAAAGTGGTAGCCGATGCGCGAGTCGGCGCCGATCCCCAGGCGTACGGCTTCGATGTCGGCGCCCAGGTGTTCGGCCAGCTCGGCGATCTGGTTGATGAAGCTGATCTTGGTGGCCAGCATGCAGTTGGCGGCGTATTTGGTCAGTTCGGCGCTGCGCAGGTCCATGAAGATGATGCGGTCATGGTTGCGGTTGAACGGCGCGTACAGGTCGCGCATCACGTCGCGCACTTCTTCACGCTCGCAGCCGATGATGATGCGGTCCGGGCGGCGGCAGTCGGCAACGGCCGAGCCTTCCTTGAGGAATTCCGGGTTGGAGACGATATCGAACTCCAGGTGCCGTCCGGCCAGGTGCAGGGCTTTTTCGATGTGGGCGCGCAGGGTGTCGCCGGTGCCCACCGGCACGGTGGATTTTTCCACCAGGATCACCGGTTCGATGCGGTGGCGGGACACGGCATCGCCCACCGACAGCACGTACTTGAGGTCTGCCGAGCCGTCTTCATCCGATGGCGTGCCGACCGCGATAAACAGCACTTCGCCGTGTTCGACGGCGAGTTTTTCGTCAAAGGTGAAGCGCAGTCGCCCGCTTTCCAGGTTTTCCTTGACCATGGCCGCCAGCCCCGGCTCGAAGATGCTCACATGGCCCTGCTGCAGGAGCTTGACCTTGTTCTGATCGACGTCCATGCAGATGACATCGTGACCGACTTCGGCCAACACAGTGGCCTGCACCAGACCGACGTAACCACTACCAAATACACTGATTTTCATGGGGCATTCCTGGCGCTTGCAGCGCTAGCACGACGAGAGTTAATGACCAGCACACCAAGGATGACCAAGGCCACCCCCAGGGTTTTCGAGAGGGAAAAATGTTCGTTGAACACCGGCAAGCTGGCGGCCAGCAGGTACACCAGTGCATAGCTGATGCTCAGCAGTGAATAGGCGCGGCCCAGGGGCAGGTGCTTGAGGGCGCCGAGCCAGCAGAGCATCGACAACGCATAGGCGAGGATCGCCAGGCTCACCACGCCCAACGCTCCGAAGTCGATGGCGTTGCTGTTGAAGGCCGTCAGCCATTCGGTGGGCAAGGGCAGGCGCGTCATGCTCCAGCGCATGCCCAATTGGGCGGCGCTGACCAGGCCAACGCTGCCCAGGGCCAGGGCAAAACCACGCACGCGGCTCATACTTGGCGCCCCAACAGCACCACACCGGCAATCACCAGCACCACACCCAGCCAATGCCGTGTGTCGATGTGTTCCTTGAACACACAGCGCGCCACCAGCGTGACCAGCACGAAATTGAGGCTGAGCATCGGGTAGGCGATGCCGACTTCCAGGCGCTGCAACACCAGCAACCACACCAGCAAGCCAAAACCCAGGCACAGCAGGGCCGACCACAGCCACGGCGAGCGCAGCTTCAGCGCCCAACCGTCGGGCTGGTCGCGCCAGCTTTCCACGGCGAATTTTTGCGAGACCTGGCCCATGCATGTCAGCAGGCAGGCGGCCAATAACAGGCACAGCGTGATCATGGCGCAACCTGCGGGAACACCAGGATCACGATATTGCCTTGCTCGTAGCGCTTGCCGTCTTTGGGCAGCAGCTCCACTTCGGCGAGTTCGTCGTCACCCTTGACGCGCATTACCACGCCGACCGCGCCGTGTTTGCGTGCGTCGCTCATCCACTGTTGGACTTGCGTGGTGTCGACCTTGTGATGGGCCGCATCGTCAAAGGCCAAGCCATATTTCACTTCGCCGACGGTGTTATAGAGGGTCACGTCCGGGCGCTTGACGCGCCAGGCCAGGGCGGAGGCCGCGCCCAGGTCGTTGCTCAGCAAGGCACTGGTCTGACTCAGCTCCTGAAGGTGATCGATGATGAACTGGTCCGGAGTCTTGTTGTAAACCACCGAATGGGGCAGTGCGGCCGGGACCAACGCCACCAGCAACCAACTGCCGACCACCGGCGCTGCCCACAAGCGCAGCGGGCGTGACGCTTGCAGCAGGTTGGCAACGATCCAGCCGAACAGAAAGACAAACACCAGCACCAGGCTGAGGGTTTCGCTGCCGTGCTCATACACCGGTTTTTTCAGTTGGAACCACGTCAGCGCAAGCAAGGCCAGCACGCCGATGACCAGGTTCAGCCAGCCGTTGATGCGCAACACACGGCCACGGGCCTGGGCCAGTTTGTCGGCCAGGGTATGACCCATCAACAACGCCAGCGGCAACAGGCACGGCATGATGTAGGAGGGCAACTTGCCCTTGGCCAGGCTGAAAAACGCCAGCGGCATCAGCAGCCACAGCAGCAGGAAGGCAGTTTTCGCCGCGCGTTTTTCCTGCCACGCCTGTTTCAGGGTGGACGGCAGCAGCGCAACCCACGGCAGGCAGAATGCGACCAGCAGCGGCAGGTAATACCAGAATGGCTCGGCATGCTGGGCATCCTCGCCGGCAAAACGCTGGATATGCTCGTGCCAGAAGAAGAAGTTCCAGTAGTCCGGCTCTTGCAGGTGCACGGCCAGGGCCCACGGCAGGCTCACAACAATGGCGACGACCACGGCGACCAGGCCGTAACCGAGCAGTTCGCGAAAGCGCTTCTGCCAGATCGCGTAGGGCAGGGCGATCAACACCGGCAACAGCCACGCCAGGAAGCCCTTGGTCATAAAGCCCATGCCACAGGCAAAACCGAGCAGCGCCCAGGCTCCCAGGCGGCCGTTGCGGGTGGTGCTGTCGAAGCAGAACCACAGGGCAACGCCGGTCAGGTTGACCCAGAACGTGAACTGCGGGTCGAGGTTGGCGTAGCCGCCCAGTGCCGCCACGCTGACAAAGCTCATGTACAGCACGGTGCTGACCAGGCTTTTTTGCGGGTCATTCCACAGACGGCGCGACACCAGGTACACCAGCAGGATGCTCAAACCGGTGCTCAACGCCGATGCGAAGCGCACGCCAAACAGGTTTTGCCCGAAGATCGCCTGGCCGAGCGCGATCATCCAGTAACCGGCAGCCGGTTTTTCGAAGTAGCGAATCCCCATGAAGTGCGGCGAGGCCCACTTGCCGGTCAGCAGCATTTCCTGGCTGATCTGCGCGTAGCGGGTTTCATCCGGAATCCACAGGCCGTGGGTGGCCAGCGGCAACAGGTAAAACACACCGAACGCCAACAGGAGCAGGGGCAAGGCCCAACGCCGGATCATGCCTGCTGCACTCCGAGCCAACCCTCACGGCCGTTCAAGGCGCCGCGCACCAGGTGTTGCTGGGGCAGGGTGGTCAGGTCCGCAGGCAACAAGTCGCCCAGCGGTTTGAAATCAATGCCGCGCTGCCCTGCCTGGGCAAGCAACTGGCGAAAATCGTTGGCCATCAGAATCCCTTCTACTTCTGCGTGGATCGTGTAGACGTTGAGCTTCGACGCGGCAAACCGGTCAAGAATGAAGCTGTTGAAGTCTTTGGCGGCCACCACCGGCCCGACGACTTCGTCGAAGGTCGGCAGGTCCACCGGAATTTGTGGCGTACCCGCGCTGCCATCGGCCAATGTCGGCCGAAACAGGCTGGTACCCCGGCAATCGCTGTTGTAGCGAAAGTTGAAACCTTGCTTGGCTTGCACCACACGCTCATCGGCACGCCAACCGGCGGCCGCCGAACAGTCGATGCGTTCGCCCAGGATGTCGCTCAGGGTCTCCACGCCGCGTCGAATCTGCTCGACCAGCTGCGCATCGCTCCAACGCCCGGTGTTGGCCTGCCAGCCGTGGTGATCCCAGGCGTGCAGGCCGACTTCATGCCCCGCCGCCTTGGCCTGGCGCATCAAGTGCCCCAGGTCACGACCGATCGGCTTGCCCGGCCAGGCAGTGCCGGCGAGCAGGATGTCCCAGCCGTACAGGCCGGCAGCGTTGGAGCGCAGCATCTTCCACAGGAACTGCGGGCGGATCAGGCGCCACAAGTGGCGCCCCATGTTGTCCGGCCCGACACTGAAGAAGAACGTCGCTTTTACCCCGGCCTCATCCAGGGATTCGAGCAACCGTGGCACACCTTCACGGGTGCCGCGGTAGGTGTCGACGTCGATGCGAAGACCTGCCTCCATTACTTTTTGTCCGCAATTTCAAGCATGGCTTCACGCAGGAAGAAATCGAGCGTATTACCGATGGTTTCGCTCATTTCCACGGTCGGCTCCCAGTTCAGCAGGCGCTTGGCGTTTTCGATGCTTGGCTTGCGGTGTGCCACGTCCTGGTAACCGGTGCCGTAGAACGCCTTGCTTTCTACATCGCGGAAACCGGCGAACGGCGGGAAGTTGCTGCGCAGTGGGTGTGCTTCGAACTGACGCAGCAGCTCTTCGCCCAACTGACGGATGCTGGCTTCGTTTTCCGGGTTGCCGATGTTGATGATCTGGCCGTTGCAGGCATCGTTGTCGTTATCGATGATGCGCGCCAGGGCTTCGATACCGTCGGCGATGTCGGTGAAGCAACGCTTCTGCTCGCCACCGTCGAACAGGCGGATCGGCGTACCTTCCACCAGGTTCAGGATCAACTGGGTGATCGCACGGGAGCTGCCGATACGCGCCGAATCCAGGCGGTCCAGGCGTGGGCCCATCCAGTTGAAGGGACGGAACAGCGTGAAGTTCAGGCCCTTGGCGCCGTAGGCCCAGATCACGCGGTCCAGCAGTTGCTTGGAAACCGAGTAGATCCAGCGCTGCTTGTTGACCGGGCCAACCACCAGGTTGGAGGTGTCTTCGTCGAAGTACTGGTCCTGGCACATGCCATAGACTTCGGAAGTCGACGGGAAGATCACGCGCTTGTTGTACTTGACGCAGTAGCGCACCAGCTTGAGGTTCTCTTCGAAGTCCAGCTCGAACACGCGCAGCGGGTTACGGGTGTATTCGATTGGCGTGGCGATGGCCACCAGCGGCAGGACCACGTCGCACTTCTTGATGTGGTACTCGATCCACTCGGTGTGGATGCTGATGTCGCCTTCGACGTAATGGAAGTTCGGGTGGCTGCGCAGGCGCTCGATGGCGTCGGAGCCGATGTCCAGGCCGTAGACTTCATAACGGTCGTCACGCAGCAGGCGTTCTGACAGGTGGTTACCGATAAAGCCGTTCACACCGAGGATCAGCACGCGGGTACGGCGCGGCTTGCGGCCGGACTCGGCACCGCGCAGCACGGAGCCGTCGACCAGGCCCAGTTCGTTGGCCAGTGACGGACCGGCCAGATACAGGCCGTTGTCGTTGCGCTGGCCGAACTTGACCACGAGGGAGTCTTCACCGCAGGCGATGCGCAGCGGGTTGACGCTGATCACGCGGCCCGGCGCCAGGCCTTCATTGCCCTTGACCACTTCGGCTTGCCAGACGATGAGCTTGTGCTCACCGACGGCGCAGAACGCGCCCGGGTACGGTTGAGTCACCGCACGCACGAGGTTGAACAGTTCTTCAGCCGGTTTTTTCCACTCCAGCTTGCCGTCGGCAGCGGTGCGACGACCGAAGTAGGTGGCCTGGCTTTCGTCCTGGGCGGTTTCAGTCAGCTTGCCTGCGGCCAGTTGCGGCAGGGCGTCGCGCAGCAGGCTGGTCGCTGCATCACGCAGTTTGGCGTGCAGGGTCAGGCCGGTGTCAGTGCGCTCGATCACAACTTTCTGTTGGGCCAGGATCGCGCCGGCATCGGCACGCTTGACCATACGGTGCAGGGTCACGCCGGTTTCGGTTTCGCCGTTGACCAGCACCCAGTTGGCCGGTGCGCGGCCACGGTATTTAGGCAGCAGCGAGCCGTGCAGGTTGAACGCGCCTTTGCTGGCGGTGGCCAACAGCGGCTCGCTCAGCAGGTTGCGGTAATAGAAGGAGAAGATGTATTCCGGGTTCAGCTTGGCAATGCGCTCGATCCACAACGGGTGGTTGGCATCTTCCGGCGCGTGCACCGGGATGCCGTTGCGCGCGCACAGCTGGGCGACGGAACCGTAGAAATTGTTTTCCTTGGGGTCATCGGCATGGGTGAACACGGCGGCAATGTCGTAGCCGGCAGTCAGCAGGGCTTCAATGCCCGCACAGCCAATATCGTGGTAAGCGAAGACAACGGCTTTTGAATTCATGACGAAACCTGATCGGAAGGAGAAGTTGTGGTGGTATGGGAGGACACCAGGCCGTCAACGACGACCACGGGTGCCGGTGCTGCGGGTTGGTTGCGCAGCACTTTTTCAATAAAGAAGCGGGGGCGGGCGCGGACGTCGCTGTACATGCGGCCCAGGTATTCACCCAGCAGGCCCATGCCGATGAACTGGCCACCGGTGAACACGAACAGCACCGCGAACAGTACGAACAGACCGTCGCCGGCCCAGTCAGCACCGAAGGCCAGGCGCATCACGATCAACGCAAAGGCGAAAAATACGCCCAGCGCGGCCAGGCTGAAGCCGACGATGGAGAGCAGGCGCAGCGGGGTGGTGGTCATGCAGGTCAGCAGGTCGAACATCAGGCTGATCAGGCGCATGGCGCTGTATTTGGATTCGCCGTGTTCACGCTCGGCATGGTGCACCAGGATCTCGGTGGTATGACGGGCAAAGCCGTTGGCCAGGATCGGGATAAAGGTGCTGCGCTCGCGGCAGGCGAGCATGGCGTCGACGATGGTGCGCCGGTAAGCGCGCAGCATGCAGCCGTAGTCGGTCATGGCCACGCCGGTGGAGCGTTGCACGGCGAGGTTGATCAGGCGTGAAGGCCAGCGGCGAAAGGCCGAGTCCTGGCGATTGTTGCGTACCGTGGCGACTACGTCGTAGCCCAGGGCGGCTTGTTCCACCAGGCGCGGGATTTCTTCGGGAGGGTTCTGCAGGTCGGCGTCGAGGGTAATCACCACTTCGCCCCGGCACTGCTCGAAACCGGCCATGATCGCCGCGTGCTGCCCGTAGTTGCGATTGAGGATAACCGCCACCACATTGCTGCCGTCTTCAGCGGCGGCGTCTTCGAGCATCTGGGCGGAGTTGTCGCGACTACCGTCATCCACCAGGATGATTTCGTATTCGTAGGCCAGTTGCTTGCAGGCTGCTGTCGTGCGACGCAGCAATTCAGGCAGGCTGTCTTGTTCGTTGTAGACCGGGATAACGATCGACACGCAATGAATAGGGTAGGGTTTCAAAGATTCATGACCTCGGAGTTAGAGCAACTTGGAGCGTGGAAACATCAGCAATCGTTGGGCGAGCGCCTAGCCCGCAGATAAAAAAACGAGGTTAAAGCTGAAACGTAATCAACAGGTTAGCTGGTGTTACGAGTTTTGCCCTGAAGTTTCACGTCCAAGATTAAGCGCAAAAATGTTGAACAGATATGAAAGGCAGATGAAAAACTCGTTTATTTGACAGGTAGACAGCTAGTGTTCAGCTACACAACTAAGGCGCTGCGGGTGTTATTTATTGGGCGAAACAGGAACGGTTTGCATGTTGCGCGCCGGACTTGATGCGCACGGGCTGCGGGATAACGCTGCGCGACCGGCAGCTGCGTATTTATATTGAAGAATCTTCTCTGCATTGGCCCTCAAGTGCCGGTAAAGTAAGCCATCTCTTGCCAGGGTACTCGGATGAATAGCGTGCAGCGTATAGGCGGCCAATGGCGGCCCGTTTTGATCGGATTGTTGATGACGGCAGCCTTCGTCACGACCGTACGGGCAGATGATGGGGTGGCACTGACCACACTCGCTCAAGTGCCCGAGGGCGTTGAAGTGCGCGGCAGGCAGGTCGCCGCCTATACCTGGGACGACCGCCAAGGCAAGAACCTGCTGGTGCTCTCCGAGCAAGTCAGCGAGCGCGAAGACGACGGCACCCAGTCGGCGTTTGTCTATGCGGCGCAATACCTGATCGATGGCGACCGCCCCAAGCGCATGTGGATGCTCTACGACGACGTACAGCATTGCGAATTCGATGCGGCGCTGCGCTTTGACATGGCCGCGACCAAGGTCACCGACCTCACCGGCGATGGCATCACCCAGGCCACCGTAGGTTATTCGCGTACCTGCACCAGCGATGTCAGCCCCAATGAATTCAAGCTGATCATGCACGTCGGCAAGTCGCAGAAGTACCGCCTGCGCGGTGTCGATCGCGTGGGCGCGGCCTGGTGGGATGAAGAGGCCGGGGCACTGCGCGGCATGCCGCTGCCCAAGGATTGCAGTGTGGCGGGGCAGCAGGCGCTGGTCAGCCAGTACAAGGAGCAGGGCACGGAGTTGCCGTTGCCGGGGTGCTATGGCGATGAGAAGGATTTTGCCAAGGCGCCGGATGCCTATCTCGCATTCATGCGCCAGCACTGGTTCGCGTTGATGCAGAAACAGGACGCCGAATGGAGCCAGGCCCTGACCCAGCCCCAGGCACCCGCCGAGGATGACGAAACTGCCCCATGATTTGGCGTCATGGCCTTGGTGCGTTAGACTCGGCTCTGCCAATTCACTAAATACCTTGATTTAACAAAGGCTTGCTTGAGGTATTTAATCCAAAGGCTGATCTAACTTGACTGAGTCTATCCGCAACCCACTGACCCTCTACCTCACTCGCCTGGCACCCTCCAGCCAGCTGACCATGCGCTACGTGCTGCAGGACGCCGCCGACCGCCTGGGCTTTGAGGACATCAACCTCGAAGACATCGACTGGCACCTGCTGCAACCCGAGCACGTCATCGCCCTGGTGGCGGCCTTGCGCGAAGACGGCTATGCGCCGAATACCTCATCCTTGTATGTGAATGCGGTGCGCGGGGTGATGAATGAAGCCTGGCGCATGAGCCTGATCAGCCAGGAACATCTGCTCAAGATGCGCACGGTCAAGGCCACGCCTGGCACTCGCCTCAGCCAGGGTCGCAACCTGCGGCGCACGTTGATCCGCGAAATGATGGACGTCTGCGCCGCCGATCCACGCCCCCAAGGCCTGCGGGATGCGGCGGTGATTGGCATCCTGTACGGCTCGGGGATGCGCAAGTCGGAATCGGTCAACCTCGACCTGGCGCAGATCAACTTTGATGAGCGCAGCTTGCGGGTGATCGGCAAGGGCAATAAGGAGCTGGTCAAGTACGCGCCGGACTGGGCCTTCGCCAAGTTGCAGGCGTGGTTGGCCTTCAGGCGCGAACAGCTCAAGGACGGCGAACAGGACGATAGCTTCCTGTTCAACCGCATACGCCGGGGCAGCCATATCACCCGGGAACGTATCACCAAGCACGCGATTTACTACATCGCCCGCCAACGCGGTGAGCAGGTGGGCGTAAAGATCATGCCCCACGATTTCCGCCGCTCGTTCATTACGCGCGTGATCGAGGAACATGACCTGTCGATTGCACAGAAGCTCGCACATCACACCAATATCCAGACCACCGCCAGCTATGACGTGCGTGACGACAATGAGCGGAGGCGGGCGGTGGATCGGTTCGATTTATAGGCGACCGGCGCCGTTTTACGTAGCGCGAACCCCTGTGGCGAGCGGGCTTGCCCCGCGTTGGGCTGCGCAGCAGCCCCAAAACCTGTCTCTGCGGAATATCAGGTACACCGCATTCGTCCTTGATTGGGAGCGCTACGCGCTCCAACGCGGGGCAAGCCCGCTCGCCACACAAATATTGATAAGAGGGGCCGGTTTAGAGAATGGGTTTGCCACCGGTGACCGCATAGCGCGACCCCGAGATATAGCTGGCCTCATCCGACGCCAGCAGCACATAAATCGGCGCCACTTCCACCGGTTGCCCAGGGCGGCCCAGCGGGGTTTCGCTGCCGAAGCTCTTCACGTCGTCGTCGGTCATGGTCGCCACGATCAACGGCGTCCAGATCGGCCCCGGTGCCACACTGTTGACGCGAATGCCCTTACTGCCCAGCAACTGCGCCAAGCCGCCGGTGAAGTTGGCGATTGCGCCCTTGGTGGCGGCATAAGCCAGCAGGGTCGGCTTAGGCATGTCGGAGTTGACCGAGCTGGTGTTGATGATCGAACTGCCGGCTTTCATATGGGGCAGGGCAGCCTTGCAGATGCGAAACATCGCAGTGATGTTGATATCGAAGGTCTTGACCCATTCCTCATCCTCGATCTCTTCGAGCGTCTCGTGGGTCATCTGGAACGCAGCGTTATTCACCAGCACGTCGATGCGCCCAAACTGTTCTACGGTCTTGTCGACCAGCGCCTGGCAGGTGGCTTTTTGCGCGATATCGCCGGGCAGCAAAAGGCACTGGCGGCCTGCTTCCTCAACCCAGCGGGCGGTTTCCCTGGCGTCTTCGTGTTCGTCCAGGTAGGCGATGGCGACGTCAGCGCCTTCACGGGCAAAGGCGATGGCCACCGCACGGCCGATGCCGCTGTCGGCACCGGTGATCAAGGCGATTTTGTTGGCCAACCGGCCGGAGCCCTTGTAACTCTGTTCCCCGCAGTCCGGGTACGGGTCCATTTTGCGCTGGGTACCGGGCACGTTTTGCGCTTGAGGGGCGAAGGGCGGGCGAGGGTAGTCAGTCATTTCCAATCTCCATAGGTTTCGAGCGGTGCTATGGGATTAGTAGTTTCATGGCCGGCGATAGTTGTAATGGATGCCGGCCAGGCCCGACGAGTGGTACCGCTCAAGAGGAGGGCGGTACGCTCGCCAAGTGCGCCGGCAGACGGCGCAAGGTCCACAGGACGGTAAGCATCGCCGCCACGGCACACAACGCGATACCTGTCAGCATCGGCGCCGGTGTATGGTCGGCAAACACCCCGACCAGCGTCATCGACACTGCGGCGGTAATCATCTGGATCGCCCCCAGCAAGGCCGAGGCGGAGCCCGCCACTGCGCCGTGATCCTCCAGCGACAACACCCCGGCCGCCGGCAACAGCAGGCCGAGAAAACCGAAGCCGATAAACAGCAGCGCCATCATCCAGGGCAGGCTATCGACCCACAGCGTGGTGGCCGCCAGCACGATCATGACGGCGGCCACCGCCGTTACCGACCAGCGAATCAGCGGCGCCAGGCCGAAGCGGGCGCTCAGGCGAGCGGTGAGTTGGCTCATGGCGAAGAATGACGCAGCGTTCAGTGCAAAACACAGGCTGAATTGCGTAGGTGTCAGGCCGAAGTATTCGATATATACAAACGGCGCACTGCCAATAAACACAAAGAAGGTGGCCAGGCCAAAACCGCATACCACCGACAAACCGATAAAAACCGGGTCGCGCAACAATGCACCGTAGCTGCTGAACGCCGTGCCCAGGGTCTTGCCCAAACGCCGTTCGGCCGGGTGGGTCTCAGGCAGTTGCACGATGGTCATGACCAGGCACGCAACGGCCACCACCGCCAGCACGGCAAACACTTCGCGCCAGCTCCACAGCGAGATCACCAGGCTGCCGGCCAGCGGCGCGAGGATCGGCGAAACACTCATCACCAGCATCAGCAGGGCCATCAGCCGCGCGGCTTCATGGCCGGTGTACAGGTCACGCACAATCGCGCGGGGAATCACCATCCCGGCACACGCGCCGAACGCCTGCACGGCACGAAAGCCGATCAGCATTTCAATTGTAGGCGCCAGCGCGCAGCCGATACTGCCCACGGCAAAGATCACCAGCCCCGCATAAATCGGCGGCTTGCGCCCGAACACATCACTGATCGGCCCGTAGAACAGCTGGCACACGCCGATGATCATGAAGAACACCGTCAGGCTCATCTGCACCGCCGCCGGCGAGGCCTGCAGGCTAGCGCCCAGGGTTGGCAGGGCGGGCAGGTAGATGTCGATGGCGAATGGGCCGACGGCGGTGATCAACCCGAGCAGCAGGGCGAGGTGGGCGATACTTCGAGACATGTGCGGTTCCAGCGGGGGCAAAGGTCGGTCAGCTTAAGGGATCTGCTCAATTGCGCAAACTTAGCCTTAAATAACACGCACCCCATGCCGATAAAGGTACTAGCGACGCGCGAGCGGTTGGCTTCCCAGCCGCCCGTCCAGGTACGGGGATACCAGCATGACGATCAAATTACGCTTGATGCTGTTGATTGCGACGGGGCTTCTCACCGCCTTGATCATGAGCCTGGCTGCTTATCTGGGTAACACCCGTATGGGCAGTGCTGTGCAGGACAACGAGGTCAGCATGACGGTGCTGCGCAACCATATGGAAGCCGACATGATGCACGATGCCCTGCGTGCAGACGTGATGTCGGCCATGTTGGTGGGGTTGGGCAAAAGCACCAGCACCAAGGCCGAGGTCAGCACGTCGCTGCGTGAGCATGCCGAGCACTTTCGCCAGGTACTGGCAGAGAATCTCAAGCTGCCACTGGACGATACGCTGAGGGCCAGCCTGGAAAAAATCAGACCCAGCCTGGACACCTATATCAGCAGTGGCGAACGCATCGTCGCGCTGGCCCTGGACAATCCCGAGGCCGTGGGTGGCGAACTGCAAAGCTTCAACACAGCGTTCACCCGCCTTGAAGAGCAAATGGCGAGCTTGAGTGAGCTGATCGAAAGCAATACCCAGCGAACCAGCGAAGGGACTCGACAAACCATCAGCAGTGCGAATCTCACCCTGGCTGCGGTGCTGATCGCCAGCCTGTTACTGCTGCTGGCGCAGGGGCGTTGGGTCATCTTGAGCATCATGGGCCCGCTGCAGACCGCCAGCCGCATCGCCGCGAGTATCGCTCGGGGCAACTTGAGCGAGCCGATCGTCGAGCCCAAGCGCAAGGACGAAGCCAGCTCATTGATCCGCAACCTCGCCATCATGCAGCGCGATTTGCGCGGCATGATCGAAGTGGTGCGCAGCAACGCCCATGGTGTCACTGGCATGAGCGAACGCTTGAGCCAGGGCTGTCATGAAGTCGCCGGCAGCAGTCAGCAGCAAAGTGCGGCAGCCAGCACCATGGCGGCGGCAGCCAGTGAAATGACCGCCAGTATTGAAGAGATTACCCGGCATGCCGGGCGCGCCCTGGACATGGCCAATCAGGCTGAAGCCTTGGCCAAGGACGGTGGCCGGGTGATCCACCAAGTGGTCAAAGACATGGACGGCATTGCCCGTTCAGCGCAGCAATCGGCCCAGGTCATTCGTACGCTGGACAAGGAATCCGAGGCGATCTACAGCATTATCCAGGTGATTAAGGGGATCGCTGACCAAACCAACCTGTTGGCCCTGAACGCCGCAATTGAAGCCGCCCGCGCTGGCGAACAGGGGCGCGGTTTTGCGGTGGTCGCCGATGAAGTGCGCAGCCTGGCGGGCCGTACCAGTGCCTCGACTCAGGAAATTGCCAGCATGGTCGGGCGTATCCAGCAGAACACCCGGGAAGCGGTGACCAGCATGGAGGAGGGCGTCACCCAGGTGGATAAAGGTATGGCGGTGACAGCCGAGGTAGAGCGCGCGATCCGCGATATTCTGCAGGCCACCTTGAATACCACCGAACTGGTGAACGACATCTCGCGCACCATCGGTGAACAGAGCCTGGCCAGCAACGAGATCTCCCACCAGGTGGAGATGATTGCCGGGATGTCGGAAAACAACAGCCGTATCATCGGTGAAACCGCCTCAACCACCGATGAGTTGGCCGGCTTGGCCGGCAAGTTGTCGCAGTCCGTGGATCGCTTCAGCCTGTAACAAATCACAAACCCGATAAGCGCTTTATCAACCGGCCCCCTGTGGGCCGGTTTTTTTTGCCCGATGCTCCGACCCACCTGCAGCGTTCATTGATCGGCTATCGCAAAAAAAAGATTGAATATTCACACCTAATGTTATTTAAATAACAAAACAAGAGCGCCACGACCTGCCTGGTCGTGCTGCAACAAGGTGGAATAGCAATGAGCAAGATCGCAGTCATCGGCAGCAACATGGTGGATTTGATTACCTACATCGACCGTATGCCGGCCCAGGGCGAAACCCTGGAAGCGCCTGGCTTTGCCCTCGGTTGTGGCGGCAAAGGGGCCAACCAGGCGGTGGCGGCAGCCAAGCTTGGGGCGCAGGTCCTGATGGTGAGCAAGGTGGGTGACGACATGTTTGCCGACAACACGCTGGCCAACTTCCAGCGTTTTGGCATTGACACCCGCTATGTCCAGCGGGTGCCTGGGGTTTCCAGCGGCGTAGCGCCGATTTTTGTCAGCCCCGACTCCCACAACAGCATTTTGATCGTCAAAGGTGCCAATGCGCATTTGTCGCCGGCGGACATCGACGCGGCGGCCGCCGACCTGCGCGAGTGCACGCTGATCGTGCTGCAACTGGAGATCAATCTGGACACGGTCTACTACGCCATCGAGTTTGCTCATCGGCACGGCATCGCGGTGTTGCTCAATCCGGCACCGGCCCTGGCCGGCTTAAGTGGGACGCACCTGGCGCAACTGGATTTCCTGATCCCCAACGAATCGGAACTGGCGTTGATCACCGGTCAGGTCGTGGACTCACCGGAAGCGGCCCAACGCGCCGCACGCACGCTGGTGGCCAACGGCATTCGCCATGTGATCGTCACCCTCGGCGAACACGGTGCGTTGTACGTGGGGGAGGAGGGCGAATTCCGGGTGCCGGGCCGAAAAGTGGTCGCGCGTGACACCACGGGCGCCGGTGATGCCTTTATCGGTTGCTTCATCCAGCACTGGAGCCGTGACGGCGCTATCCGGCAGGCCATGGAACAGGCCGTGGCGTATTCCGCCTGCTCGGTCATGGCGCTGGGCACCCAGACGTCTTATCCCGACCGCCAAGCGTTCGCGCGCTTCCAGCAACAGCAGTAACCCTTTCAAACCAGCCCGGAGAACAATAATGAACAAACCTGCGCTGCAACAGACACCCGATGGTTTCTACCTGAACCGCACGCCCTGGTTCGCCTTTATCCTGCTGTGCAGCATTTTTGCGCTGTGGGCGGCGGCGGCGAGCATGAACGACGTGCTGATCGCACACTTCAAGAAAGCGTTTTTGCTCAGTGATTTCCAGACCGCCTTTGTGCAGTCGGCGTTTTACCTCGGCTACTTTTTCGTGGCGATTCCGGCGGCGATGGTCGTGCGCCGTTTCAGCTACAAGAGCACGATCCTGATCGGGTTGCTGCTGTACATGTTCGGCTGCCTGCTGTTTTTCCCGGCGGCGTCCACGGCCAAGTACGGCATGTTCCTGCTGGCGCTGTTTGTGATTGCCGCCGGCCTGTCGTTCCTGGAGACCGCCTGCAACACCTACTCGACATTGATGGGGCCACGGGAAACCGGGACGCGGCGCTTGAATATCTCGCAGACCTTCCACCCCTTCGGCGCGATGGCCGGGGTGTACGTCGGCAGTTTCGTAATGTTCAAGGACACCGACGCCACCACCGAACAGCTGACACAGATGAGCGCCACCGAGGCGGCTGTGCAGCAGTTGCAAATGATCCAGTCCACGCTGTTGCCGTACAAGTGGATGATTGCGGTGCTGGTGCTGATGTTTATCCTGATCGCCATTACCCGTTTCCCCGCCTGCAAGGGCAATAAGCCTGCTGACAGCAAGCCAGGCAGCCTGCGTGAGAGCCTGGGCCGGCTGCGGCGTAACCCGCGCTTTACCTTTGGCGTATTGGCGCAGTTTCTCTACGTGGGCGCGCAGGTTGGCGTGTGGAGCTTTACCATTCGCCTGGCGATGCAAATGGGCGGTATGAATGAGCGCAGCGCTTCCTGGTTCCTGCTGACCACCTTTGCCGCCTACTTTGTCGGCAAGATGATCGCCAACCTGTTGATGCGACGCCTGCACCCGGCCAAGGTCTTGGCAATTTACGGTGTGCTGTGCATCGTGCTGCTGGCCTACACCATTCTGGTGCCGAACATTTCGGCGGTGTATGCAGCGGTGGGTGTGAGTATTTTCCTCGGCCCTTGCTGGCCGACCATCTACGGCCTGACCATCGATGGCCTGGGTGAAGACACCGGCGTCGGCGGCTCGTTGCTGGTCATGAGCATCGTCGGCGGCGGGGTGATTCCGATCTTCCAGGGCCTGTTGTCCGACGCCAGCGGCGGCAACATGCAACTGGCCTACAGCGTGCCGCTGCTGTGCTTTATCGTGATCGTGATGTATGCGCTCAAATGCTTGCGCCAACCCGGCACCTTGCCCTCGGGCGCAGCGGCGGCGGTGGCCTCATGAACACGCGTATCCCGCTGTATCCTGCGCTGTTTGCCGAGCAGGAAAAGATCCTGTTGCAGTCTGAGGATTTCAAGGTCTGTGGGTGGACCTACGGGTCCGGCGTGCAGGCGCTGAGCCTGGAGAACAGCCGTGGACGACTGGTGCTCCTGCCTTATCAAGGGCAGATGATCTGGTCGGCGGTGTTCGACGGCTGCGACCTGACCATGAGCAACCTGTTCGAGCAACCCCGGCCCAGCCCGACGGTCATCGATACCTATGGCTGCTTCATGTTTCACAGTGGCCTGCTGCGCAACGGCTGCCCGGCGCCGGATGACACCCATGCCCTGCATGGTGAAATGCCCTGCGCGCCGATGGATTCGGCCTGGCTGGAAATCGGCGAGGGCTTTGTGCGCCTGGGCGGTTTCTATCAATATGCCAAGGGCTTCGGCGATCGTTACCGAGCGTGCCCCAGCGTGACCCTGCGCGCTGACTCGGCCTTGTTCGATATCGATATGGACGTGACCAACCTGGCTGGCAAGCCTATGGAGCTGATGTACATGGCCCATATGAATTATGCGTATGTGGCCGGCGCGCGGTTTGTTGAACCCTTGGGCATGCAGCACCTGCGCCTGCGCACCAGCATTCCGGACCATGTCAAGCCGACGCCGGATTGGAGCGCCTACATGGCGCAACTGGCCGAGCAACCTACGCAATTGGTGTGTCTGGATAAGCCGGCGTTGTACGACCCTGAAATCGTGTTTTTCTTCGACGACGTCGGCACGGACGCCGCAGGCCAGGCGCACTTTCTGCTGGATCATCCCGATGGCGCGGCGTTCTACACCCGGTATCGCCCCGAACAATTCGAGCACGCCGCACGCTGGATCCTGCACACGCCGGATCAGCAAGTGGCGGCCTTCGTGCTGCCATCGACCTGTGAACCCGAGGGCTATAACGCCGAGAAAGCCAAGGGCCACGTGCGTCTGTTGCCGGCGGGAGCCAGCGCCTCCTTCAATGTGACCACCGGCTATCTGAGTGCGCAGGAACGGCAGCGACTGCTGGGTTAAACCAGCAATTGCGCGCCGTGGGCCTGGATGACGTCCTTGTAGCTGCGGGGGATTTTCTTGTCGCTGACCACGTACTGAAAGTCCTCCAGGGTGGCGAAGTGAGCGGTGCGCACTGTGTCGAACTTGCTGAAATCGGCGAGCAACACGCGCTGCTGAGCCTGGCGCATGACCTTTCGCTTGACCTCGACTTCGTTGAAGTTGAAGCACGTCACGCCGAATTCCTGGCTGACGCCGGCGGCCGTCACGAAGGCCCAGGTCAGGCGCACGCTGTCGAGGATGCTGCTTTCGGCACTGTTTTCAAACACCTGGTTCTTGCGGTGAAAGGTCCCGCCGCACAACACGATGTGGCAGTTGGGCTTGTTATGCAGCTTGAGCAGCACGTTCAACGAGCTGCACACCGCCGTGAACTCCACTTCATCAGGGATGAAATCGATCACAAAGGGCGAGGTGGTACCGCAGTCGAAAAATACCGTGTCACCGGGCTGGATCAGCCGCGCGGCGAGTTTGCCAATGCGGCGTTTTTCCTCGACGTGACGGGTGTCCTGCTCGGCGACCCGGTAGTCGCTGACTTCACTGCCGACCCGGGTGATGTAGCCGCCCAACAGGCGCAGGTGGTCGCTGAAGTGATTGAGATCGCGGCGCAGGGTCATCTCGGAAACCTCCAGCAGCGCCGCCATTTCCCTCAGGTGAATAGCGTTCTGGTCCTGCAAGGCTTGCTGGATAAGCTTGAGTCGCTCGGCTTTTCTACTGTCCACGAGTATTCCAGGGCTTGATTGTTTGTGTTAGATAAGTAACATCTAGTGTTATTATTGTAACGTATTAATGTGGTCGCTGTGACAAGCGGCACACGATCATTCGCAACATACAGGCAAGGGCACGTTAAATGAACACTCTTCAACCCGCAGCATTGGCCAAGTACATCGATCACACCTTGCTGGCGCCCGACGCCTCCCGTGAACAGATTCGCACCTTGTGCGAGGAAGCCCGGGAGCATGGCTTTTATTCGGTGTGCCTGAACTCGGGGCAGGTGCCTTACGCCGCGTCCTGCCTGACCGACGCCAGCGTGGTGATTTGTGCCGTGGTGGGCTTTCCGCTGGGCGCCGGCCTGAGTGACACCAAGGCCTTCGAAGCCGAACGGGCGATTGCCGCCGGGGCAGGGGAGATCGACATGGTGCTCAATATCGGCTGGCTGAAGGACGGCCTGCTGGAGGCAGTACGCGAAGACATTGCCGTGGTCCACAAGGCGTGCGGCGCCGTGCCGTTGAAAGTCATCCTGGAAACCTGCCTGCTGGACGACGCGCAAAAAGTCCAGGCCTGCGAAATCTGCCGGGACTTGGGTGTGGCATTCGTCAAGACGTCCACGGGGTTCAGCCGAAGCGGTGCCACCGCCGAAGACGTCGCCCTGATGCGTAAAACCGCGGGCGCCGGGGTTGGAGTCAAAGCGTCCGGTGGCGTACGCGATTACCCGACGGCGGTGAAGATGATTGAAGCGGGCGCTACACGTTTGGGTAGCAGTTCGGGGATTGCGATTGTGGGCGGTGCGGTGACGGCGGCGGGCGGTTACTGACGTTGATGCGTATGCCGTTAATAACAAATGGATTATAACTAAACTAAATAGTCATTTAGTTTAGTTATATTTAATGGTTATTGATGGGGAAGGGTAGCTCATCCTTCACATCACCCGGTTCTACAAGCCTAAAGGCCTGAAAGCTCCTATTTAAGTCACCGGCCATGCCACGACACACCGACGCTCCGGAGCGAATCCGTGCTTTTAATCCTCGCTGAATATCGCCGCTAGCCTCTGATCCAGGTCTGCGGGGCTTGGGTTTGAAAAGCCTAACCGGGAGTAAAACGGTGCATTTCATGGCACGTCTGTGAATGTCATCGTACTCAGCCCTAAGAAATCCTTGCGGGCGATTTAGTCATCAAGTGCAACTCGATAGCGCTATGAGTTGGTTAAGACCCTCGATGGGCATCGGAGGCGATTCAGCTAGTAGCCAACTCAACGCATCCATCATTCGAAATGCCTGAGCAGCGGAGATTTCAATGGCGGGCAGGAGTTGTGCATCTTCGGGTACAGCGAGACGGATAATCGATTGTTGAAGCGGCAGGATGGCCAAGCCCAGAAGTCGTCGTCCTGAACGTGTGTTGCTAGAAGCAACACCTGAGCGCTGCGTTGAAATCCTATGGGGGCTGCCCCTGAATCCGTAACATCGTATTACGCATAATGTATATTATGTTAAATCATATGTCAGGCCGCTCAACTTCCTGCTCTCATCACCCACCAATACGAAAATCAATGTGTCGGCAGGTAACCCAGTGAGCTGCCGGCCCTATCTCTTACCCCCACCCCAGACTGAAAACCTCACTAAGCTGCACGCACCACACGGCTTAAAAAGTCTGCGACCAGGCGATTGAACACTTCGCCTTGATCGTCATGAACATAGTGACTGGCGTCTGCCACTTCCACGGCTTGGACCTGGGGGTTGCTGGCGCACATGGCCTGCAGCATGGCCGGTGGTAGAAAGTCCGAGCGGCCACCGCGAATGAACAGGCTTGGGCAATCCAATGAGCGCACCGCCGGCCACAAATCAGTGGGTTCAATACTCAGTCGTGCCTCGGCAATTCCGTGCTGATCATGGCGCCAGCCAATCACGCCGTCGCGTTCTTGCATCGAGTGCGCCAGCCTGGATGCCAGGCCTTGCTCTGACAGGCCTGGGCGTGACGCCTTCCAGAAGGCACGGGCAGTGTCCCAGCTGTCGAATTGCAACGGCGTCTGGCCCATTTCGCGACGAATACGCGCCGCGCCATCGCCCTGTGTTGAAGACCCGGGGCCGATGTCCTCGATCAGCAAGCCGATCAAGCGACCGGGGTGTTGCCGCGCATATTCGAGGGCGTTGGCGCCGCCCAATGAATGCCCGAGCAAGACAAAACGCTGCAGGCCGACATGGGCGATCAAATCCTCAAGGTCCTCGACATAGGATTGAGTGTGATAACTGGAAGGTTCAGCCCAGTCGCTCAACCCACGGCCACGCTGGTCCAGGGCATAAATGCAGTACCCCTCCCCCAGGGTTTGCACCAGCGATTCCCAGGTCTGGGCATAGGCTCGCAAGCCATGCAACAGCACCAAGGGCACACCGGTCTGGGCGCCCCAGCGCAAATAGTGCAGGCGCAAGCCCGAACGATTGGTGAAGAAACAGCTATCGGCAGGCATGGCCTTGCTCCTTTAGAAACGGTCGAAGCGGTAAGGGCTTGGGTCAATGATCGGCGTATGCCCACTGACCAGGTCCGCCGCAAGATGGCCCGCCGCCGGCGATGTGCCGAACCCGTGCCCCGAGAAGCCGGTGGCCACGGTCAGGCCCGGGATCTGCGCGACCGGCCCGATGACCGGATTGGAGTCCGGTGTTACATCGATAGTGCCCGCCCAGGCGTGGGCAATCCGCGCCTGTTCAAACACCGGCCAGGCGGCAATCAGGTTGTTCATCGCGTCGCCGTTGAGCCGTGGATTGGCCGCCGGATCCTGCACCCTGACGCGCTCGAACGGGCTCACGCTGTCGGCGCGCCAACGCCGTGCCAGCGCCAGGTCTTGGACAAACGGCTTGCCCAGCGACACGTTCAGCACGCTGCGTTGCGCACGGAACTGCGGCATGTATTGCTTGGCGAGCAACAGGTGGTCGAGGGTCAGGAAGGCATCCAACTTACCGCGTTGAGTAATGATGAAACCGCCGTCCTTATGCTTGCGAAACGAAAAGTCCGGCGCGCCGACAGCAATCTCCGTCGGCCCGTCCATGGGGTGGGTGCGCAGCACCGAGCAGGTCAACGGCAGGGTCGGCAACGACACCCCGAGGTTGCCCAGAAAGCGCCGTGACCACATGCCCCCCGCGAGCAAGACGTGATCGCAGCGAATTTCGCCTTTTTCCGTGACCACACCACTGACCGCACCGGCAGCCATCTGCAACGTACGCACCGCGCATTGCTCAATGATCACCACACCCAAGGCCATGGCGGCCTTGGCAATCGCGCTGCTGGCCAGCGTCGGTTCGGCACGCGCATCGGATGGCGTAAAGATACCGCCGGCCCACTGCCCTACGCCGCCGGGTACCAGCGCGTCAATCTCACGCTTGCTGAGCAGGCGCGAATCCAGCGACAAATGCTCCACCGACTTGAGCCAGTTTTCGTGCATGGCCATTTGCGCCGAGGTACGCCCGACAAACATGATGCCTTCCTGGCGATACCCCACATCCGCCCCTACCCGCTCAGGCATCTGCGCCCACAAGCGGTCAGCAGCGAGGGCCAGCGGGATGTCAGCGGCGTGGCGGCTGGTCTTGCGCACCCAGCCCAGGTTGCGGGAGGACTGCTCGGCGGCGATCCGGCCTTTCTCCACGACCACCACCGAGATGTTGCGCTCGGCCAGGGTCAGCGCAGCCGTCAGGCCAATGATCCCGCCGCCTATGATGACGACGGAGGTGGCGCGGGGAAACACGGTGGAGGTTGTCAGGGGCGCTATTGTCGGTGCCATGGTCAAGACTCGGTAAGCGAATAAGGACGGCCACGCCTGCGCACGGCCGCGTGACGATTATTGCGACAGGCGAATGACCTCGACCTGCGCCTTCGACGCGTTGCGATACGCCGTCACTTCCAGCTCGACCTTGTAGACCGTCGAGCCCAGGGGTGGACAGGTGACGGTGCTGGCCGGATCGACGCCGCGAAACTTTTCACCGATCAGGCCCATCACGGCCGGCACATCCTTGGGGTCCTGGATAAAGACCCGCGAACACACCACATCGGCCAGGCTCGCATCGACGACTTTCAGGGCCGACTCGATGTTGGCAAACACCTGGTGTGTCTGCTCCAGGACGTCTTCCGGGATCAGCTTGGTCTGCGGGTTGCGGCCAGCGGTGTTGGACACGTAGATCCAGTTGTCCACCACCACCAGGCGCGAATAGCTGGCCTGATCTTCGAACGGCGAACCGGTCTTGAGCTTGATGATTTTTGTCATGTCGAATACCTCGTCAGGTTGAAGGAAGGTGTGGCTCAGCGCAGCTCCGGGGTTTCCCACAGGTTCAGGGTCACGCCGATGCCTTGCTTGATAGCGTTGCGGTACACCACCGTGCCCCACGCCACGTCCTCGACGGGCATGCCACCCACCGACATGATGATGATTTCTTCATCGTTCCTGCGGCCAGGCGCGGCCCCGGCGATGATCTTGCCGATGTCCTCGACGTCTTCGAGCTGCATCTTGCCTTCGGCAATCATGTCCATGAAGCGCACGCCAATCACCGGCACATTGTGGTGCGCGGGCTTGGGCAATTCTTCGAACCAGGCCTGGTAGAGACCGGTGTTATCGAGCACCTTGCGTACGTCAAGCTGCTCCATTCCCGCGTCGAGCGAGCAAGACGCCGGCATCGCGAGGAAGGCACCTGGCTTGACCCACTCACGCCGCACAATTGGGTAGATCGAGGGGTCGCCCGTGGCGCCGGAGCTACAATAAGTAACAAGGTCCGAGTCGCGGACCACCGCTTCGAGAGTGTCGACCACTTCTATCGTGGTGATCTGCGGATAAGTCTGTTCGACCCACGCGATAAAGTTGTCGAGGCTCTGCTGGCCACGGCCCTTGATCTTCAGTGTGTCGATATGCGGGCACACCGCAATGAAGGCCGCCAGGGTGGTCTTGCCCATCACGCCAGGACCAAGCAGGCCGACGACTTTTGAGTCTTTGCGCGCCAGGTGGCGTGCACCCACGCCGGGAATCGCACCGGTGCGATACGCCGACAGCAGGTTGGCCGACATATGGGCCAACGGCGCGCCGGTGTCGGGGTCGTTCAGGGTGAACATCAGGATGGAACGCGGCAGGCCTTTTTCGCGGTTGGCGATATTGGAGCCGTACCATTTCACCCCGGCGGTGCAGAAACTGCCGCCCAGGTAGGCCGGCATGGCCATCATGCGCCGATCAGCCGTGGGTTTGGGCATGTTCGGAAACGGCGAATCCTGCGGAAAAATCACCATCGCGCCATGGGAATCGTTGTTCGGGCCGGCCATGCGATAGTCACCGGCGTACAGCAAACCGAACATCTCCTCCATGGTATTCACACAGGCCAGCATGTTGGTTACACCCGCGCGGATCATGTCCTGCTCGGAGAGGTAGATGAAGTCGATTTTTGTAGTTGTAGACATAGTTATTCTCGGGCTGAAGGTGATATCACTGCGATAGGCGCAGCTCCACGCTGTCGAGACCGAGTATCAGGCGGTGGGTATCGGCGGTATTGTAAATTTCGGACATGCCGCTCACGCCGACACGCGAATAGTTGGCGTGATTAATGCGTTAAATTTCCCGTAGCGCGGCCTTCCCTAGGTACAACCATGATCAAACCGAGCGTGCCGACTCCCCGGCACCACACAGCGAACGAACAGCCCTGGTTCGTGCTCAACTCTTCACGCTATTCGGTGATGCCTTGCGCGCACCCGGCGATCTCGCATTTCTATGCATTCGATGTGGCGCAATCGGCCAACCTGCTGGCCGTGCCGGACGGCTGCGTGGATATTTTGTTCGACTGTGATGCGACACGCCCCACGGCGCGAATCTGCGGCACTCCGCTGGTTGCCCAGGCCGTCGAGTTGCACCAGCACCACCACTACTTCGGCGTGCGCTTTGCACCGGGGGTCATTCCCGGCTTCGTCAATGTGCTTGCCGAGGAGTTGACCGAACGCGAACTCGACCTGCTGGAGGTTTCCGAGTTTGCCCAACGCATCTTCGAAAGCATTGTCCAGGCACCGCTGCTGGGCGATCAGATGCGGCTGTTCAACGACTACCTGACCCCGCGCCTGATGGGCAAGACGTCGAAACTCACCGCGATGATCATCCAGCAGGCGCTGCACCATCGCGGCGATATTCGCATCCAGCAACTCGAAGACCTCAGCGGCTACACCAGCCGTACCCTGCACCGCCAGTTCAACCAGGACACCGGCATGTCACCCAAGACGTTTTGCCGGATCATCCGCTGCCAGGCGGCTCTGGACACCCTTAACACCCAGCACGATGTATCGTTTTCGCAGTTGGCCCTCGACCTGGGCTTTTCCGATCAATCGCACTTCCTGCGCGATTTCAAGAAACTGGTCAGCACCACCCCCTGCGACTACCAACGCACAATGACCCAAAACGCCTACACCGACAGGATCAGCTACGCCTGATCACACTCTGCGCAAATAAATCCGCATCTCCATCGTTTCTCCATAAAACCTCCCATGAAAGCGCATGCTCGTGGTGCACAGTAGTCTTCGTCGCAACAGGCTAATTCGCCATACTGCGACGATCGAACAGCACGACCGAGCGGACCATGACCGAATCACACCGAGTATCGACACCCACGGACCTCGCGGACAAACGCCAGGCGTTGATATTGATCGCCGAAGACGAACCCGAAATCGCCGACATCCTCAGCGCCTATCTCAAGCGCAGTGGCTTCCAGACCGCCCATGCCCTGGATGGCCGCCGCGCCCTTGAACTGCATCAATCGCTCAAGCCTGATCTGGTGTTGCTGGATGTGCTGATGCCAAACCTGGACGGCTGGATGGTACTGGCCGAGATCCGGCACCGGGGCACCACCCCCGTGATCATGCTGACTGCCCAGGACCAGGACATGGACAAACTCATGGGCCTGCGCATCGGCGCCGACGACTACATCGTCAAACCGTTCAACCCGGCCGAAGTCGTCGCCAGGACCCAGGCGGTACTGCGACGCTCGCTCGATCACGGCTATGCCACCCGCCCCAGCGTACTGCGGGTGAACGCCTTTGAAATCGACATCGACAGCCATGAAGTCAGTGTGCAGATCGGGGCACAGAAGCACCCGCTCAACCTGACGGTAACCGAGTTCAGGTTGTTGGCCCAATTGGCCAAGGCCCCCAAGCGCGTATTCAGTCGCGCCGAATTGCTGGCCCTGTGTTCGCCCGAAAGCGACAGCCTGGAGCGCACAGTCGACAGCCATATCAGCAAGCTGCGACGCAAAATCGAAGATCTGGGCCTGCAGGGCGTACCGGCCAGTATCCGTGGCGTCGGCTACCGATTCGGGAGCACCCCATGAGGATCGCCAACAGTTTGAGCCGGCAGATCATTTTGTCGATGTCCGCCGTGGTGCTCTGTGTGATCGCACTGGCGGTGGTCGGTTCCTATGTGTTTTACGCGTTGCTCTGGATGTTCTGGCCGCCGTCGGATCTGGACGTGGACGAATGGCTGCCCACCGGCGTGGAGTGGGCATGGATGGCACTGATCACCTGCATCAGCCTGGCAGTGGGCGCCGTGGTCGCGATCAAACTGTCCCGACGCATTCTGATGCCCTTGAACTCGGTCGCAACCAGCCTGCGCCGCCTCGCCGACGGCGACCTCGATGCCCGGGCAACCGCCTCCAACCGCTCATTGGCGGAGGCCACCTTGTTAGTGGATGACTTCAACAGCATGGCCGATAGATTGAAACGCATGGCCGAGGAGCAATCCTTCTGGAACGCCGCCATTGCACACGAATTGCGCACCCCGCTGACCATCCTGCGTGGCCGCCTGCAAGGGTTGGCGGAAGGCGTGTTCACGCCGGACCAGGCGCAGTTCTACAGTCTGCTGAACCAAGTGGAAGGCCTGACGCGCCTGATCGAAGACCTGCGGGTAGTGGGCCTGGCGGACAATGGTTACCTCGAAGTGCATATCCAAAGTGCCGACCTGGCCGAGGAAATCGAGGCAGACGCCCGCCTGTTCGAACCGGGCCTGCTTGCCGCCGGGTTCGTGCTGCATCTGGATCTGCTCGAACGGCCTGTGCAGTGTGATCCCGCCAGGATCCGCCAAGCGTTGCTGGCCATGCTGGACAATCTGAGACGGCATGCCACCCCAGGCAATGTCACCGTGCGCCTGAGCAGCCAGGATGGCCTGAATACCTTGAGTGTCGCGGACGAGGGTCCGGGCATAGAAGAGGCCTTCGCAACGCACATCTTCGAACCGTTCCAGCGCGGCGAAAGTTCGCGCTCCCGTGCCCAGGGCGGCAGCGGCCTGGGGCTCGCCGTGGTGCGTGCGATCGCCCTGTCCCACCAGGGCAGCGTGACCTGCCGGAACCTGGACAACGGCGGCACCTTATTCGAATTGAGCTGGCCCGACCAACTGGTCGCCATCTAACCCCAACCGCCCCAGGTGAAGGCATGCGCCTCTCTATTTTCAGGGTCAATCGGTACCGCCACTTTGCCTTGCTCGACACACAGGGACGTTGTATCGCTTTCAAGAGCTGCGAAGGGATTCCAGAGAACGGCAAATGGGTGCAAGTCAACGAAGTCAACCTGGCCTGGCTGAACCGCGCGCTGCCTGCGCGCGCCATGGCCAAGTCAAACACCCGCCCCTTGTAGGTCAGCCTGGGATTGCTTGTATGTCTATTAACGATCGCGATCGAAACCGAATTGACGTGACGCTGCTTGAAGACTCGGTACGGCTCTACAGCGCCAAGCTCAGAAAACTGCAGCGGTTCTGGATTCCCCTGCAAAAACAGGCGCCCCGCCTGGTGTTGTCACTGTGGGTCCTGGGGGTGATCGCCTCGCTGTTCAGCCAGTCCTATTACCACTGGTTATTTACCGCGCCGGCCATTTGCCTGCTGATCATTCTCGAAATCGTCATCGAAGAAGTCCAGATCGACTTGTTATTGGTGACCGAGGAGACGCGCTATCTGCTCGACGTCACCCACGGTCTTTATACCGGGACCCTCAGTTCCCACCCCCGTACTCTGCGTAAGCCAGGTGGCCCATGCCCTCCGTCACACCTCCACTCCTGATCGAGCACAGCCGCAAGCTCGGGCAACAGTCCGCCAGCCAGACACTCAAGGCGATCGCCAAGGCCTATCCGGGCAAGTTGTTCGGCACCCTGTCGCTGGTCGCGTTGGAAAATGCCCTGCTGCTCGCCTACCCCTTGTTTGCGGGGTTTGCCGTAGACGCCATGCTCCGTGGCGATGCCGGCAACGCCCTGCTCTACGCCGCCGTGGTCCTGGGTTTCTGGGTGGTGGGCGCCGCCCGGCGCGCCCTGGACACCCGCACCTTTACGCGTATCTACGCCGACCTTGCAGTGCCGGTGATTCTTAACCAGCGCCTGCAACGACACAGCACCTCCAAGGCCGCCGCACGGGTGGTATTGGCACGGGAATTCGTCGATTTTTTCGAAAAACACGTGCCCACGATTGCCACGGCGCTGGTCTCGATCATCGGCGCGGCCGCCATGTTGTTGGCGATTGAACCCTGGGTCGGCCTGGCGTGCCTGCTGGCGCTGGGGCTCTGTCTCGTCGTGGTGCCTGGCTTTGCGCGGCGCAACCAGCGCTTGCATGAGCGCTTGAACAACCGTCTGGAAAAGGAAATCAGCCTGGTGGAAAGCGTCGGCGCGCACACCTTGCGTCGTCACTATCAGGTGCTGTCGCGCCTGCGTATCTGCCTATCGGACCGCGAGGCCATCGCCTTTCTCACCATCGGCATTCTGGCAGCCTTGCTGTTTGTGGTCGCCATCAGCCAACTGGCACTGGCGCCTGCGGTGAAGGCCGGCCATATCTATGCGGTGATGACTTACCTGTGGACGTTCGTCAGTTGCCTGGATGAAGCCCCCAGCGTGGTCGACCAATTGGCTCGGCTCAAGGACATCGGCAAACGCGTGGATCCGGGGTTGAACGAGGCGGCCTGATCCCTCGCCTATTCAGAGGTTCGCCCGTTGAGTTTCCGATGGAGACTCGCCAAACAACTCGCGGTAATGCGCGGCGAAGTGGCTCAGATGGAAAAAACCCATGGCCACCGCCACATCGCCGACGTTCTGGCTGCAGGCCGGGGTCGTGATCAACTGCCGGCGTACCGCGTTCAGGCGCAGGTTGCGCAGGTACTCGACCGGGCGCATGCCGGTCACCGCCTGGAAACTGTTCTGCAGGGTCCGTCTGCTGACCCGCAGGTGTTCGCACAGGTCGAGAATGCTCAGTGGCGTGTCACCGCTGGCGTCGATCAACTCCTGGCAACGCTTGACCAGGTAGGCACTCACGGCGAAGTTGCCACGCCGGCAACGCACTTCGTCGGTGGCGTTGCTGAACAGATCGAGAAAGGCGCCAAGCAGCTCGTCTTCAAGCATCTTTTCGGCGCAGGCACTGATAGGGTCCGTCTGTTGCAATAGGTGACGAAACAGCGGGTAGATACGCTGGCGTATCCGCAACAGTAACGCGTCATCCACGCAAATCTGGGAACGGGTGGTGACGCGCTTGAGTTGGTCGCTGGACAATTCGAAGGCGGCGAGTTTGGCAAAACGTACGGTGTCGACGTTAAGCGCGAAGAAATGCGTGCCTTCGGGCGCATGCAGTACAAACTCCTCGCCATCGCGCAACAGCACCACATTGTGCGCGCCCACCTGCTGCCCCTGTACCACCGGTGCACTGCCCAACGACATGGCCACGCACAGTCGTCCTTTAGGCGCAAAGCCACGCTGCACCACGCGCTTGTCCAGCACTTCCTGGAAGATCTGAAAGCGCTCGGCAGACAATTGGCGCAGCCCACTGGTCAGGCAGCCACGCCCCAGTTGGTCATACACTTGCCGCCAGCCCTGGATGGAGCCGGCGTGCAATTGAGGGTCATTGAAGGTTCGAACTTCAGCAAGCATGGTCGTCGTTCCTCGGGGGCCCCGTTGTCGTATCGGCCTGAAGGGGACTGGAGTCATCCTTGACGGCAGCTAGGGCTCACACTGCGGCAGTGTCCGCAGTGAAAAGCAAAGCCAGTTCCGTGCCAAACATCTGCAGGCGGTAGGTGCAGGGCTGGATATTCATCGGCGCCAACAGCGCGCCAGACAGCACCACCTGCCCGGCTTCCACCGGTTGACCATCGGCCAGCAGCCGGCGTATCAGCCAGCACAGATTGGCCAGCGGTGGATCTTCCCGGCCCAGGGTCTCCCCTTCGCCGCAGATCGCGCCTGCGCATTCCAGGCGGAACGCCACGTTGGCATGTTCAACAGGGTCGAAAACGGTTCTGGGCCCCAGGCAATACAAACCCGCCGCCGCGTTGTCGGCCAGAAAGGCCCCTACCCCGAAAGTCCACCCCTGCCAACGGCAGTCGGCGATTTCGAACGCGGGTGCCACTTCGGCAATTGCGGCCAGGATTTCTTCATCGCTGTAGTCACCTGGCGCCAGGCTGCGACCCAGCACAATCGCCACTTCGACTTCCAGCTTGGGCTGGATCAACCGCGAAAGCGCCACCGCCGTGTTCGACGGTACGCGCATCTGATCGGTCAGGCCGCCATACACCGGTTCGTCAATGCCGAAGCGCCGTTGCGCGGCGCTGCCAGCGAAGGCGATCTTCCAACCGCTGAACTGTTCGCCCGCCGCCAGGCGCGCATCCAGCGCTAGGCGTTGCAGTGCGTAGCCGCCGCGCAGGTCCAGCGCCTCGGGGGCCAGTGGCGCAATCGCTTGCACCGCACGCGTGGCCTGGTCTAACTGGCTTAATACGCCCGTATCGATGCTCATGACAGTTGCCCCGCTAACTTGCGTAATACCGCGTCAAGCCGCTCCGGCGTGGTGATGGCGGCAACAAACCGATCCGGACGCACCACGACGATGCAATCGCGCACCCTGGAGAACCATTCACCGAGGCGGTTATCCACATCTTCCACGCTGATGGCGTCCGTGGCCGTCAATGGCTGGTTGCGGACCGGACCACTGCGCGAACGATTGACCTGGATAAAGCGCGTGTCCCAGCGAGCCCAGAACGTTGCCATTTCTGCGCTCAGTTGCTCACGCGGATTGACCCGGTAACCCAGCACCGCATAGGAGTTGCCCAGCACGTCATCCAGACGCCGGCGTTGCCCCTGGGCGTCTTCGATATACGGCTGCACAAACAGCTGGCCGACCAGGTCGTCTTCGCGCAGTTCGGCACGCTCGTGATAGACCAGCCCTTTGGTGATGGTCGCCTTGGGTTTGAACTTGAACTCCAGCAGGTGCGAGCGCAGGTTATCGACGCTGTTCACCGCCTGGAACAACCAGTCGCGCACGCCGGCCATCAATGGGTTGGTCAGCCCCAAGACCGTGCCCATATTGTCGGCCAGGGCCACCAGTTCGGTGGCGTGCCCGCGACGTTCCTGGTCGTAGCTGGCGAGGATCCCATGGGACGCGCGCCCCTGGATAATCGCCGCGAGTTTCCAGGCCACGTTGGCCACGTCGCGCAGCCCGGAATTAAGGCCCTGCCCGGCCCAGGGTGGCGATATATGCGCAGCATCGCCGACCAGTGCCACTCGCCCCTGGACAAACCGCGCCGCCACCCGTGAATGGTGGGTGTAGGCGCGGATACGGATGATATTCAACGCATCCACCGCATCGCCGATATGCCCACGGATGAGGTCGCGGATGGTGCTCTCTTCGCACATCTTCGCCTCATCTTCGCCCTCCATCAGCATGAATTCCCAGCGTCGCTGCTGGTAGGGCAAGTAGATGCACACGAACGGCCGCTGCGGATCGGCATGCAGTGCGGTATACGGCGCATCAAGGGTGTCATTGGCGACATCCACCACCACCCATTTGCGCGCATGGGTCAGCCCCAGCAGTTCGACACCCAACTTTTTGCGTACGGTGGAGCGCCCGCCATCGGCGCCGATCACGTAATCGGCACGCAGCTGATAGACCTCGCCCTGGGCATCGCGCACCTGCAAGGTCACCCCCTCTCCGTCCTGCTCCAGCTCCAGCATTTCATGGCCCTGGCGCAGCACTACACTGCTGCGCTGCCCCAGGGTTTCGCGCAGCGTGCCTTCGAGCAGCTGCTGCATGAAGATGTTGCGCATGGGCCAGCCGTAATGCGCGGTACTGGGCTTGACCTCGGCAAAACACACACCACGGGCGTTGTAATAGCGCAGCGGCACGTCGCAGATCATGTCGCGCACGGCCAGTTCGGCAATGCCGATAGCCTGCAGCACGCGCAACGCTTCATCGTCCATGCCCACCGCACGCGGGTACGGCAGTATGCAGTCGGCAAGCTCAAGGACGACGCAGTCGATACCGTACATCCCCATATAGTGCGCGGCCGTGATCCCATTGGGCCCGCCCCCGACAATGACAACCTGGGTCTTCTCCTGCTTCATCGCTATTCACCGCTTTCTTGTTGTGGTTTTAAACCGGCGTTGCCAAGGCCGCACGCCTGCAATCAGTGCAGTCCATCAATACCTTTGATGTCTTCGGCCAGCAGGCCACCCAGCCGTGCATGCAAGCGGCCACGGGTGGCGAAGGCCCAGATCACGATCACTTCATCCGGCGCGGGGCCGTCGCCGAACATCAGCGACATGCTGTCGTAGTGGGAACGCACGTAGAGCGCATCCTTGTGTGCCAGCGGTACGTCGATGGTCGAACCCGGTCCGCCGCGCTTGCCGGTAGACGGCACCCACGACTTGCCACCCCCCAGCGCGACGCGAATCGGATCGGCGGCCGGGTTGGTCAGGAACGCGTTGCCGTGCTCGTATTCGCCCGCGCTGCCGACCAGGATCGCCTTACCATAGCTGACGATCTCATGGGCACCGGCCAGTGCCTGTATGCGCCGGCCGAACTCTTCGCCCAACAGCGGCGATGGATCGACCAGTTCGGCAAGCGACTCGCTGTAGCGACCGGCATAGGGGTTGGCGATCACGGCGGCAATCGCGTACTTGAACAGCGGCTCGCCATCGGCCAGTTGGCCGGTTTCGTTGGCCAGGGTTTCTTCGACGAAGCTGTACCATTTGCGGATGTGATACGTAGCAAAGTTCGCGGTTTTCATCAGCATTGCCTCAAAGTGGGTCGAGTGGATCGAGGTTGAAATGTCGGCTCGGCGCGCCGGCAGCCTTGAAACGGGCCTTGCCGCGCGCATCGTCGTGTTCGGTTTCGAGAAAGAATTCCATGCGATTGCCGTCAGGGTCGTTGAAGTACACGCCATGACCGATCTCGTGATCGGTGATCTTCACCACCTCGACGCCTTTGCCCAGCAACATGCCGTAAAGCTGGCGCAAGGTGGTCATGTCCCCGGCGATTTCCAGGCCGTAATGTTGCAGCCCCAGGCCACCTTGATGGGCGCCGGGATCGGCACGAATCAAGGCGATGTCGTGGTGCTTGCCGCCAAACGCCATCATGACCCAGCTCTCGCCTCGGGCACTTTCGTGCATGCCCAGGATGTCGGCGTACCAGCGCGCCGACACGTCAGGGTCACTGACCCAGAGCGATAGGTGAGTCCGCAGGATCTCGATCTTCATGGCGGTATACCTCAGTGCTTTTTGACGATGGATTGATGCCCGGACTTGATCTGCGCAACCGCAGGCGTCCACAGCACATCAGCGATCTCGCTGAATTCCCGCCAATGTTTCTGCCAGCCGTCACCGCCATTGTCGGAGGTGAACAAATGCCCGTACTTGGTGCCCGCCACGATCTGTCGCGGGTTGGCCGGGTTGAAGGCAATCGCCCAGACGCAGGAGTTGGGCTGTTGTGGCAGCGGCAGCACGTTCCAACTGAGTGCGGCATCACGGGATATCAGAATCTTGCTGGTGGTGCCGGGCGTACCATCGGAAATACTCAGGTACAGCTCGTTTTGCGTGCCCAACGGCGCGTTCATGGCGCGTATGTAGTACAGGCCGAAGGCTTCGCGACCAATGATGCCGGTCCAGGTCAGTCCCTCGTCCAGACTGCGGTACACCGCATTGACGCAGACCACCACGATGACTTTCTCGCCGTGATTGGGCAGTACCAGGATGTTGTGGACGTCCGAGTTGTAGTCCCACAGCAGTCGGTCATCGACGCGGGTCCAACTGTCGCCACCGTCACGGGAATGGAACAACCCGCCCTCCTCCAGGCCGAACCACAGCTGGTTGCGGTCGGTGGGGTCATAGGCGAAGGCCAGCAGGCGTGGACGACTGACACCATCGCAGAACTCGGGGATCTCCACCGGGGCGCGATCCCAGCTCAGGCCGCCGTCCAGGGTGCGCCACAACACGGCACGCGAAGGCGCGCCGGTGCCGACGAAAATGCGTTGTGCATCCTGCGGGTCAACCGCAACTTTCCACACGGTTTGCCCGTTGAAAGGCGAATCGATGCGCTGCCAATGCCCACCGGTATCGTGGCTCACACACAAGCCCACATCGGTACCGGCATAGATCCGCTCGGGCGTGTCGGGGTGCAGGCTCAAGGATCGGGTGATCGCATCGAACTCCAGGTCCTGCCCCAGGCCCAGGCGATGCCAGGTCTTGCCATCGTCGGCGCTGCGGATCACCGCTTGCCCGACGGTGGCGACCAAAAGGGTTCCATTACTCATCTGTGATACTCCTCAGATATAGATGCCACGGGTCAAACCGCCGTCGATGCCGATGGATTCACCGGTCACCGCAGCCGCTTTCGGCGACGCCAGGAAGCCAATCAGCCAGCCCATTTCAATCGGTGCGAGGGTGCGGCGAATCGGCGTCGCGTCGATGTAGGCCTGTTCGACCTGCTCGGCAGTCTTGCCCTGCTTGACTGCTTCGCGCTCGTACAGCTCCTGGATATGCGGGGTATCGACGACGCCGGGGTGAATCAGGTTGACCGTGATACCCGACGGGCCAAGCTGGTCGGACAGGGTCTTGGTCATGTGCGCGATGGCCAGGTTGCGCATGCCCGAGAGCACTTTGCTGCTGCGCCCGGTGAGGCCGCCGATGTTGATGATGCGACCGAAGCCGCCCGCCTTCATGTGTGGGGTCACCGCCTTGGCGCAACGGAAGTAGCCGATCACCTTGGTGTTGAGGTCCGACAGCAGCTCATCATCCCCGGCGTGTTCGATGTCATTGCGCACCACACCCGATGGCGCCGCAGCACCGTTGACCAGAATGTCGATACGGCCGAAATGCTTGTGAGCCGCCTCGACCATCTCCGACACAGCCTTCATGTCATTGGTGTCACAGAACAGCGGCAGCACTTCATTGCCGGTCTGTGCGGTGATCTCTTCGGCCGCCAGCTGCAGGAACGCCATGCGCCGTGCGCAGATCACCACCTTGCAGCCTTCCTCGGAGAGAAAACGTGCGACTTCCTTGCCGATGCCCATACCGCCACCGGTGACAATGGCCACGCGGCCTTTCAATTCCAGATCCATAGCAATTACCTCTTGTGATTATTCAGTTCAGGCCAGATCGACAAACACACTCTTGGTCTCGGTGTAGGCATCGATCACGTTCTTGCCCATTTCCCGGCCCCAGCCGGATTGTTTGTAGCCACCGAACGGTGAAGAGGGATCGACCACGTTCCAGCAGTTGATCCATACCGAGCCGGCCTTGAGCTGTGCGGCCACGCGATGCGCCGAGCGCAGGTCGCGGGTCCAAAGGCCCGCGGCGAGGCCATACGGCGAATCGTTGGCGCGCAGCACCAGGTCGTCGATTTCTGTCCAGCTCATGACGGTCAGTACCGGGCCGAAGATTTCTTCGCGAGCTACACAGGCGCGCTCGGCACGGTCGAGGAACACGCTCGGTTGAATGAAATGCCCATGCTCCAGGTGTTCGGGACGGCCGCCGCCGCAGATCAGTTCGGCGCCCTCCTCCTGGCCCCGCTGCAGGTAACCCTTGACGGTGTTCAACTGCCGCGCGGAGACCAACGGCCCCATGCTGTTGGCCGGGTCCAGGCCGTTACCCAGCACATAGGCGGCGGCATGGCGCTGCAATTCTTCGAGCACCTGGTCGAGCACACTGGCGTGTACATACAGGCGTGAACCCGCCGTGCACACCTGCCCTTGGTTGTAGAAAATCCCATCGGCGGCCCCCTTGGCGGCGCGCACAATGTCGGCGTCTGGAAGAATGATGTTCGGCGACTTGCCGCCCAGTTCCAGCGAGACCTTTTTCATGTTGCGAGTGGCCGCCTGGGCGATCAGCCGCCCGACCTGGGTCGAGCCGGTAAAGGCGATCTTGTCCACGTCGGGGTGCTGTGCCAGCGGTGCGCCGGTGTCGGCGCCCAGGCCGGTGATCAGGTTGACCACGCCGGCGGGAAAGCCTGCCGCCTCGATCAGTTGCACCAGGCGGATCGCGATCAGCGGCGTCTGCTCGGCGGGCTTGAGCACCGCCACGCAACCGGTGGCCAACGCCGGGCCCAGCTTCCACACGCACATGGTCAACGGGAAGTTCCACGGCACGATCAGCGCGCAGACCCCCACCGGTTCGCGCAACGTGTAGTTGAGCATCGGCGCGCCGCTGGCCGGCGATACGGGCAGCGTGCTGCCTTCGATTTTGGTGGGCCAGCCGGCGAAGTAGCGGATGATATTCGCCGCGCTGGCCGCTTCACCGCGTGCGTTGGCGATAGGCTTGCCGTTCTCCAGGGTGATCAGTTGCGCCAGTTCCTCACGGTGCTGATCCAACAGATCGGCCAGGCGAAACAGCAACAGGCCACGCTGCGCCGGTGACTGCAAGGCCCACGTGCCGGTAAAGGCTGCGCGGGCGGCTGCAACGGCCGCATTCACATCGCGCTCATCGCCTTGGGCGACTTCGGTCAGGGTCTGTTCAGTGGCCGGGTTTTCCACCGCAAAGCGCCGACCGCTGGCGGCGTCCTGCCAGGTACCGCCGATGAACAGGCGACCGGGCTGCGCCAGGAACGCCCGGACGGCAGGTAATAATTCGGGCTGATGCATAGTCGACTCCTTCACAGCGCCATTTCGATCAGGCAAGGACCACGGTCGGCCTTGGCATTGGCCAGCGCCCGTTGCAGTTCGGCATTGGTCTGTACCGTGCAGGCCGGGACCCCGTAGCCTTTGGCCAGGGCCTTCCAGTCAATACGCGGGCTGTCGAGCACGGTCAGGCGCAGGGCTTGCGGGTCCATTTCGGTCATGCCGAAACGGCGCAGCTCGTTCTGCAAAATCGCGTAGCGATGGTTGGCGGCAATCAGGATCACCACCGGCAACTGCTCGCGGGCGATGCTCCATAGGGTTTGAATGGTGTACTGGGCACTGCCGTCCGATTGCAGGCAGAACACGCTATTGCCGCGCTCCGCTAAGGCGGCACCGAACCCCACCGGAATCCCCTGGCCAATCGCGCCACCGGTATTGGTCAATACCCGATGCCGCGCGGCGCGGGCGGAAGCGGTAAAGAACGGATAGCCGCAGGTGCCGCCCTCGACCGAGACAATGCTGTCGTGGGGCAGTGATGCGGCCAGCACTTGGCCGATGGATTGTGGCGTCAGCTCGGCATGGCCGGGCGGCAGTTCGATACCCTCCGGGGTCGGCACATAGGCCGGTGCATTCAGGGCATCGGCCAACGCCGTCAGCGCGCCGGCAACATCGTCACCGACTTCGGCCAACGTCAGCAGGCGCTCACGTTCGGCGAGGCGCGACGGGATGCCTTCGTAGCCAAAGTAGCTGATGGGCTCGGGCACGCCTGCACAAATGACCAGGTCGTACTGCTCAAGAATTTCAATCGCCACTTCCGGGAAATACGGCAGGCGATCCAGGTCCGGCAAACCACCACCACGGTAGCTCAGGCGCGGAAAGGTCTCGGCAAACAGGCGCACGCCGGGCAGTTGTGCCAGGCGCCCCGCCGCTTCCAGGCCGGCGACCGACAAGCCCTCATCGCCGACGATAAACACCAGCCGCTGGCCGTCCCGCAGTGCCTGCGCCACGGTTTCGATCCGGTCACCGGCAAACCGACGAACCGGAGCGCGCAGTGGTGCGAACACACCGTTGTGCGTCACCGCGTGGGCTTGCAGGTCCATGGGCAGAATCAAACTGGCGATCTGGCCTTTGGCCTGCCATGCCGCACGCACCGCTTCCTGCAAATCCTCACCGATACCCGCCGCCGTGCGCGAAGTGCGCACCCAGCCAGAGACGGTGCCGGCCAGGGCCTGGATGTCGCTGGCCAAGGGCGGATCGTAGTTGACATGCCAGGAGGCGTGATCGCCGATGACGTTGACGATCGGCGTATTGGCCCGACGCGCGTTATGCAGGTTGGCGATGCCATTGGCAAAGCCTGGGCCCAAGTGGGTCAGGGTCATTGCCGGCTTGCCGGCGATCCGGCCATAGCCGTCCGCAGCGCCCGTGCACACCCCTTCGAACAGCGACAACACCGGCTTGAGAGCAGGTGCGCTGGCCATGGCGGCCACCAGAGGAATCTCGGTGGTCCCGGGGTTGGCGAAGCAGTACTCGATCCCGCTTGCCGCTGCCGCATTCACTATCAGTTGCGCACCATTCATTTTCAGCCCTCTTGCTTGAGCATTCGCAGTGATGAGATTTATCACATACAAAATCGCAACCAACAAGCATTTTGTTAATTATTTTCTCACTTAATGAGATTTACGCGATATTTATAGGCTCAAGATCCATCCCGAGATTGCGTTTTTCTCTCACTGCGGTAGTGTGGCGCCAGCGCTTGGGCGACCTGATCCTGGCGGGTACGCAACCAACGCCCTTCCCTTTCTTTTAGGAACACAATGAGCAGCCTGAGCAAATTGCTGAGCATCCTGGACCTGTTCGGTCCACAGACGCTGAAGATCGAACCCGACACCATTGCCGAGCGCATGGGTCTGTCACGGGCGACCGTGTACCGCTACGTCAAGGACTTGTGTGACGCCGGCATGCTCTCCCGCGTGGACGCCGGCAGCTATGGCCTGGGGCCGCGCGTGATCGAGCTGGACTGGATGATGCGTCAGTACGATCCGATCCTGATCGCCGGCCGCGAGCTGATGCACGAGCTGTCCGCGCAAACCGGCCTGGCGGTGTTTGCCAGCGTGTTTTACGACGGGCGCATCATCAACACATACATCGCCGAACCCACCGACACCTATCACTTTGCGTTCGGGCGCGGGCAGCCGTTGCCGTTTTTTCGCGGGGCGCAATCGAAAGTCCTGATCGCTTTCCAGAAAGGTCGGCGCCTGCAACGCTTGTTCGACGAGCACATGGCCAACGACCCGGACAGCCCGTATGACTGGGCCGGTTTCTCCAAAGCCGCGAAAAAAATCCGCAAGGACGGCTACTGCCTGACCCACGACGAACTCAACCTGGGCCTGACCGGTATCGCTGCACCGATCATCCAGGCCGACCTCGACGAGGTGGTCGGCAGCCTGTCCGCCGTCGGCAGCAGCCAGAGCTTCAAGCTGCTGCGCCAGGAAACCGTGATCGAAATGGTCATGGATACCACCCGGCGCATTGCCGAAAACATGCGCAACCCGCCGAGCAGCATCACGCCCTAGCCCATCGCGCTCAGAACGGCACGGCCACCGACAATTGGCTGTACAGGTTGGTGCCATTGCCACCCACTTGATTGCCGCCGGTGGTCGAGTCCTGCCTGGGTTTGTACAGCCCCACCAGCGGCGTGATGATCAAGTGCGGGTTGACCGCCCATTCGGCGTACACATCCAGCTCGCGGCCATCGAGGTTCAACGCATTGCTTTTACGCACGGTGGCGTAATCGAAATACAGCGCGCCCAGGCTCAGGTTTTCCAATGGGGTTGCCTTCAACCCGACATGGTGGATGCGGGTATTGGTGTTGAACGGCCCGGCGTAGTTGCCGGCCACTTCGCCCTGGAACCAGGTGCCATAGCCCGTGCTCAAGCCGGTGAACAGCGCGTCCCAGTTCTGCGAATAGCGGGTGTAGCGATACGTCACCTTGGGAGCCCAGGCGGTATCGGCGAAGGTGTAGCCCGCCTCGCCGTACCAGGCTTTTTCAGGCCCCGCATCCTTGTCCTGCCAGGCGTACTCGAACGCCAGGCTGACGTTCTTGATGCCCGCATCGCCTTCACCGCGCACGCTATAGATGTTCATGCCCTTGCGCTGGCGTTGAAAATCGCTGGCCCATTGATCATTCACGTCCAGGCCATGGACCCAGGTCAAGCCGAGCGTCCCCGGTTGGGCGGTGTAATCCAGGGTACCGGCGGCCAACTCGGTCTCGGCCTGGATGCGGTTGTCGGACTTGAGCCACAACACGCTGCCATGCAGGCCGTCCTGGCCCCCCAGGCGCAGCACGGCGGTCTGATCGAACGCGTGCCGGGCCGCCAGGTAGTAGGCGCCCCCACGGTTCAAGGTGCCATCGGCCGGGCCCTTGCCGGGATTCAGACCGTCATCGTTGATCAGGAACCCTCGGCCGACCTTGACCACCTGGCGTCCGCCGGAAATATCCACGCCGTCTTTACCGAGCACAGGAAACAGGTCACCGGAACGCCAGCCCAGGTAGGCGTCTTCGATCTTCGTCGTACGCTCGGTGCCGAGGCTGTTGCCGCCCGGATCGCCATCGCCCCACGAGGCGGAGCTGACCAGGGCGAAAGCCCCGTATGCGCTGCCATTGCCCCCCAACGTCTGGTTGCCACTCAAACCGTATTTGATAAAGCCTTCACGCCAACTGGAGCCACCTGGCGTGCCATCGTAATTCTTGCGGCTGTTGAACAGACCGAACACCGCCGTCATGTCGGCGTTGAGATGACGACTCTCATCGCTGTACAGCTCATAAGCGTGCACCTGACTGATAGTGCCGAGCGCCAGGGTGCACACAAGCGTGCAACCGAATACGGGATGACGTGATAGATAACGCATGGTTCAAACTCCTTCTTCGACAGCCTGCTTGCGTACAAACAGCAGTTGCTGACCCGTGAACTCCAATAGCCCTTCAAGACCGAACTCGACACCAAACCCCGACATCTTGCTGCCGCCAAACGGCGTGTTCGGCTGGATCTGTGCGTGGCAATTGACCCACGCCACACCACTCTCCAAGCGACTGGCCAAGGCCTGGGCCTGCTCGACATCCGGCCCCCAGACCGAGCCGCCGAGCCCCATGTCTCCGGCATTGGCGCGCGTCAGGACATCCTCGACATCCCGGTAGGCAATCAACGGCAACACCGGGCCGAACTGTTCTTCGTCGACCAGGCGATGGCCGTCGGTCACGTCTGCAACCAGCGTCGGCGGATAGAAATAGCCCGGATGGTCCAGGCGCGCACCGCCACATAACACCCGCGCACCCTGTGCCCGTGCGTCGTCGACCAATGCCTCCACCAGTTCCAGTTGCTCAAGGTTCTGCACGGGCCCGAAGGTCACACCGGCGTCGAGGCCATCACCCACCACCTGGCGCGCTGCAATCTGCGTCAGCGCGTCAGCAAAAGCCTGGTACTGCGATTCGTGGATATACAGGCGTTTGAGCGCAGCACAGGTCTGGCCCATGTTGAGGAAGGCCGCCTGGAAGATCTCCTCGGCCACGGCCTCCACGGCGGTCCCCGGCAATACGATGGCGGCGTCGTTACCACCAAGTTCCAGGGTCAGGCGCTTGAGGTTGCTGGCGGCGCCGCGCATTACGCTTTGCCCGGTGGCGGTGGAGCCGGTGAAGACGATCTTCTGGATCCCCGGGTGCGAGGTGATCGCACTGCCGAAGCCTCGCTCGCCGGTCACGCAATTGATCACACCGCGAGGTACGTGCCGGCCAATGATCGCCACCAGGCCCAAGGTACTCAGCGGTGTCAGGCTCGACGGTTTGCTGATCACACAGTTGCCCGCACGCAGCGCCGGCATGATGTGCCAGACGGCAATCATGAACGGCCAGTTCCAGGGGGTGATCGACGCCACGACGCCCAACGGTTTGCGGTGCAGCTCAATGCGCTGGGTGGGAGTTTCTTCCACCAGTTCCACCGCAATGTCCTGCCCGGCCGCGTAGCGCGTCCAGGCGGCGGCGCCCATGACCTCGGAAAACGCCAGCTCCAGCGGCTTGCCTTGCTCCAGCACAATCAGGCGCGCCAGTGACTCGGCCTCTTGCTCGATATCTGCCGCAATCGCCATCAAACGCTCGCAACGGTCAGGGTGGCTACTGTGGCGCCAGCTTTTGAACGCCGCCTGCGCGGCACTGACGGCCTGGTCAAGTTGCTCCAGTGAACCGGCCGGGCATTGGGCGAATGCCGTACCGGTGGCCGGGTTGATCACATCAAACTGGCCTTCGTCGCCGGCCACCTGAACCCCATCGATAAGCATCTTGTAGTTATGCATTTGAAACCTTCCTTTCACACGCTGACGCGCCATGCCGAGCAACGGCAGGCTGCGATTGTCTGGTTAGTCGAGCTATGAAAACGCGGGGGCCTTAAAGCTTGTGGCTGCCCAAGGCCAGGAAGCGTTGCGGCGAGCTGTTGCGCAGTCGCGCGGCGAGCACGATGCCGATGATCAAGGCCGCCGGAATAATCGCGCAGAGGCTGTAGGACAGCAGTTGGCTGGCACCGGTCAGCACATCGAAATGCACCACCGCCAACACCAGCACCATCACCAGCGCCAGGCTCGAAATACCGGGCAGGATCCGTCCACGCAACAGCCCGACCTTAAGCTCGGGATGGCGATGAAAGTAGACGCACACCGACACTGAGGTCAGCGCCATCAACAGGATCACGCACAGCGTGGCCAGGTTGGACAGCCAGGCAAACAGTTGCAGGATCGGATCGGCATCCATCGCAGCAAATATCAGCACCACGACCGCAGCGATCAAACTCTGCAACGCCGAGCCCATATGCGGGCTCTGGTGCACGCGATGGGTGGTGCCCAGCAGGCTGTGCAACAGACCGTCGCGCCCGATGGCGTAGAAGTAACGCGCGGCGGCGTTGTGAAAGGCCAACAGCCCGGCATAGATACTGACCATGAACAGCACGCGGATAATCTGGGTCAGTTGCGGGCCGACAAAGTGGTCGGACATGCCATAGATAAACGTCGTTGGGTCCTGCAAGGACTGCAGCAGCGGCACGATCTTGTCCGACCCCACCCCCACCACCATCGACCACACCGACAGTGCGTAGAAACCACCGATCAGCAACACCGAACAGTAGGTGGCAATCGGAATACTGCGCTTGGGGTTCTTGGCCTCTTCACCGTAGATGGTCGTGGCCTCGAAGCCGATAAAGGCGGCGAAACAGAACAGCAAGCCGATTGACGGCGTGCCACTGAACACATGGCTGCTGCTGAACGAGTCAAGGTTGATGCCGCTGTCGCCGCCGGACTTGAGAATGGCGAAGTCCAGGACCAGGATCGCCAGGTACTCGGCGATCACCACCACCGACAGCACCCGCGCCGACAGGTCAATCTTGCGATAGCCCAGGATCGCGATGCTTGCCATCGCCATCAACGAGTACGACCACCACGGCAGCACCAGGCCGAAGGCGGTTTCCATGGTGCCACTGACCACACCACCAAACATCCCGTACAACCCGACCTGCAGGATGTTATAGGCAAACATCGCCAGCACCCCGGCGGCACCGCCCGCCAGGCCACCCAGGCCACGGGACGTGAACGCGTAAAAGCCACCGGCATTGGTCACGTGGCGCGACATGGTGGTGTAACCCACCGAGAACGCCAGCAGCACCAGCAAGGCGAGAATCAGCAAAGCCGGGGTGCCGGCCCCGTTGCCCAGCATGATGCCGATGGGGAAGCCGCCGGCGATCACACTCAGCGGGCTCGCCGCCGATATCACGAAGAAGATAATGAAGCCCACACCCAGGGCGCCACGCTTGAGCTCCGTGGAGCTGTTGACCGGGATAGATACACTCATGTTGTTGACCTTATTGTATGAGGCAGTCGCTTTAGGGGTGGTCCGACCACACAGCATCGGCACCGGTTAGCGTTTTGTTTTAGTTGCGCGCTGAATTTGATCCTATGCCCGCCCCTGAACCGCTCGCTATCCCAAATCGGTAGCATCCGAAGCCCCGCCCCAAAACAGGTCGAGGTAACACGCTCACTCCCCGCGCAGTTGCCGATTTGGGATAGCCGCCTGGCCTGTCATGCCTGCAACCTAGCATCAGCCGTGCTATGCCCGGATGCCGGCCACCAGAATAAGAATGAGGGCTCGCCCCCCAGCCCATCATCGCGACGCCCACTTGTAGGAAGCCTCAACCATGCAGCCAGCTCACCTCACCATTCAATGGCGTATTACCCTGCTGAGCGGACTCTGCCTGCTGGCAGTGGTGGCGGCTCTGATTGGTGCCAGCGCGTATCAGAATCAAGCCAGTGCAAAGCTGCTTAAAGAGCAGAGCAGCGAGTTGCTCGGACAGGCTGCGCTGGAGCGCTTGCAGGCCCAGGCCGTGGCGCATGGCCAACAGGTGGAGCGTTTTTTCACTGAAACCGCGCTGTATGGCGAAGGGTTTGCGCAACAGGTTCTGCAACTGCGCGAGCAAACGCTCAACGGTCGCCTGACGGTCGCGCAATTGCGCGAAGCGCTGATCAGCAACGCCCGTGAAACCCTGAAACAACGCGAAAAAGTCCTCGGCCTGTACGTCATCATGCTGCCGGACGCGCTGGGCGGCACTGACGCCGATTGGCGCGACCAACGCGCGGTGGCGGGCAATGAAACCGGGCGCTTTGCGCTGTATTGGTCACAGAGTCAACCGGGGCAACTGGTGCAGGAGGTACTGAGCGAGGCACAAATCGCCGCAAACACCGCGCCCCCCGGCAGCGAACCGGGGAACGCCTGGTACGCCTGCCCTCAGGCGCAACGCCAGGTGTGTGTGGTCGAACCGTACACCATCGAAGTGGAAGGCCAGAAAGCCCTGATGAGCAGCATTTCCATCCCCCTGATCGTCAACGGCAAAGTGCTCGGCGTGGTGGGTATGGACATCAGCCTCGACACCTTGCAAAAGCTGGCGGCCAACCTCGGCCAGGACCTCTACCAGGGCGACAGCCAGGTCACCATCCTGTCGGCCACGGGCCAAGTGGCGGGACGCAGCGGCGCTGTCTCGGGGGACACACTGGATATCCGCCAGCCCTTACAGACGGCGGCGGGCACGCCGGCCTGGCAACTGCAGATCAAGGTTCCACAGACGCGGGTGCAGGCGCCAGCCCGGCAGATGCAAAGCGAACTCGACGACAAAAGTCGTGAGTCCAACTGGCTCAACCTCGGCCTGGGTATCCTGGCCAGCAGCCTGGGTATGCTGCTGATCTGGCTGGCCGCTTACGGCGTGACGCGCCCGCTGCTGAAGATGGCCGAATTGCTCGATGCGATTGTCGAAGGCGACGGTGACCTCACCCAGCGCCTGCCTACCGGGCGACGCGACGAACTGGGCCACTTGGCCGATGGCTTCAACCGTTTCCTCGACAAGTTGCAGCCGATTATTCGCGCGATCCAGGCCGCGTCCCTGGACACCCGCAACAGTGCCGACACCTCATCGGGCATTGCCCGTGAAGTCAGCGCCGGCATGCAGCGCCAGTACCGCGAAGTGGAGCTGGCAGCGACCGCGTTGCACGAAATGAGCGCCAGCGCCCAGGAAGTCGCGCGTCACTCCCACAGCGCCGCCGACGCCGCGACGGCCGCCGAAAACGCCAGCCGTTCAGGCCAGGCAGTGTTCTCGGCCGCCGAGCGCAGCATCGAGGCCCTTGATCAACGCCTGGAAACCACCCTGCAGCAAGTCAATGCCCTGGCCGATAGCAGCGCCCAGATCGGTCAGGTCCTTGACGTGATCAGCGCCATTGCGCAGCAGACCAACCTGCTGGCGCTGAATGCGGCCATCGAAGCGGCGCGGGCCGGCGAACAGGGGCGCGGCTTTGCGGTGGTGGCCGATGAAGTCAGGCACCTGGCGAGCAACACCCAGAGTTCGGTCGAACAGGTGCGCACGGTGATCGAGACGCTGCAACAGCTGAGCCAGGCGGTGGTGCACAGCACCCAATTGAGTCGCGAGCAAGCCGGCGGCAGCGTGCTCCAGGTGCAACAGACCCGCGTGGCGCTGGGGCATATTTCCCAGGCCGTGGAGGTGATCGAACAAATGAATCAGCAGATCGCCAGTGCGGCCCTTGAGCAGAGCAGTGTGGTGGACGATATCAGCCATCGGGTCAGCGACATCCGGGGCATCAGCGAAACACTCGCCGGGCGCATGAACGAAGCGTCGAAGGCCAGTGACGCACTGCATCAAATGTCCAATCACCAACAGCAACTGGTCGGGCATTTCCGCGTGTAAAACGTATGCCGTCGTGACTCGGTTACAGTGGCCGCCTTTCAACTCTCCTACATCGAGCACCACCCATGATTTTCCCACGTCGCTGGCTGATCCTTGCGATCATTTCCAGCGCCTTGCTGCTCATCGTCATCGACATGACAGTGCTGTACACCGCCCTGCCCACCCTGACCCGAGAGCTGAATGCCTCGGCCTCGGAAAAACTCTGGATCGTTAACATCTATGCGCTGATCGCCGCCGGTCTGCTGCTGGGCATGGGTACCCTCGGTGACCGTCTTGGACACAAACACCTGTTCATCGGCGGGCTCGGCGTGTTTGGCCTGTTCTCGCTGATTGCGGCGTTCTCACCCTCCGCCGCCGTATTGATTGGCGCACGGGGGTTCCTGGCGGTCGGCGCTGCGATGATGATGCCCGCCACGCTGGCCATCGTACGGGTGACCTTTACGGATCCGCGCGAACAGGCCATGGCGTTCGGTATCTGGGCCTCGGTGGCGTCAGGAGGCGCGGCGTTCGGTCCAGTGGTGGGCGGCCTGTTGCTGGAGCATTTCTGGTGGGGCTCGGTATTTTTGATCAACGTGCCGATTGTGCTGGTGGCATTGGTCGTCGGCGCCCTCTTGATCCCGAATCACCCGGGGGATACGAGCAAACGCTGGGACTGGCTGGGCTCGCTGCAGGTGATGATCGGCTTGATCAGTGTCGCGTATGCGGTCAAGGAACTCGGCAAACGCACGCCCTCCTTCGAAGGCATGCTGATCGCACTGCTGCTGGGCGCGCTATTCCTGACGTTGTTTATTCGCCGCCAACGTCGCGCCACTCAGCCGATGCTCGACCTGGGGCTGTTCAAAGCCACGGGGTTCAGAAATGCGGTGATCTCGGCCGTGGTGTCCGCCGCAGCGTTGATCGGCATGGAGCTGGTATTCAGCCAACGCCTGCAACTGGTGCTGGGCCTGTCGCCACTGGAAGCGGCGTTGTTCATCCTGCCGCTGCCGTTGGGCTCGTTCATCTCCGGGCCGTTGGCCGGTTACTACCTGCCTCGTCTGGGGAACCAGCGGATGCTGTTCTGGACCCTGCTGCTGTCTGCTGCGTCGATGCTCGCCTACCTGCTGCTGTATGACGCTGCGGTGTACCTGCAACTGATCGTCCTTGCGCTGCTGGGTTTTACCATTGGCGCAGCCCTGACGGCGTCGTCCAGCACCATCATGCTCAGCGTACCCGCCAACCAGGCCGGCATGGCCGCCTCCATCGAGGAAGTCTCGTTTGAGCTGGGCGGTGCGGTGGGGGTGACCCTGGCGGGCAGCCTGTTATCAGCGATTTATGCGTATTCGGCGGGCGTGGTGATTCCCTCCTGGCTGACCCGCAACCCTGCGACCTTCGACAGTCTTGACGACGCGCTGGTCGTTGCCGAAACGCTGTCGCCCGAAGGCGCTGCCATGCTGCGCGCATTTGCCCGCTCGGCGTTCGACGCGGGCTTTGTCACGGTGCTGGCGGTGTCGGCAGCACTGCTTTTGATCGCAGCGCTGCTGGTCAAGTTGAGCAGGCAAACACCGCCGGCCACGCCTTAAAGCTTGTGGCTGCCCAACGCCAGGAACCGCTGGGGCGATGCCTTGCGCAGCCGCGCCGCGAGGAATACCCCGCCCAGCAAGGCCAGGGGAATAATCGCGCAGAGGCTGTAGGACAGCAGTCGACTGGCACCGGTCAGTACGTCGAAATGCACCACCGCCAACACCAGCACCGCCAAGAGCGCCAAGCACGAGAAACCCGGGAAGATCTGCCCGCGCCAGACCCCGACCTGGAGCTGCGGGTGGCGTCGGAAGAACACCAGCACTGCCGCCGAAGTCAGCGCCATCAGCAAGATCACACACAGCGTGGCCAGGTTGGACAACCAGGCAAACAGTTGCAGGATCGGATCGGCATCCAACGCGGCGAAAATCAGCACCACCACGGCCGAGATCAGGCTCTGCAAGGCCGAGCCCATATGCGGGCTCTGGTGTACGCGGTGGGTGGTGCCCAACTGGCTGTGGAGCAAACCGTCACGGCCGATGGCATAGAAGTAACGTGCAGCGGCGTTATGGAAGGCCAACAGCCCGGCATAGATGCTGACCATGAACAGCACACGGATAACCTGGGTCAGTTGCGGGCCGACAAAATGGTCGGACATGCCGTAGATAAACGTGGTCGGATCCTGCAAGGCCTGCAACATCGGCACGATCTTGTCCGCCCCCACGCCCACCACCATCGACCACACCGATAACGCGTAGAAACCACCGATCAGCAACACCGAACAGTACGTCGCAATCGGAATGGTGCGCTTCGGGTCCTTGGCCTCCTCCCCGTAGATGGTCGTTGCCTCAAAGCCGATAAAGGCGGCGAAGCAAAACAGCAAGCCGATGGACGGCGTGCCGCTGAACACTCGACTGCTGGTGAAGGCGTCAAGGTTGATGCCGCTGTCGCCACCGGACTTGAGGATGGCGAAGTCCAGGACCAGGATCGCCAGGTACTCGGCGATCACCATCACCGACAGCACCCGCGCCGACAGGTCGATCTTGCGATAACCCAGGATTGCGATGCTGACCATCGCCATCAGCGAGTAGGACCACCACGGCAGCACCAGGCCGAACGCGGCTTCCATGGTGCCACTGACCACCCCGCCGAACATGCCATACAACCCAACCTGCAGGATGTTATAGGCAAACATCGCCAGCACCCCGGCCGCGCCACCCGCCAGGCCGCCCAGCCCGCGTGCGGTAAAGGCGTAAAAGCCACCGGCGTTGGTCAGGTGGCGGGACATGGTGGTGTAGCCCACGGAGAACGCCAGCAGCACCAGCAAGGCTAGGATCAGCAACGCCGGGGTCCCCGCCCCGTTGCCCAGCATGATACCGATGGGGAAGCCGCCGGCGATCACACTCAGCGGGCTTGCCGCCGACACCACGAAGAAGATGATAAAGCCCACACCCAGGGCGCCACGCTTGAGCTCCGTGGAGCTGTTGATCGAGTTGGATACACTCATGTTATTGACCTTATTGTATGAGGCAGTCGCTGCAGGATCGGTGCAGCCGGCGGTTCACCGGCACCGAATAGCTTGTCGTTCTTGTTGCACGCTGGCACTGATCCTATGCCTGCCCTGCAACGTGCCGGTATCCCAAATCGGTAACGCAAGCACCCACGGCGAAACACCCGCCTCTCCCAAGCAGGCTGTATCCGGTCTTTGCAGAATTTTTCGTTCAGGCGCGCGCGTAAGCGGCGATGGCTGCGCGGGCGGTATGGGACGGCAGCTCTGCGAACAGCTCCTGGTACTCCGCCGCGAAATGGCTCAGGTGATAGAAGCCCCACTGGGCGGCGGCATCACCAATCGTCAGCTCGCAGGCACGGGTGGACATCAAGGTGCGGCGTACACCGTTGAGCCTTACAGAGCGCAAGTAATTCAGCGGAGTGGTCTCGGCGACCGAGCGGAAGCTGTTCTGCACCGTACGCCGACTCACCTGGAGACGCTCGCACAAATCGATCACGCTGGGCACGTTGATCATTTCGGTGGTCGCCAGGCGGTGGCATTTCTCGACGATAAAACTGCGCGTGGAACTGGGGCTGCGCTGGTGCTTGTCGCACGCGGGGTCGATCATCAGTTGCAACAGCTCACTGAGCATGGCCTGCTCCAGCGCTACCTCGCGCGCTCGATCCAGCGTGCTATCGAGGTCTTCGTGCACCAGTGCCTGGGAGAAAAGCGCCAGCAATCGGCGCCGAGCCTGGGCAAATCGCTGGGGGGAAACCCTGATCACCGGCTGGCGCAGCAACCGATTGAGGTCCTTGGCTGAAGCGGTCTGCTCCAACGCCTCGTCGAATAAGTCACGCTCAAAGGTGATGGACAGCAACTCCATGCCCATCGGCATATGGAACATGAACTCCTCGCCGCCGTGGAGAAAGAACAGGCTGCTGTCATCCACCTCGCGCCCCTGCATGCGAATCGAACCCGGGACGTTGATCGGCACGGCGAAGCACATCTTGTCGCGGGGCGCCACGCCGTTCTGCACCACGCGCTGGTTGATCTGTTCGAGAAACAAGTGACAACCGGTTGTCGTCAGTTGCATCAGCGAGCTCTCGGCGCAGCCGGCGGTTAACTGGCTGTAGTCCTGGTTCCACTGCTGGATGGTGGCTGCATGGACGTGGACATCTCGAAAATGGCTGATCGTCTGGTTTTTCATTGGGTCGTGTACCTCTACCAATATTCTTGTTTTTAGATCGCCTATGGGCTTGATAGTCGCACATAGCACAAATCGTGGAAATTGTTTATGCGCTGGAATGCATGCATCTCATGTGCCGATTCGGGCTACCGGCCTGGAACCGGCGCCGGAGATGATCGGCACACTTAAATAGACATTCCAGAGAGACCGTCATGAGTGAAGCCAAACTTCAATCCCTGCACTTCGCGGATGCCCCGCGGATTATCTCCGGCGAACTGCCCGGCCCCAAAACCCGCGAAGCCCTGGCGCTGTCGGCGAGTACCGAGTCGATGGCACGCGGCGGCGGACGCATGCCGATCGCCATGGACCGCGCCTTCGGTGCGACCTTCAAAGACCCCGACGGCAACACTTACATCGACCTGTCCGCCGGCGTTGGTGTCAGCAGCGTAGGTCGCTGCCACCCCAAAGTGGTGCAGGCGATTCGCGAACAGTCCGAAGTGCTGATGCACGCCCTGGAAATCAACAGCACCCGGCGTACCGAGCTGGCTGCCAAGTTGTCCGAAATCGCGCCCGAGGGGTTGCGTGGCGACTGCATCACCTTCTTCACGCAAAGCGGCAGTGATGCCCTGGAAGCCGCGATCAAGTTCGCCAAGCGCATCACCGGGCGGCACCAGATCATCGCCTTCCACGGCGGCTACCACGGTGTGTGGAACGCTTCGGGCTCGCTGACCACCGGCACGGCCTACCGCAAGGGCTTTGGCGCGCAGATGGGCGGCGTGATTCACGCTCCCTACCCTTACGCCTATCGCTTCCCCTTCGACACCACCCACAAAAGCGCCGAGCAGATCGCCGGCGAGTACATCGATTACCTGTTGAACACGCCGTACACCGCCGCCGATGACGTGGCGGCCGTGATTGTGGAACCGGTACAGGGCGAAGGCGGCTACGTGCCGCCGTCGCCGGAATTCCTGCAATTGCTGCGCCAGGCCTGCGACCGCAGCGGCACATTGCTGATTGTCGATGAAGTGCAGTCCGGCGCCGGTCGCACCGGCAAGATGTGGGCGGTCGAGCATTCCGGCGTGAAGCCGGACATGCTCACCTTCGGCAAGGGCATCGGCAGCGACCTGCCCATGGCCGGCCTGATCATGCGCTCGGACCTGGCAGCGAAAATCCCCGACGGTTCCATGCCCAACACGTTCGCCGCCAACTCGTTGTCGGCTGCCGTGGCACTGACCAACATCAGCATCCTCCAGGACCCTGAACTCGACCTGCTCAGCCGTGCCCACACCCTGGGGCTGGAAGCTCAGGCGCATATTCGCGGCTTCAACAGCCCGTTGGTCGGTGAAGTGCGCGGGCGCGGCCTGATGATCGGTATCGAACTGATCGAAGACCCGCTCACCAAGGCGCCCCTGCCGGGCGAAAAGATCGGCCAACTGATGGGCTATCTGCTCAACCACGGCGTGCTGATGATTCCCTGTGGCCGCTACAGCAACGTGATGCGTGTCATGCCCTCGCTGACGATCTCGCGTGAGCTGTTCTTCAAGGCACTGGACATCTTCGGCGACGCCCTGGCTTCCCTCAAAGCATGATCTTGTCCATTACTGGAGGACCGCAACATGACTGAGCACTTGAATCATTTCATCGAAGGTGCGTCCTGCGAAGCCTTCGACCGTCGGCGCATCGACCTGGTCAACCCCGTGACTGAACAGGTGTACGGCAGCTCCGCACGCGGCACACGCGAAGACGTGGACCGTGCCGTGGCGGCTGCACGCCGGCAACTCGACGGCGGCGAGTGGAGCCAACTCGACGGCGCCCAACGTGGCCGACTGCTGTCGAAACTGGCCGACCTGGTGGAGCGCGACACCGAGCTGCTGGCCGATCTCGACGCCAACGCCATCGGTCGCTCCCCCATCGAGCCGCGCCGGATGGACCTGCCCAACGCGATTGCCAACCTGCGCGCCGCCGCTGGCTGGGCCAACCAGCTTGAAGGTCGCACCATTCCCACCAGTGGCTACTTCGGCACCAAAACCCTGTCGTACACGGTACGCGAGCCCGTCGGCGTGGTGGGTGCCATCGTGCCCTGGAACTCGCCGCTGATGATCACGGTGTGGAAGCTCGCCGCGTTGCTGGCGGCTGGCTGTACCGTGGTGGTCAAGCCATCGGAAGAAACCCCGCAGTCAGCCTTGCAACTGGCGCTGCTGGCGCAGGAAGCGGGTTTCCCGGACGGCGTGATCAACGTGGTCACCGGCTACGGTAACGAAGTCGGTCGCGCCCTGTGCGAACACCCGGATATCGCCAAGATCAGCTTCACCGGCAGCCCCGAGGCCGGGCGTGAAATCCAGCGCACCGCCGGTGTGTTGTTCAAGCGCGTGGCCTTGGAATTGGGCGGCAAGAGCCCGCAAATTGTGTTCGACGATGCCTCCTTCGAGGACGCCCTGCGCGGCTGTACGCTCGGTCTGTTCGCCAACCAGGGCCAGGTGTGTGCGGCCGGTTCGCGGATCCTGGTGCAGCGCAGCCTCGCCGACCGTTTCGGCGCCGCACTGGCCGAGGCCGCCCAGGCGGTGACCGTGGGCGACCCTCGCGAGCCCGGCGTACAGATGGGCCCCGTGGCCAAGAAGGCGCAATTCGATCGCGTCAACCGCTATATCCAACTGGGCATCGACCAAGGCGCAACGCTGTTGGCGGGCGGCGTCTCGGCCCCTAAGAAAGGCTGGTTCGTGCGTCCGACGATCTTCGCCAACGCCCGCAACGACATGGAAATCGCCCGGGACGAGATCTTCGGCCCCGTTGGCACACTGATCACGTTCGACAGCGAAGACGAAGCGATCGCCCTGGCCAACGACAGCAGCTACGGCCTCGCGGCCACCGTCTGGACCAGCGACCTGGTCAGAGCCCACCGCGTCGCGGCAGCGGTGAAAGCCGGCGCCGTGGGCATCAACTGCTGGAGCCCATTGGACGCCAACCTGCCCTGGGGCGGCGTCAAGACCAGCGGTATCGGGCGTGAAGGTGGGTTCAGCGGTGCACTGGCCTACACCGAGGAGAAAGTCATCACCGTGCTGCTGCCGTCCTGAGTGCAGCGCCTACCCTGACCGAGCCACCCTCCAACGTTGAGGGTGGCCATTCAACCGTGCATCGCTCCGTGGAGAGCCTGATATGAACCCAATAGATCAACCGACAATCGATCGGTACCCGACCTCCCTGCGCGTGTTGCACTGGGTGCGTGCCGTGCTCGTCCTGGGCCTGCTGTGGGTCGGCTGGCACATGACCGGCATGAATGATGAAGTGGCGAGCAAATACGAGCTCTATTACCCGTGGCACAAGTCCTTCGGAGTGTTGACGTTCCTGGTGGTCCTGACTCAGCTCGCCGTGCGTTTTCGTACCCCCAAGCTGCCGCAGCCGCTGGAAACCCTGGCGGGGTATGAACGGTTCCTGTCACGCCTGACCCAGCGCGTGATGTACGTGCTGCTGGTGATCGTGCCGTTGATGGGCTACTCCATGTCGAGCACCTACACGATGAGCGACGGGGTGTTCTTTTTCGGGGTTAACCTGCCGGAACTGTTGCCAAAGAATGACGATTGGTTTGCGGTGTTCCAATGGCTGCACAAAGTCCTCGCCTATACGTTGCTGGTCCTGATCGTGCTGCATGTGGCGGGCGCCCTCAAGCATCGCTTCTACGACCGCGACCCGCGCAACGACGTGTTGCGCCGCATGCTCTGAATGGATGAGGCGTTGACGCAAAACGTCAACGCCTGCGGGACCTGCAACAGCCTTTAATGATGACTCAGAACGTCACCCACACAATGAACTGCATGTACGCGTTGGTCGACGCGCTGCCGCTCTGCCCGCCACCGTTGCCAAACCATTTCTCGGGCTTATAGAGGCCGATCAAGGGCGAAAGCGTGACGTTATCCGTGACCATCCAATCCAGGAACAGATCCACCTCCCGCGCCGCGAAATCCCGCTCATTGCGACGGGACAGTTGGTGGTAGTCGAAGGCCATCGCGTTCAGGGTCAATTTCTCGCTTGGCCGGACTGAAAGCAGCACGTCGTTGATCTGCATATTCGAGGTCACCGAACCGGCGTAGTTGGCTGCGATTTCTCCCTGGTAGCGTTTGCGAAAGCCGCCCTGGAACAGGAAATCCCAGCCTTCGGAATAGCGCGAGTAGCGATAGCTGACCGTCGGCTGCCATTGCACATCGGCGAAGGTGTAGCCGGCGTCGAAGAACATTGCCCGCTGTGAGCCGGAACGTTTTTCCTGGCGAGCCACCTCGAATGCGAAGTCGGCGTTTTCAATCCCCGCGTTGCCCTGCCCACGAATGCTGTAGACGTTCATGCCCTTGCGTTCAAGCCGATCCGCGAAGGCATATTTCTCATCCACATCCAGGCCGTGAATATAGGTCGAACCGATTGAGCCAATGGGGGTGGTGTAATCGAGAGTGCCTACCGCCAGTTCGGTCTTGGACTGGCCGGGGTTCTCGGACTTCAGCCATATCAGGCTGCCGTGCAGCCCCTCCTTGCCGCCCAGTTTCAGCACCGCCGTGTTGCCAAACGCCAGGCGCTGCCCAAGGTAGAAGGCCCCCCCTCGGTTGAATCGACCATCGCGCACGCCCTCGATGGGACTGAATGCGTTCCCTGGGTTGAAGCCATCGTCGGTGATCAGGAAACCGTCCACCGTGACCAGTTGGCGCCCAAACGAGAAATCTACGCCGTCCTGGCCCAGGGCAGGCAGCAGGTCGCCGGACCTCCAGCCCAGGAAGGCGTCTTCCACCGCGGTTCTGCGCTCATTGCCCGCCGTGATCGCCCCCGGATCACCGTCGCCCCATGTGCCGCTGCTGAGCAGGCTGAAGCCGCCGTATATGGCGCCAGCGGTGATCTTGTCGGTGGTGCCGTTGAGGCCATATTTGGCGTAGCCCTCCTGCCAGCGCATGCTGCCGGGTTGTTTCTGCGGGTCGCCGACGTAGTTGCGGGTACTGCCGAACCAGCCAAACCCGGCGCCCAGGTCGGCGTTCAAAACGGTTGCACCGTCGTCTTCGCTGTAGACCGTATAGGCGTGCGCCTGTGAGCCGACTGCACAGAGTGCAACCAGCGACAGTAATGGCGCGTAGGGGGGAATGCGCATGACGTCTCTCCTGTTTTTATAGTTGTGAGGCGAGACACAAGTGTTCCGGCATGGGTCGCCAGCGCGGTAACCCAAATCAGCATCTGCACGGGCCTGCTCGTCGATCCGTCGTTGCGCGATACCTCACCCGCGCCAAAACGCCTGAACACCTTCAATGGTTGCCGTTTTGGGCTAAGGCCTGTGAACGCGAGCGCCCTATGCTGGGCCCATAAGAACCATAAAAACCGAGGCACCCGTCATGACCCCTTTGTCACCTTTTCCGCTGTTTCGTCAGGGGCTTTGCCTTCTGACCCTCATCGCCTGCAGTGCCTTAGCGCCTGTGGCCAGTGCCCACCATTCATTTGCGCTGTTCGACCAGACCCAGACCCTCACGATCAAGGGTGTGGTCGAGCGCTTCGCCTGGACCAACCCGCACATCACGATCTACGTCGACGTTCCCGGCCCGCCGGCCCAGCGCTTCAAGATCGAGACCGGCAGCGTCAACGCGCTGCAGCGCACAGGCTGGACTGCCGACTCGGTCAAGGCCGGCGAAAACGTCGAGGTTTCCTATAAACCGTTGAAAAACGGTGAGCCCGGCGGGCTGCTGGTGGAGATCAAGATGGGTGACGTGGTGCTCTCGGGCGGCGGCTAAACGCAGCTCCTCCCGAATGCGACAACAACAGAACTGGGCAAACCAGCAACGCGGAGACTTTTCAATGAAACCAGCACGCACCTCCAACGCCGCCATGATCGTCCTGGGCGTGGTCCTTGCGACCTTCGCCGGGATAAGCAGCGCCGCGACAGCCTCGCAAAAGCACAGCGCGACCACCCGGCCAGACATCAGCGGTACCTGGGAAAGAACCCCTGACGACTGGTTCGGCGAAAACCCGGACGACCCGGTACACCCCGGCGGTCCGATGGACCTCAAGGCGCCCTACGACACCGAGTACGCCGAGCTCAAGAAGAAAGAAGCCGTGGCCAACGCCGCCGGCACACCGATCGCCACCACCAGTTCCAAGTGCCTGCCCGAAGGCATGCCGACAATGATGGCGGCGCTCTTCCCGATCCAGATCATTCGCGATGACAAGCAAGTGATCATCCTCGGCGAGTATCTCCAGCAAGTGCGGCGGATTCTCTTGAACCAGGCCATGCCGCCCACAGACAAGCTCGACCCGCTGTACCAAGGCCATTCGCGCGGCCACTGGGAAGGCGACACGCTGGTGGTCGAGACCCAACGCGTGCGAACGGACGTGCGCTTCTACGACGTGCCCCACGGGCCGGCCATGAAGATCACCGAACGCATCCGCTTACGCGGGCCGGATCACCTGGAAAACCAGGTCCTGATCGAAGACCCGCAAGTCCTCAATACCCCGTATCGCTTTACGTTTGAGTACAAGCGCTCCAACTACGCCATTCAAGAGTACGTGTGCGAGAACAACCAGATCGTGATCGACAGCGAGGGCAAGGCATCTCTGAGCCTTGAGTGAAGACGCCCATCCATCCCCTGCTGGAGCTTTACGAATGAAACGCCTGACCCCCCTCAGCCTCAGCGTCGTGCTGTGGCTGTGCATCGCGGCGAACACGTTCGCCGAGGTGCCACGCATGCCCACGGCGATCCCCGTGCCGCCTTCCGACAAGGCGCCGCTGTCGTCGGCGACACGCCCGGGCACCGAATACAGCGACCTCGACCACTACGGCTACATCGAGCAAGAGTACTACCTGCAAGGCGTCGCCCCGGCCATTAACGCCGCCGGCCAAACCCTGTTGGAAGCGCCTTACACCACGCGCATTCTGGTGCGTAAACCGGCGGATCCGGCGCGCTTCAATGGCACGGTGGTGATCGAGCCGTTCAGTTGGTTCGGCGAGCGCGGCGCAGGTTGGATTCTGACCCGCGACTACCTGCTGCGGCGCGGCTACGCGTACGTCGGGTACACGCTGAATGTGAACAAGCCGGCGGTGGACCCCAAGTTGATCTCCGACACCCCGACGGCCGAAGCCGAACAGATCGCCCAGTACGGACCGATCGTGAATTTCGAGTTCATGCGCCGCTTCGACTTTGCTCGCTACGCGCCGCTGGGCACCTATTACGACCCGGTCCACTTCACGCGTGGCGCAGCGCCCGATCCCTTTGCGCCGCAGTCCCAGGGCATCGGCGCGCAACTGGCGTTGCTGCTTAAAACCAACGCGGCCCAGAGCCCGCTGGCGGGCCTGGAGGTGCAGCGCGTCTATGTGAATAGCTGGGCCGTCACCGCGCAAGTCTGGATGGACTATCTCGACCAGGGCCGTCACCAGCAATGGCGCATGCCCGACGAAACGCCGCTGATCGACGGCTATATGACCGGCCGCATGGCCTACGGAGAAGTGGGCGGCGACGTGATCCGCGTGCCGCGCCAGATGCCCGAAAGCGTGCCGTTCGTGACCGTCTACAGCCAGTCCGAACTGATGCACGACGTGATCGAAGGCATCCCCCTGCCCGCCGACACCGACGCCCCGCAGCTGCGCTACTACGAAGTCACCGGCATTCCCCATCTGCGCCTGGCCGACCTTGGCACGGAGCACACCGAAAAACTCGCTGCCGACATCGGCAAGGGCGACGACCCGCGCTGCCGGACGTTGTATGACGAACCGGCCGAACTGGTGGTCTCGGCGCTGCTGGATGGCATGGACCAGTGGGTGCGCGACGGCAAACCGATGCCCAAAGCCCCCCGCGTGGTGCGCGACGGCAAGGCCGCTGCCCGTGCGCCCGCTACCGGCAACCTGCAAGGCGGCGTGCGCCCGCCGTGGATCCAGGTGCCCAGCGCCCGCTACCTCACCGATCAAGAGACCGGCTGCGGACTGATCTACGACACCAAGGTGCCTTACCCGAAAGAAGTGCTCGGCCAGCGCTATGGAAATTTCAGCCGCTATGCACAGAAGTTCGAAGACGCCAAAGCCTTGTCGATCCAGCAAGGGTACTTGCTGCCCGAGGATGCGGCGGGCCTGCATCCGATCGCAACCCCTGAAGATTTCTAACCCATTGCGGGAGAAAAACCGATGTCATCGTCACTCATCATTGCCTGGATCTACGCGTCACCGTTAAGCACTGCCATCCGCGACATCCTGTGGGTCATCCCCACGGTGCAGAGCATTCATATCATCGCCATCACCGTGCTGTTCGGCTCGGCGCTGATTTCCGATCTGCGCCTGGCGGGCGTGTTTGCCAGCGATGAGCCCTTGCGCGGCATCGTACGCCGTTACTACCCGTGGATGCGCAATGCACTGATCGTGCTGCTGTGCACTGGGCTACTGATGATCATCGCCGAGCCTGATCGGGTACTCGTCAACTCGACGTTCTGGCTAAAGATGGTCCTGGTGGTGACCGCGTTCAGCTTGACCTGGCTGCTGCGCCGCCCTCTGCTGCGCTCTGCCGGCAGTGACGTCGCGTCGGGTTCCGTCAAGGCATTGGCGTGGCTGTCGATCGGTTTGTGGTGCGTCGTGATCATCTGCGGGCGCTGGATCGCCTACACGATCTAAGCGTTTTCAACCCAAGTTCTCAGGTATTCACCATGAATGTTCAACCTCTGCTGCAAGCCGTCCAGGACACTCCGGTCGCGACGTTCATTCGCGAGTCAGGCTCGGCATTCCCGATGCTGGAATCGGTGCACGTGATCGGCATCGCCATCGTCTACGGCACCATCGCCGTCGTCGACCTGCGCTTGCTGGGCGTCACCGCGCACCGGCGCGGCGCGCTGAAGCTGATCCAAGACTTGCTGCCGTACACCTGGGTCGCGTTCGTGACCTGTGTGATCACTGGCCTACTGATGTTCTGCGCGAATGGCACGACCTATGTGCAGAACACCGCGTTCCTTTTCAAAATGGGCCTGTTGATGCTGGCCGGGATCAACATGGCCGTGTTCCATCTCGGGGCCTTTCGCCGAATTGCCGAATGGGACACGACGCTGCCGCCTCCGCGCCAGGCGCGTGTGGCCGGCTTCAGCTCGTTGCTGCTGTGGGCGGGCGTGGTCTTCCTGGGCCGCTGGATCGCGTTCCTCTGATGGCGCGCCCCAGCGCTGCAATCACGCGGGTGCGCCCACGCTCCAGTGGATGGGAGTCGCTGGCGTTGGTGCTGGCGGCCCTGAGCGTCATCGCCGGCGTGGCCGGCTATGTGCTGCTGCGCCCCGAACGCGTTGGTCCGCCTACCCCGTTGAGCTGGCAGGTTCGTTCCCTCGATGGCCTGGGCGCGGTCGATCAGGCCATCCATAGCGCGTTGTTACCGGCCGGTGAAGAAATCATCTGGACCAACAACGATACCGGCGGCTGGATCACCCTGGAGCGGGCGCAGAAGCTGTTGCTGCCGCCCTTCTACCGGGATGCCTTCTGGAAAGCCAATGGCGAGGTGCACTGGCAATTGATCCTGCCGGGCTCCCACGTGGCCCATACGGGGGGCGATGACGATGCCACGGCGGCGGCCCCGCCCGTCAACGCCGTGTCCCAGGCCACCCTGGGCCAGGGTGCGACGGTGTACTACGGCTCCGGCGGTCGTGCACCGGGCCAGAGCGCCTACCTACTGATCATCGGTCATGCCCATGCGGGAGTGATGTGGGCCAACCAAGCGACGATCTGGGTCCACCGTGACCCGAACGTGCCCTACCCCGCCATCGTCAAGCCCGAATCCCTGGTCGGCGAAGGCTGGCGCCAAGTCATCCCGTACGACGGCACCAGTGAAATCGAACGCGTAAAAGGAACCCAGCCATGACTGTGTCTACGAAACACCGCGCCTTGTGGCGCCGTTGCATCGCGCTGCTGGTGTTGATACCCGCCATCGCGCTTGCCGGCCCGGCCTTCGCCTCGGCAAAGAAACTCAGGGTCGGTATAACCCTGCATCCCTACTACAGCTTCGTCGCCAATATCGTCGGTGATCGGGCCGAGGTCGTTGCGCTGATCCCGGCAGAGGCTAACCCGCACAATTACCAGCCGCAGCCCGATGACATTACCCGCGCGATGAATATCGATGTGCTGGTGGTCAACGGCATCGGCCACGATGAATGGGCCTTCCAGATCATCAAGGCCGCCGGCCGCACGCAAACGCTGCCGATTATCCAGGCGAATGCCACGGTGGCGCTGATTCCCATCGGTGGCGACCAGGAAGGCGTCAAGGTGGTCAACCCGCACACCTTCGTCTCCACCACGGCGGCGATACAGCAGGTGTTCGAGATCGCCCGCCGGCTCGGAGAGCTGGACCCGGACAACGCGGCGGTGTATCGAAAAAATGCCCTGGCGTATGCAGGCCGTATCCGCGAGCTGCGCGCAGGCTTCATGACGCGCTTTGCCGCGCTGGACTTGTCTTCGTTCCGCTGTGCGACGACCCATGCCGGCTACGACTACATGATGCAGGAGTTCGGCCTGTTCGTAAGCGCGGTGATCGAGCCGCGTCACGGCGTCGCGCCGACGGCACGCCAATTGGCCAACACCATCGAGGCGATCAAGAAGGCCAACGTCAAGGTGCTGTTCGCCGAGAAAAACTTCTCCCTCGACTTGGCCAAACCCATCGAAGCCGCCACCGGCGTGAAGGTGTTCGCCCTGTCCCATATCACCGGGGATACCTACAGCGCGGACGAGTTCGAGGTGGCGATGCGTGAAAACCTCGAAACCCTGGCGCAAGCCGTTGAGTACACCCAGCAATGAATACGCTGAAGGAGGAATACGCGATGCGCGGCCCCGCCATTGTGTTCGACAACGTCTCCCTGCGACTGGGAGGCACGCAGGTGCTCGACCAGGTGAACATGCGCATCGAAGCCGGCGCCTTGCACTGCCTGGTAGGCCCCAACGGCGGCGGCAAGACCTCACTGGTGCGTGCGCTGCTGGGGCAGATGCCGCATACGGGAGCGATCCGCTTCGAGGGTGAGTTCACCACGCCCATGGGCTATGTCCCGCAGTTGCCGGACTTCGACCGCAACGTGCCGATGACCGTCAACGATCTCATGGCCCTGCTGGGTCAACGCCGGCCTGCCTTCTTCGGCGCAAGCCGCGCCGCCAAGGCGGCCAACGCCCAGGCCCTGGCGCGTACCGGCATGGCGGGGATGGGAAAAAAGCCGTTTGGCAGCCTGTCCGGCGGTCAGCGTCAGCGCGTGCTGCTGGCCCAGGCCATAAGCCCGGCGCCGTGGTTGCTGATCCTCGATGAGCCGACCGCCGGGATCGACGAGGCCGGTGTGCGCCTGGTGGAGACGCTGGTGGCCGAACTGAACGCCCGTGGGGTGACCATCCTGTGGATCAACCACGACCTCGAACAGGTCAAGCGTGTCGCGCAGTCCGTGACCGTTATCAACCAACGGGTGCTGTTTCACGGCCCCGCCGATCAGATCGACAGCCGACTGGAGGCGATTCGATGAATGCCTTTTACGATTTCATTCGCGACCACCTCCAGGCGCTCGCCGCGAGCCACGTGTTGCCGCAGCCGTTCGAATATGAGTTCGTGATCAATGCGCTGATGTGCTCGGTGCTGATCGGCCCCCTGCTGGGCGTATTGGGCTCGATGGTGATGATCAAGCGCATGGCGTTCTTCAGCCAGTCCGTGGGCAATGCGGCGATGACCGGCGTGGCCATTGGCGTGCTGATCGGCGAGTCCTACACCTCGCCCTACTTCTCGATGTTCGGCTTCTGCCTGCTGTTCGCGCTGACCCTCAAGTACACGCAACACCGCACCACCCTGGCGAATGACACGCTGATCGGTGTGTTCCTCTCCATCTCGCTGGCAGTGGGGGCTTCGTTGCTGCTGTTCGTCTCGGCAAAAATCAACACGCACGTCATGGAAGGTGTGCTGTTCGGCTCGATCCTGGCCGTCGACCACACCGACATGAACGTACTGCTGGGCGTGACGGTGATTTGCGCGCTGATCGGACTGCCGCTGTACAACGGCATGCTGCTCTCCAGCCTCAACCCGAGCCTGGCCCATGCACGCGGCGTGAAGGTGCGCAGCGTCGAGTACCTGTTCGTGGTGCTGGTCACCCTAGTCACGGTGGCCTGCCTGAAGATCATCGGCGCCGTATTGGTGGAGGCCCTGTTGCTGATACCGGCAGCAGCGGCCCGCAACATCAGCCACTCACTGCCAGGCCTGGTCACCTGGGCCGTGGTGATTGCGACCTTTTCCTGTGTGGTCGGCATTCTGGCACCGATGCAGTTCCATATACCCGTGCCCACGGGCGGCGCCATCGTGATCGTCGCGGCCTTGGTGTTTGCGTTCACCAGCATCATCCGAGGCACCGCGCCGCAGTTCAAAGGGGCCAGCGTATGACACGGTTCAACTTATCCATTCGTCCTTGGCTGGCACTTGTGGTCGTGATGCTGGGCGGCGCGCCGTCGGCGTTTGCGCAGGTCGACCAGCAACAGGTGCTGGTCGCCCTGCCAGCGCTGTATGCACTCACCTCGGCACTCGGCGAAGGCACTCATATCGAAGTGGTACGTGTGCCGATGGACGCCGCCGTGCCCATGGAAAGCCAGGCCAACGCGCTGTCACGCCTGGCGCCGGAGGTGTTCCAGAAGGCCGCCGCCGTGGTCACCCTGAGCAGCCTGTGGCGTGCTGATCCGTTGTATGCGACGGCTCGGCGCCAGAACCTGCGCATCGTCGAAATCGATGCGTCGCACTCATGGGACAGCTTCAAGCCCGGCGTGGCCGTGACCCGCGCGCCCTCCAACGATGTGCCCTGGGCGAGTGCCCGCGACGGCGATGGCGGCCTGTCGCCGTACGCCTGGCTTGGCCCAGTCAATGCCATGCGCATGTCGGCGTTGATTGCAGCCGACCTGGCACGCCTGTCCCCGGCCGACGCGCCTCGGATCGAGCGCAACCTCGTCGCACTCGACGGCCGCTTGCGCCAGCTGAAGGCCGATTACGGTGACCGGCTGTTGAAGGTGCCGGACCTGCGCGTGCTGTCGCTGGCCAGTGAGCCGGTCTACCTGTTCGGCGAGTTTGGCGTGTATGTGGACGGTTGGTTCGTGCGCCAGGACATCGACTGGACTGACGCCGACCGCACCGCCCTGACCGACTACCTGCGCGAGCGCGAAATCCGTGTGGTGGTGCACAAGTGGGCGCCTGACGCCAGGATTGCCCAGGCCATCCAGGACGGCGGCGCCCGCCTGCTGATCCTGGATATCGGCAACCCGGGCATGCTCGCCAACACAGCCAACGGCTATGAGGCGTTGCTGAGTTCCAACCTCGACGCCTTATTGGCGGCCTTCGCACCGGCCGGCGCCCCTGCGGCTGACGTTCAAGCCGCGAAACCGCAGTGATCAACTTCGACCATGGAGACGCAAACCTGATGAAAACGCGAGATCTGGCCTACCCGATACTGCTGGCAGGTGCCCTGCTGTTCTGCCGGGCCGCCTTGGCCCACGGCCCCGTTTTCGATTGCTATATCGAGCACGATGACTGGGTGAAGTGTGAAGCCGGCTACACCGACGGCAGTTCCGCCGTGGGCCGCAAGATCCATGTCCAGGACACCAGCAATAAGGTGCTGATAGACGGCACTGTCGATAAAGACAACAGCTTTACCTTCCAGGCCCCCACTGGCGTCTACTCCGTGGTGTTTCTCGGGGGAGACAACCATGGCGCCACAATCCAATCCTCTGACATCACCCAGTGAAAACCACCATGCCCATCAAACGACGACTGCTCCACGCCCTCGCCGCCGCGACCTTCGGTTGCATGGCCGGTGCCGCACAGGCCCATTTCCAGATGCTGTACGTGGACGAAACGGCACTACCGCGCGCGGACAACCTGGAATTCGCCATCGTATTCACCCACCCGTTCTCTGGCGGGCCGACGATGAACATGGGGCAGCCCCTCGCCTTCAACCACGTCAGCTCCCATGGCGGGGAGAAAGTCGACCTGCGTCAATTCCTGCGACCCGTGCAGTGGCAGAGTCGCGATAATCAGGCGAGCGCCTACCGTGCATCGATCCCGCGGGAATTGGTGCGCTCCCTCGGGGACCATGTCTTTGTACTGGAGCCCGAGCCCTACCTGGAAACCGCCGAAGACGTCTACATCCAGCAGTTCACCAAACTGGTCGTGAACGTCGGTGGCGTCCCCGGCAACTGGTCGGAACCGCAAGGCTTGCCGGTTGAAATCCAACCGTTGAACAAGCCCTATGCCAACTGGACCGCCGGCGTGTTCCGCGCCGTGGTGCTGGCCGACGGCAAGCCCGTGCCGTTCGCCGAGATCGAAATCGAATACCTCAACCATTCGGTCGATATCAAAGGCAACGCCTTCGGCCAGCAGGACTACGTCACGGCCCCCCAAGCCTCGTTCAAATCCCTGAGTACCTATTCGGATGCCCAAGGCGTCGTCACGATCGGCCTGCCCCGAGCCGGCTGGTGGGGCATTGCAGCGCTGAACATCGGTGCGACCAAAATCTACAAAGGCAAACCGCTGTCCCAGGACGCGGTGCTGTGGATCCAGGCCAAGGATATGAAATAACGTGCTACCGGGCAGGGTTCCAGGTTAATGGGACCCTGTCCTAGCCGTCGCCTCCTAACCACAGCGTGGCATCCTTCCACGCCCCAACTGTCACTAACTCCTCCAGGGTTTCCAGCAGGATTTTTTCCCAACTCAATGCCAGGCGACTGCTCCTGCGCTCCTTGAGTGTGGTCAACGAAACCGTCGACCGAATACCTGGCCTCTCGATGGCGTGGCCGACCAAAATCCCCTTGGCGATATCTTCCTGCACTGCCGCATGGGCCAGGATCGAGTACCCCATGCCTTCAGCCACCATGCGCTTGGTCAGGCTGACACTGTCCACGTCGAATATCACATTCAAATGAAACCCGTTCTGCGCCGCCACTTGCTCGATCAGGCGTCGATTGCTGTGGGGTAATCCTGGGAGGATCAGTGGAAAATCCGCCAACCCCATGATGCGCACCGATTTCGTCGATTCGCCTGGCGGCCCGACCAGAACCATCCGTTCACTGAAAATCGGCCTGACATCAAACGCCTCAAGCAGCGGCTGGTTGTACACCACGGCGACCTGAATACGACCATCCAGCAACCACTCCTGCAATGACGTGCTCAACCCTTCCAATGCATGCAACGACGCCTTCGGCCAACGCTCGTGAAAACGACGGATCAACTGTGGCCCGACGATGGTACCGATCGCTGGGGGCAAGCCGATTGCCAGGTGCCCGCGCTCCTCGAATGCGCTGTTGCGCACGTGGTCGGCGGTTTCTTCCATGTAGCGCAGCATGACGTCTGCACGCTCCAGCAAGCGGGCCCCGGCGGCCGTCAGTTCCACACCCCTGCCATGGCGAATGAACAGTGCGACCTGAAGCTGCTCTTCGAGCTTGGCGATCTGCCGGCTCAGCGCCGGTTGAGCGATAAAAAGCTCTTTGGCGGCGCGGCTGAAGCCGCCGCACTGAGCCACTTTTACAAAGGAGCGGAGTTCTCGAATGTCCATCGTACTCACCATGCCGTAATGGCATAGCTTTGTATCAAAATAAGGTTTTTGTGCCTAGACATAGTTTTTTCTATGCTCAACGCGGATAGCTGAAGGCCCAGCTTGCCCGTCAAGGGACGTGTTACCACAAGAATAATGATGCCCACTATTGGGTCAGGAAATGCCATGAATCAGTTAAAGAAGCTCCACGTGCAGGTGCTGATCGCACTTATCGCTGCCGTCATTCTCGGTTTCGCCGCACCACAATGGGCGGTCGCCATGAAGCCCCTCGGACAAGCGTTCATTGCCCTGCTGAAAATGATGCTGGCACCGATCGTCTTCGTGACCCTCGTGCACGGTCTTACCCACGTTCAGGACATGCGTAAACTCGGCCGGCTCGGTATCAAGTCGCTGGTCTACTTTGAAGTGGTCAGCACGGTCGCGATGCTCATTGGCTTTATCCTTGTAAACGTCGTTGAGCCGGGAGTAGGCCTGCATGCGACAAGCCTGAATGAGTCCAGTGAGGCGATCAAGGCAACTTCCGCAGCAGGCGGTGTATCCATGATCAACTACCTGCTGGGCCTGATCCCTCACACACTGGTCGATGCATTCGCCAAGGGCGACATCATTCAGGTACTCATTATTTCGGTGCTGGCGGGCATAGCGATCAATCGCGTATGCGCCCCGGACTCTGTCGCTGTAAAAGCCCTTGGCGAAGCGCAGAGCATCCTGTTCAAAATGCTCAGCTTCATCATGAAACTCGCCCCCCTCGGTGCGTTCGGTGCAATGGCGGCAGCCATCGGCAGCTACGGTGGTGACACCCTTCTCTACTTGCTCAAGCTGATCGTTGTCTACTACGCCGCCTCGCTGATCTTCGTGTTCGGCATTCTGGGTTCGATCAGTTGGTCCATCGGCTTGCCGTTCGGCAGTGTGCTGCGCTTGATCCGCGATGAAATCCTGCTGGTGTTCGGCACGGCGTCCGGTGAGGTGGTGTTTCCGCGCCTGATCGAAAAGCTCAAGCGCAGCGGTTGCGATGAAGTGGTGGTCGGTTTTGTGCTTCCGGCAGGCTATAGCTTCAATCTCGACGGCACCGCGATCTACATGGCGATTGCCATCGGTTTCATCGCCCAGGCCACCGACACACCGTTCTCGCTGATGCAGCAATTGGGTCTGCTGGCCATCCTGAGTATTACCTCCAAGGGCGGTACCACCGTGGCGGGCGGCGCCTTCATCAAACTGGCCGCGACCTTGCAATCGGTGCAAACCCTGCCCCTGAGTGGTCTCGGGCTTCTGTTCGGCATCGACCGCATCATGGCCACCGCTACCGCCCTGACCAATATCGTCGGCAACACCGTCGCGGTGTTCGCCATCGCCCGCTGGGAAGGCGCCTTCAACCCTGAAGACTTCGAACGCGAAACCGGCCGTAAACCGAGCCGCAGCCTGCTGCGCCCGCCGGTGGAAGCCCAGTCGGCCGAGTTGCCCATCGAGCCGGCGCATAAACCTCATATTCAATCACCGCGTCCCTGACAGGAAAGCTCCATGAATCGTCTGCCCCCTATCGACCCAAACAACCTCAGCGATGCGCAGCACTCGGTCTACGAGCGCATCGCCAACGGCCCGCGCAAAGGCGTGCGAGGCCCCTTGGCCATCTGGCTGCATCGGCCTGAACTGGCCGAGTGCGCCCAGGCGTTGGGCCGCTACTGCCGCTATGACACCTGTCTGGATCCGCGCCTGTCCGAGTTGGCCATCCTGATGATGGGGCGCCACTGGCTCGCCGAATACGAATGGGCCGCCCATAAGCCGTTCGCGCTGGAGGCAGGTTTGGCGCCGCAGATCATTGATGCCATTCGCGATGACCTGCCGCCTGCGTTCGAAAACGCCGATGAAGCGCTGGTTTACCGCTTCATTCGCGAACTGCATGCCCAGCGTGCAATCAGCGACGACCTGTACGCCGAATTCACTGCGCTGTTGGGCACCGATGCGGCTGTCGACCTGGTCGGCATCGCGGGCTACTACAGCCTGATTTCCATGACCATCAAGGTATTCGAAGTGCCCCCGCCCGCCGGCGCCACTGCCGAACTGCCGACTACATTGAACTGAGGATATGCACATGACCGATACTCTTCCAAAAAGCGACCGTCTCAAAGGCAAGATCGCTATCGTCACCGGTGCCGGTTGTGTCGGCAGTGGCTGGGGCAACGGCCGCGCAGTCGCGGTGATATTCGCCATGGCCGGCGCCAAGGTCTTCGCGGTCGATCGTGATCTAGGGGCCATGGAGGAAACGCTGCAGCGCATCCGCGATGCGGGCGGGGAAGTCACTCCGTATGCCTGCGACGTCACCAACACCCAGGCCGTCGCCGCGATGGTTGCCGCCTGCAAAGAGACCTATGGCACGGTTGATATTCTGGTGAACAACGTCGGCGGCTCGGCACCGGGCGGCGCCGTTGCCTTGGCTGAAGAAAAGTTTGATGCCCAGATTGCCCTGAACCTCGGCAGCGTCTTCCTGACCTGCAAGCACGTGCTGCCACTGATGGAAGCCCAGGGCAGCGGCTCGATCATCAACACGGCTTCAACGTCCGGTATTCGCTGGACGGGCTCGGCCCAAGTGGCTTACGCGGCCAGCAAAGCCGGGATCATCCAGCTGTCTCGCGTGACCGCCGTGGAATACGCGCCCAAGGGCATCCGCGTGAACACCGTGGTACCCGGGCAGTTGCACACACCGATGGTCGAAGTACGCCTGGCCGGGCAACGCACCGGCGGTGATGTGAGCAAATTACTCGACACCCGCCTGGCCCGCATTCCCCTCGGGTTCATGGGCGATGGTCGCGACACGGCTTACGCCGCGCTGTACCTGGCCAGCGATGAATCACGCTTTGTCACCGGCACTGAAATCATCGTCGATGGCGGCATGACCGCGCGTTGCGACTAAGCCAGCCAGGAGCCAGCATGTCGACTTCATCCAGCTCTACGGGGGTGTGGGATTGCCACACGCATATCTATGGTCCCTGGGCTCATTTCCCTCTGCCGGCCAATGCCGCCTATACGCCTGAGCCGGCGCCTTTCTCCGAGTTGCTGGCAGTGCATCGACAACTGGGCATCAGTCACGGCGTGCTGGTGCAGGCCGCGCCCTATGGCACCGATCACGCCGCCATCCTGCAGGCGATTGCCAGCAGTGGCGGGCGTTATCGTGGTGTCGGGATCATTGACGACAGCACCACCGACGCGCAGTTACAGGCACTGCATGACGGCGGCCTGCGCGGTATTCGCTTCAACCTGATGGGCCACCTGCCAGGCGCTCGGGATCCGCAAAAACTGCGCACCCTGGCCGAGCGTGTCGCGCCTTTCGGCTGGCATGTGCTGGTGCATGGAGAATTGCCGGTGCTGCTCCCGTTTCTACACGCCTGGCGGGATCTGGCGACGCCGCTGGTCATCGATCATATGGCCCGCCCCGATCTCACCAGGCCTGTTGACCCGACGCTGATACGTGAACTGCGTGCCGAGCTGAGCCATGCAAACCGCTGGATCAAACTGTCCGGCATCGACCGCGCCATGCAAGGCCTGCCCGGCCCTTGGCCGCAGGCGCTGGACCCGGTGCGTGCGCTGCTCGAATGCGCGCCTGAACGCGCTATCTGGGGCTCGGATTGGCCGCATCCGAATATCAAGGGGCTGGTCCCGGATGACGCACATTTGCTCGACTTCATTGCCCAGGTCTGCGACAGCCCCGCCTTACAGCAGGCCGTCCTGATCGACAATCCGGCGCGTCTATACAGCTGACGTCCGCCCACTTCGGAGATCAAACGATGGACGAGATTACCTGGTCGTCCAGCCCGCGCGTGCCCGATCCAAGGGTACGCGAGCTGGACCCACGCTTTGCCCACTACCGCCTGGCGCATGCCAAGGTCGAACGCTTGGGTGGCGGCCTACGCTGGGCCGAGGGCCCGGTCTGGTTCGCCGACGGACGCTTCCTGCTGTTCACCGATTTGCCCAACGATCGCATCATGCGCTGGGACGAGGCCACCGGCGTCCTGGGCGTGTTTCGCCAGCCCGCCAACCAGGCCAATGGCATGACGCGCGACCGTCAAGGCCGCTTGCTGGTATGCGAACACGGCGGGCGGCGGGTGACCCGCACCGAGTACGACGGCAGCATCACGGTGCTGGCCGATAGCTTCGCGGGAAAACCGCTGAATTCGCCGAATGACATTGTGGTGAGGTCTGACGACAGCATCTGGTTCACCGATCCGCCTTTCGGCCTTATCAGTGACTACATGGGCCGTCAAGGCACGCCCGAACTGCCGGCCAACCTTTATCGCCTCGACGCGGATGGCACGCTGCACTGTGTCGCCGAAGACCTCGAAGGCCCCAACGGCCTCGCCTTCTCCCCGGACGAAAAAACCCTTTACCTGGTGGAATCCCGGGCGCGTCCGCGGCGGATCGTGGCCTACAGCGTCGACAGCCAAGGCTGCCTCAGCCAAAGGCGCGAGCTGATTGATGCCGGCAGCGGGTTGCCGGATGGGCTGCGCGTGGACGTGGACGGCAATCTCTGGTGCGGCTGGGGTGCGCCGGAGCCAGGCATGGATGGCGTGCGCATCTTCGCTCCCGATGGCACCGCCATCGGGCATATCGACTTGCCGGAGCGCTGCGCCAATTTGTGCTTCGGCGGGCCACGCGGCAATCGACTGCTGATGGCCTCAACCACTTCGCTGTATTCGTTGTTCGTCAACACCCGTGGCGCTTGAAACGAGCGTCTAATAGAGAAGGTAGCACCATGAAAAAAACAAGATCTGCCCCGATGTTAGTGACCACCGGCCTGGTCAGCTTGTTCGGTTTCTCTCAGTTAGGCGAAGCGGCCGAGCTGAAGGTCATTGCCAGTGGCGCACTCCGGGGCGCCATGGAACACCTTCAACCAGCCTATGAAAAAGCCAGCGGCAATACCCTGAGTTTCAGTTGGGGGCCTTCGATGGGCACCTCGCCTGAATCCATTCCAGAGCGCATCCGGCATAAAGAGCCGATGGACCTGGCGATCATGGCCGACGAAACCCTGGAACTGCTCTCGGCCACCGGCGCCTTCAACATGACGACCCGCCGCGAAATCGCGGATTCACGTATTGGTGTAGGTGTCCCTCATGGTAAACCGAAGCCGGACGTCTCAAGCGTCGCGGCGTTGAAGGCCGCCCTGCTGAACGCTGACAAAATCGCTTATTCCCAGGGTGCAAGCGGCGTGTACATCCGCACAGAGCTATTCCAGCGTTTGGGTATCAGCGATCAAGTGAAAAACAAGACCGTTGAAATCGCCGGCAAGGAACTGGTAGGCACAGCCCTGGCCAGGGGCGATGCAGATATAGGCATGCAGCAAATCAGCGAGTTGAAGGTAACGCCCGGAGTCGACTTCCTGGGCCCGCTGCCGGAGGAGGTGCAGAAAGTCAGCCGCTTCTGCGCCACCGTTGCACACCAAACCCAAAATGCGCTGCCTGCGCGTGAATTCATTGCCTTTCTCAACAGCCCGACTGCACGTCGTCTGCTTGAAGAGAGCGGCCTTGAGCCAGCGAAAAACACGAATACCCAGGAGTCCAAATAATGAAAATAGTCTCGCGTCTTCTGCTCGGTGCCACTTTTGGCCTGGTCTCTGCCATTGCGACGGCCGCCGGTGCGCCGTTCAAACAGGAACTGGTCAGTTACGACAACGTTCAAATCGAGGTCAACTCCCAAGGCACCGGGCCAGTGATCGTGATGCTTCCCTCGCTGGGCCGTTCGGGTCGCGATTATGACCAGGTCGCCGATTATCTTCAGGCCGACGGCTTTCGCGTAGTCAGGCCAGAGCCGCGTGGCATCGGGCAAAGCAAAGGGCCGATGGAAAACCTGACCGTGCACGACTTTGCCCGTGACGTGGCGGCGGTGGTCGAGCATGAAAATAAAGGCCCCATCGTGGTGGTCGGTCATGCCTGGGGCAATTTCGCGGCGCGCATGCTCGCGGCGGATCGTCCCGACTTGGTGCGTGGCGTGGTCATGGCTGCTGCGTCTGCTGGCAAGGTTCCGCCAGGATCCACTGAAAAACCCATCAACGCGGAGATGCGCCAGGCTATCGACGGCGCCGGCGATATGTCGCTGTCCGAAGAACAACGTCTTGTCTATCTGCGCAAGGCATTCTTTGCGCCCGGCAACGACCCCAAGGTATGGCTGGGCGGCTGGCACCAGGCGACCCACGATGCCGAAGGCCATGCGCGCAACATCACCCCGGTGGACGACTACTTCGCCGCCGGCAGTGCGCCGATTCTCGACTTGCAAGGTGATGCGGATACCGTCGCACCCAAGCGTTTCTCAGGTGTGCTGAAAAGCATGCTCGGTGACCGTGTCCAGGTGGTGGTATTGAGAGATGCCGGACACGCCATGGCTCCGGAACAACCCAAGGCAATGGCGGATGCAATCGCCGCGTTTGCCAAGGCGCAGTACGCGAAGTAAGAGAGATAGAACATGATGGGTGATGCTCCGAATCCAATGATTCGGAGCATTTTTTTCGTCAGGCTATACGCCGTCAGTTGATCACTTGGCCGCGTACACACGCTGGGCGAATTCGGCGATGGCGTCTGCCATTTCACGAGGCTGCTCGGGCGCCATGGCGTGTCCGGCGTTGGCGATGGTCTTGTGTTCGACCCGGTCGCCGAGCATGGACTTGAGAATGTTCGGAATCACCACTGCGTCATGCTGCCCCTGCAAGTCCAGAATCGGTACAGTTTTGCCGGCCGACCAATAAAGTTCCACCGGCGTGCTGTCTCGCGCATGGTCCTGCGCCTGGTGGGTCTTGTCATACCATCCGCTCAGCCAGGGACGCGGGTCATTGCCGGGGGCAAAAAACGCCTCTTTGAGATAGTCGATACGCTTGGCTTCCGGCAACGAGTAATTACCCGCGCCTTTGATCGCCTCGACCATGCGGCCATAGGGTTTCTCCGATGAGCCGGCGGGCAGCTTTCCTATCGATGCGGCCGCCAATACGATGCCGTTGACCAGGTCCGGGCGGTCCACCGCCAGCACGCGCGCGGGCTGGCTGCCCCACGCATGCCCGACCACGACCGAAGGCCCGGTCTTGGCCTTGTCCATTACCAGCGCGACGTCGGCGGCGAAGTCATGCAGTGTCGGTGTATCCATGGGCCCCTTACTGCCCTTGACCCCGCGTGGTTCTGGGCGGATCACGCGATAGCCGTCAGCGGCCAGGTAGCGTGCGACCTCGTCATAATCATTTGCACCGCGGCCCTTAGAGGGCAGGATTACGATCACATGGCCCTTGCCCTGGTCCAGTGCTTCGATATGGACGTTGCTCTTCTCGGCCACCAGTGTACGTACCGAATCATCGGCATTTCCCGGCAGGCTATAGGCAACGAGGCCAGCGACGATTAAGGATTGCATGACGCGAGTGTAGTGCATTGGATGAGCCTTTTTATTATGGGTGTGAACACTCAGGTTTATGCACCGGGAAGAAAATAACCAATACCGATATCTCATGGTGTTCGATGCCTGTCGGGCATGGCCCCTCCCCTGCAGAAATCCCCTCAAAGTCCCATGCCCTGCCGTTATGGATACCTATGGTTTAAAGGTCTTGGCGCGCACCAGAACGCCGGCCATATGCTTCCAGGCTCATGAATACAACAATAATGGAGCCCCATGAATACACTCACCGCCGCTCAAGTCACACCCCAGGAGGCGCTTGAGTCCAGCGCTTGTCGCAAAGCCGCGATACGCTTGATCCCGTTGCTTGCCATCGCGTATTTCTTCAACTACCTGGACCGAACCAATGTCGGCTTCGCATCGTTGACGATGAACGACGACTTGGGGCTCACCGCGTCCCAGTTCGGTTTTGCGGCCGGCATCTTTTACGTCGGTTATTGCCTGTTCGAGGTGCCCAGCAACCTCGCGCTTTACCGCTTCGGCGCGCGGCGGTGGCTGGCCAGAATCATGATTACCTGGGGGCTGTTTTCGGCTTCCACAGCGTTGGCGCAAGGGCCTGTTAGTTATTCGGTCATCCGCCTGCTGGCCGGCATCGCCGAAGCCGGTTTTTTCCCCGGGGTAATCTTCTTCCTGTCGTTGTGGTTTCCCATCCAGTATCGAACACGGGTAATGGCCTGGTTTCTGTTCGCTATTCCTGTGTCTTCGGTCCTGGGCGGACCTCTCTCGGCTGCCATGCTGGCAATGGATGGCATCTGGGGTTTCCACGGCTGGCAGTGGCTGCTGGTGCTGCAAGGTCTGCCGGCCTGCGTGCTGGGTGTGATGTGCCTGAACATGCTGGCTGACCGGCCCGCTGACGCAAAATGGCTGACCGTGGACGAGCGTCACGCGTTGCAATCGGCCCTCGATGCCGAGCATGAATCGAAGGGCTCCCACAGCTTTCGCGAGTCAATCAACGACGTGCGCGTGTGGCTGCTGGCGGCCATTCTGTTCAGCTACATCATTGGCATCCTCGGCATTGGCGTCTGGCTGCCGCAAATCCTCAAGACCCATTCACTGACCACCACTCAAATCGGCTGGGTGTCGGCGATCCCCTATCTGATCGCCAGTGTCGCCATGCTGCTGTGGGCCAAAGTGCTCGCACGCAAGCGGCGTTATGTCCTGCACCTGGCGATTACCTGCGCCACGGGGGCGGCCGGTTTTATCTTCTCGGTGGTCTATAGCGACCTGATTCCGGCGCTGATTGGCCTGACGGTCGCGTTGATTGGCTTAAGCTCGGTGCGCACCTGCTTCTACAGCATTCCGGCGACGTTCCTGAGCAAGCAGGCAGCGGCGGGTGGCATTGCGTTCATTAACGCGGTGGGCAGCCTTGGCGGCCTGGTGGGACCTTATGCAGTGGGCTGGCTCAAGGACGTCACACACTCATTCAATGCCGGGCTCATTGCGATGGCGGCCATGCTGTGTGTCGCCACGGTGTTGACGTTGATTTTGCGCTACGTGGTAAAGGAAGCCTGATACACCAAGGCCCCGGCAGGCTGATTAAACCGCCGGGGTTGCTCGTCAGTTGCTGTGGAAGGTTTTCTGGCGAGTCATAAAGGTCGAGAGCGCCTTGCCCTCAAGGTTGTAGCGCTTGAGCGCCCTCGTCACAGCGCCGAGCCCTATCTGATCGGCATAGTAGGTCAACCCGCCTTTGTAGCGCGGGAAGCCATAGCCATGAATCCACACCAGATCGATGTCAGCAGGGTGAGCGACGATATCGTGCTCGATCAACCAGGCGGCCTCGTTGACCATCGCAGACAAACAGCGCTCTTCAATTTCCTGATCGGTGATGCTGCGGGGGGTGATGCTCCATTGTTGTCGATGATCCGCCAACAACTCTGCCAGCCAAGGGTCCGGCAACGCTTGGCGGCTGCCTGACGTGTAGCGATAGAACCCGCTGCCAGCCTTTTGCCCGAGCCGACCTGCGGCATACAACGTATCGACCCAATCGCAGCGTTTCTCACGCTCGCTCAACTGCGACAAACGCCCCTGACGGTTACGCCAGGCGACGTCCACGCCAGCCATGTCCCGCAGTTCAAAGGGGCCAATGGGAAAGCCGAACGCACGCATTACCCGGTCGACTGCTTCGGTCGAAGCCCCCTCCTCCAGCAGGAACATGGCTTCGCGCTCTCGCGCCGCTAGGAGCCGATTGCCTACGAAACCGTCGCACACCCCCACGGTGACCGCCACTTTGCCCAGTCGCAGCGCCAAGCCAAGCACGGCAGCCAGCACAGACCTATCCGTTTGGGTAGTGCGCACCACTTCCAGGAGTTTCATCACCGGCGCTGGGCTGAAAAAGTGCATTCCCAATACCTGCTGCGGGCGACGGGTGCAATCGGCGATGGCCTCGACGTCCAGATACGAGGTATTGGTCGCCAGAATGGCGCCCGGCTTACACAGGGTATCCAACTGGCGAAATACCTCGCGCTTGACCTCCATGTCTTCGAAAACAGCTTCGATGACCAGGTCTGCGTCCGCCACAGCGCCCATTGACGTCGATGGCAAGATCAATGCCCGACGTTCCTGACAGGCCTGCTCATCCATACGCCCCTTAAGCAATGCGTCGCGGTAATAGTCATCAATGTGCTTTACGCCGCGTTGCAGCGCGGCGTCTTGTACATCAATCAGGCTCACAGCAACACCGGCATTGGCCACGCAAATAGCAATCCCGCTGCCCATCGTGCCTGAACCGATCACCGCGACCTTTTGAATCGCATTTGCCGGGCCATTGGCGGCCAGCTTGCGCGTGCGACCCGCCAGGGCTCGCTCGGCGAAAAACAGATGCCGCAAGGCCTTGGCCTGGGCCGATTGCCGCCGTTCGATAAACAAATCGCGCTCCAGCGCCATGCCGGCGTCAAACGACTCGGTCAGCGCCACATTGATGGCCTTGAGCGCGGCCTGGGGCGCTTGTTGCCCAGCCAGCTTCTTCATCACTGCAGTGACTTTCGTTTCGAATTCAGCGCTGTTGTGGGCAAGCATCAACCGATCCCGCGTGCGCTCCCAAAAAGGATGGGTAAGGATAAAGCGCCTGGCGTGTTCGATGGCCGCACCTGGCAGGTCGTCGACCACACAGTGGTCGACCAGCCCGACGGCCTGAGCCTGCATCGCCGTCAGGCGCTGCCCGCCAATCACGACATCCACGGCAACCAGCGGCCCACAGAGGCGAACCAGCCGCTGGGTACCTCCCGCGCCAGGTATCAAACCCAGGCTGACCTCCGGCAAGCCCAACACCGTGTGCGCAGCGGCAATACGTAAATGACACGCCATCGCCAACTCCAGACCGCCACCGAGCACCGAACCATGCAAGGCTGCGATCACCGGCTTCTGACTGTTTTCGATGGTACTCAGAACGTCGGGCAGATGGGGCTCCATCAGCGGCTGGTCGAATTCCTTGAGATCGGCGCCGGCCACAAACGTCTTGCCCTGGCAGATGATGACAATGGCCTGCACCGCAGGGTCGGACCCGGCCCGCGCGAGACACGCCGAGAGCTGTTGCCGGACGCCCTGGGACAAGGCGTTCACCGGCGGGTTATTGATGGCGATGACAGCGATGCCGTCATCTGTTTTCAGGCTTACCAATGCATCCATAAGGGTTACCAGTCAGAGGAAGGAAATGGGATAGCTGAGGATCACCCGCGTGTCGTTGGCATTGCGCGAGAAATCCGAGCGATACGCAGCGTTGCGCAAGCGTATGTCCAGGGCCTTGAGCGATCCGCTCTGTACCCGATACTGCAATTCGAGATCCAGCTCGCGCTCGCGGCCTGAATCGGTGGTCAGCACCTGTGCATCAGTGCCTTTGATATAGCGGGTCATAAAGGTCAGCCCCGGCAAGCCCCATGACGCCAGGTCACGGGCATAACGCAGTTGCCAGGAGCGCTCACCCTTCTCGGCAAAATCGCCCACCTGCACGAAGTTGACCAGATACGGGTCGGTGCCCTCGACGTAGGGAAACGCCGAATCCCCGCTCATGGCCTGGTAACCCAGGCTGAATGCGTTGCCACGCCATTCGTAGGTCGCCATTACACTGAATGCGCGATTGTCGATCTGCCCGGCGCGTGCCTGTCCTTGATCATCAGTGATAAACAGCCGCAGGTCTGACTTGAACTTGCCCTCGCCGATGTCGTTGGCGCTGCTGAACCCCAGGTAATGCTGTTGGTAGACATCCTCCAGACGACCGGCCTGGTAAGTCAGCTGCACCGTCTTCCAACGATAGGCCGCGCCTGCCAACTCAAAGGCACCGCCATCCAACTGGCCGCTGAATCGCCGGTTTTTATTATTGATGGCCAACCCTTGCGCGCCGGTGACATCGCGATCAGTGGCTTGGTCAAGGTGCCCGCCTATCAGCTCCAAGCCACCCCACTCTCGGGATTCGAGCATGCCGCCGCGAAAGGTCTGCGGCAGTAAGCGGCCGAAGTTCGATTGCAACGTGGGCAGCTTGGGCATCAAGGTGCCCACCTTCAGCTCGGTTTTGGACACGCGCATTTTTGCGGTCAGCCCGGCTTTGGAATACTCATCGGGTGCCCTGCCGTCATCATGAACCGGCAGCAAGCCGGTACCGGTGCGGTCCGGGCTGGAGTCGAGTTTCAGTCCGACCATAGCGATAGCGTCCAGGCCGAAGCCGACGAATCCTGGGGTGTAGCCCGACTGCGCGCGAAGAATGAAGCCTTGGGCCCATTCATCGCGCTTTGATTGGCCGCTGCCATCGCGAAAGTCGCGGTTCATGTAGAAGTTGCGCAGCTCCAGGTCGACTTTGGCATCCCCCAGGAAATCCGCGGCCTGTGCACTGGCAAGCCATGGCCCGGCGGCGACGATCACGCCCCAGGATGCAGCTGTTTTCTTATTATTCATGAGCAATTCCGGGCCGTACCCAGCCACACCGAACTCGGTTGAGGTCGGTGGGCCGGTACGTGCGTCAATGTTGAGAGGGGTATCAGCGTACTGAGGTCATGTAGTCGCTGGCCTTGCCAGGAATCGATTGGCCCTGAATCTTGCCGAGAAATGCAATGGCCCGGGCTACGTCTTCTTCGCTCAGATAAGGCGTTTGCGGGAACGAGTGTTTGTTGGACTTCCACGCCGCTGCGTAGACATTGTCCGGGGTGCCTTCAAAACGAGCACGCACGAGTTTCATCGCTTGCTCAGGGTCTTCGTTGATCAGCTTGGTCGCTTGCGCGAGGCCGTCGAGGAACTGCTTGACCGTGTGCGGGTTTTCATCGGCCCACTGTCTGCGTGCGCTCAAGGCAATCGAAGGATAGCCATCCAGTTCCTTGACCTGCCCGTCGGCCATGTCCAACAGCGTGAACCCTTTGTGCTCGATAATCGCGCTGTCCGAGGTGGGCGAGGACAAGGCAAAGCCATCAATTCGTCCTTGGGAGAACGCGGTCAGAATGGCGCTGGCGCTGTTGAGGTAAAGCAGGGTGAAATCTTTCTCTGCCGAGAGTCCACCCTTTTCACCAAGGAAACGCACCAGGAAATCGGCGCTGCCCCCCGCGCCGCTGACGGCGATCTTTAAGCCTTTCATCGCCTTCAGGCGTTCTTCCATAGGGGTCTGCGCGGTCAGGCCGAGTTGGTCGGCTTTCTTCTGGCTGATGACCACGTTACTTGCATACTGTCCCACCAGGCGTCCCAGAAGGGTCAGATCAGCGCCCTTCAATTTAGCGTTGATCGAATTCTGGATCGCGCACGAACAGAACTCCACGGTTCGACTGGCCAGGCCCGATGTCGCGGCGCCGCCGCCCTTGAACTTGATAAGTTCAACATTCATACCCTGCTTCTTGAAATAGCCGCCATCCACCGCCACGAACAGCGGCATGTGCACGAAGCCGTCGGTGCCCAGGGCCACCTTGATGTCCTGCGCATGTGCGCCGGCGCTCGCGGCCACCAGCGAAGCGACCAGGCCCATCTTTGCAATCAGCGTTTTAATAGACATATGTACACCTGTATTTTCTTGTGCGTTATGAACAGGTCAAACCGAAGCTTCACGATCACCCAGGTCTTTTTTCCACGGCATCAGACGGGTTTCCACCATCCGTACAACCGCTTGCAGCAGCAGTGCCAGGGCGATAATCGCGACCAGTGCGGCGAATACGCCGGCGGTGTCCAACTGCCCGGCTGCATCTTGCAGCAGGTAACCGAGCCCGCGATTGGAGGCCATGATTTCGCCGACGATCGCGCCGATCAGGGCATACGGCACCGAGAGCTTGAGGCCGGTGAACACCCATTGGATCGCCGAGGGGAACACCACTTTGGTGATTAGGTGATGTTCGCGGGCACCCATCAGGCGCAGGATCTCCAACTGCTCGCGGTCAACCGCACGCACGCCGCTGTAGGTGTTGAGGAACACCAGGAAGAACACGATGGTGGCGGTCAGGATGATCTTCATCTCGATGCCAATGCCGAACCACATGATGAACAGCGGCGCCAGGGCCACTTTCGGCAGGCTGTAGATCGAGATCAGGATTGGATCGAGCAGCTTGGCCAGCAACTCGTTACGACCCAACAGCAACCCCACCGCAATCCCGACGGTCGCCCCCAGTACGAAGCCTGCGAGGGTTTCCACCACCGTGATCCCGCCATGGGAAAACAGCCTGCCACTGATGACCAGCTCGTAGAACTTGCCGGCGATCTCGCTGGGTGAACTGACGAAGAAGGGGTCGATCAACGGCCCCGAAGAGAGCTGCCAGGTGCCGAAAAGCACGATGAAAATCGCGAGGCGTCCAAGGAAAATGTTCATGCTTGATGATCCTTTGCTGCATCGTTCAAAGACGGGGTCATGAAGTCCCACAAATCGCCGCAGAGCTGGTGATAGCGAGGGTCTTTGCGCAACTGCAGAATGTTGCGTTCCTCGCCTAGGGGAATCTGCACGTCCTTGACGATGGTGCCGGGACGGCCGGCGAAGATAAGACAGCGATCACCGAGTGCCACGGCCTCATCCAAATCGTGGGTGACAAAGATGACCGTCTTGTTCAACCGGCGACTGAGCCGGATCAGCTCGGTCTGCATGCGCATGCGCAGTTGCGCATCGAGTGCGGCGAACGGCTCGTCCATCAGTAGGGTTTCAGGGTCGTACGCCAGCAGGCGGGCCAGTGCCGCACGTTTACGCATGCCGCCGGAGAGCTGGCTGGGGTAGGACTTTTCGAAGCCTTCCAGACCCACGAGTCGAACCAGCTCCTGGATGCGCACGCGGCGTTCGGCCTTGGCCATACCCTGGATTTCCAACGGCACGGCAATGTTGCCGACCACGTCACGCCAAGGCAGCAAGTGGTCACTCTGGGTCATGTAACCGGTACGGCCATTGACCCCGCAAACGGCCTTACCGTTGTAGACCACCTGACCTTCGGTGGGGGCGAACAGCCCCGCGACCATGTTCAGCAGGGTGGACTTGCCGCAGCCCGACGGCCCGACCACGGTGACTACTTCGCCCTTCTTGATCGACAGGTTGATGCTATGGGAGGCCTGTTTGGCAACGCCCTTGACGGTGAAGGATTTGGACACGCCGACAAACTGGATGAGCGATGAAGCCTGCTCGTCGCGTTCGGCGCCTTTGGGCTGGGTGATGGCTTTCAATGCGACAGGCATGATGGGCCCCCGCGCTGAAAATGGACGTTACCCAGAGGGAGAGGTTGATTCGATGTGCAATTAAGTACGTTCATAGCGACCTACTTGTTTTTATGAGTCGTTGATGAAGCTGTCTTGATTATGAAACCGGGGGTTCGGGGGTCAATCCACCTATTCCACACAGTGGAACAGGTGATGCCTCAGGCCAGCAGTGTGAGGCCATCCACCGCCCTCACGCCCTGCCCTTCGGCCAGCACGCGCAAGGGGTTGATCTCGGCCTCTTGCAGCTTTGTTCCCAGGGTGGTGGCCATATCGGCGAAGGCGAGAATGCAGTCGACCAACGCGTTGATATCGGCTTTGGGCGCGCCGCGATAACCGTCGAGCAGTGCGAAGGTTTTCAGCTCCCGCAGCATTGCGTCCGCGTCATTGCGCGAGATCGGCAGCAATCGCATGCTGGTATCGCGCAGCAGTTCGGCGCTGACACCGCCCATACCCAGCAGCAACGCGGGCCCCAGTTGCGGGTCGCGGTGGAAGCCGAGGATCAGCTCGTGACCGCCGCTGACCATCTCCTGAACAAGGAAACGCTCGGGCGCGAACCCCGCCTTCTGGGTGACAACGCGGCGCATGTCGTCCAATGCCTGACCGATACTGTGTTCGGTCAGGCCGAGTGCGACACCGCCGACTTCGGTCTTGTGAGGGATGCGCTCGGAGAGCACCTTGAGCACCACGTTCGGGCCGAGCGTCCGGGCGGCTTCGATGGCCTCGCCGGCATCCGCGACCGCCTGCTCGCGGGTAACGGGCACGCCGAAACGGGTAAACAGGACTTTGCTCTGCTGTTCATCCAGGGTTCCACCGGGCAACTGCTCCACGTCCTCGGCGCTCATATGCTGGCTTGATTGCGCTCGCGGCGTGTCCTGAACAACGCAGGCTTTGGCCTTGAGTGCCAGCAATGCACTCGCGCAAGCCTCCGGCGCAGTAAAGGCGACGCCCTGGTTGCTGTTGATGCGCAGCAAGGCTTGCGGTGCGTAAGGGCTGACATAGGCGAGCACAGGCTTGCTGCTGTCGCGCTGGCTGTCACGGATGGCGTCGGCCATCAGCGTCGGGCGCGCAACGCCGGATGAGCCCACCACACTGATGACCGCGTCGTAGTCCACGCTTTCCAGCAGGATGCGCATGGCCTCCTGCATGATCTGCGGCTGCAGCCCGGCCAGCGTCAGATCGATAGGGTTGCGGTCGAGCACCGCCTGGTCGCCGAGGTCCAGATCACGCAAGCGTGCAGCGGTGGCCTCCCCCGGCGGCGGGGTGTCAAAACCATTGGCGCCCAGGGCATCGGCGATCAGCGTGCCCGCGCCGCCGGTCGAGGTCAGAATCGCCACCCGGTTACCCGCCATTGTGCGCCGACTGGCCAACGCGAACGGCAGGTCGAGGAGATCGGCAAACGTCTGCGCACGCACGATGCCCAGTTGTTTGAAGTACACGTCGTAGAGTGCGTCGGCTCCGGCCAGGGCGCCGGTATGGGAAGCAGCTGAACGGGCCCCGGCTTCGGAGCGCCCGACCTTGAACACCACGATGGGCTTGCCGGCGGCTCGCGCCTTGAGTGCTGCGCGGCTGAATTTCTCGGTGTCGCGCAGCCCTTCAAGGTAAAGAGCAATGACTTCGGTGGCGTGGTCATCTACCAGGTAATCGACGAAATCGGCGACGTCCAGGTCGACTTCGTTGCTGGTCGCCACCAGCTTGGAAAAACCGATGCCGGCGGCAGCACCACGGGACAGGAGCGAGCCCAGGATCCCGCCACTCTGGGAAATGACCGCGATGTTACCCGCTCTCAATGCATCCTGATCCAGCGCACCACTGGCCGACAAGGTGATGCCCTGGGTAAGGTTGATCAGGCCGATGGTATTCGGCCCCAGGATGCGCATGTTGCCTCGCGCCTTGTGCAAGGCCTGCTGGCGCGCGATGCCCGCTTCGCCAGCCTCGCCGTAGCCACCGGCAAGCACGATGGCCGCCGGGGTGCCCATGGCCGCCAGTTCGGCAACGGCCTGGTTGGCACGTTCGGGGCCGAGCAGGATGATGGCGGCGTCCGGCACCTCTGGGAGGGCGGCGATCGAGGGGTAGCAGGTCAAGCCATCGATCTCGGTATAACGCGGATTGACGGGGTACAAGCGACCTTCAAAACCATGTTTACGCAGGAACGCGATGGGCCGCCCGGAGGTTTTTTGTGCATCGCCGGAGGCGCCGATCACCGCGACACTGCGCGGGTTCATCAGGCGGGAAATATTATCCATGCTCATGCCCTCTTCGCCTTGGCCGCCAGAAAAGCCGCCACCGACGCCTGATGTTCAGCCGAGGTGTAGCAGATGCCTTGGGCCTGACTGCCCATGGCCAAGACCTGGGCCTGGGTCAGTTCGAAGCTGTTGTTGAGGATGGATTTGCTCAATGCCAGCGCGGTCGCCGAACCGGCAGAGAGTTCCAACGCCCAGCGGCGGGTTTCGTCCAGCAGATCGTCATGTTCAACCACTCGGTCCACAAGGCCGATCGCGAGGCCTTCGTCGGGCTCTACGCGGCGACCGGTGTAGATCAATTCCTTGGCTTTGGGCAGTCCGACCCGACGCGGCAACAGGTACAAGCCGCCGCCGTCGGGGATAAGGCCGCGTGCGATATAACTCATGGCGTAGCTGGCTTGTCGGGAAGACACCACGAAATCGCAGCTCAATGCCAGGTCGCAACCCAGCCCTGTGGCGGCACCATTGACGGCGGCCAAGGTCGGCTTGGGCAGGTTGAGCAACAGGGAGACCGCATGATGCACGCGCTGCTGGCGCTTCCAACCGTTATAGGCCACCTCGCCCGCCGGCGCGCTCATGCGTTTTTCCATGCCCTTGATGTCGCCGCCCGCGCAGAAGCCTTTGCCGGTACCGGTGATGATGAGAGCGCGGATCTGGCTGTTTGCGGCCACTTCTTCCAGCAACTCGATCATGTGGCTGCGCATCTCGTCGCTGATGGCGTTGCGCGCTTCGGGTCGATTAAGGGTCAGCACCGCGATGCCATCGTCATCGACGGCCATGTGGATGGGCGAGGTAACACTTTGCAACATCGTCATGGGAAATCTCTCTCTTGTTGTTGGCTTGGCAGCGGCCCAGACTGAAGGGCCTTGCGCTGATCCCGAGTCTATGGAGCTCCCCATGATTGACAATCTGCCAATTCCACTGGATGGAACGCGATGAACGTGGACGACAGGTTTGACACGCCGGGTGCCGGCAAGGCGCCGATCAACCGTTCGCTGGAACGCGGCCTTGAAATTCTGCGAGCCTTTCGCGCGGGCACCGAGTATTTGGGTAATGGCGAAATCAGCGAACGCACAGGTTTGTCCAAATCCACGACCAGTCGCCTGACCCAGACGCTGATCCACAGCGGCATGCTGGTGTACGACGGCCAACGCAGTGCTTATCGCCTCGCACCCGCCACCCTTTGCTTCGCCAACTCCATGTACAACAGCAGTTCGCTGGTGCAGATCGCCGCGCCATTAATGCGCGAAGCGGCCCACGCGTTGGGGGTGAATGTCGGGCTGGCCGCCGCTGACCGCGATGAGATGATTTACTTGGAGTCCATCCGCCTGAGTCGCAAGAACACGCCCAGGACCGTGCAAACGGGCCAGCGGGTCCCGATGGAGTTTACCTCCCTTGGGCGCGCGTTCCTGGCGACAGTGGGTGCGCCAGAGCGGCAGGCGCTTATGGCGATCTTCAAGGCAAGACGCTGCGATAACAGGTGGAAAGTGCTTGAAACGGAAATTGCCGACGCCTGCGAAAGCGTGCGACTCGTAGGGTATTGCGCGGCTTCCTGGCAGGCCGAAGTCGTCGCCATTTCCACGCCACTCGGCATCCATAATTACCAGGACCACATAGTGAACATCAGCGTATCCACCCCTAAGTCGATTGACGCTGTGATCGCTCAATATGCCGAACCCTTGATGGTCCTGGCTGACAAGATCCGCGCCAGTTTCGACAGCGACGGCCGCTAATCACGGGCTGAACAGCCTGGCCGGAAGGCGGAAGGCGCGCTCAAGAGGTTTTCAACAGAACGCCTTCAGCTCAAAAGCCCGCGACCTCGCCCCAGGCGGACGTTTGAAAACGGTCCGGGTGATAAGTACGCGGATCAACAATGGGGCTCATACCGCTGACAATATCGGCAATAAGATGACCTGCGCCCGGGCCAATGCCAAAACCATGCCCGCTGAACCCGGCCGCGATCACCAACCCTGGCAGGCTGGCCATTTCGCCGATACCAGGAACACCGTCCGGAGTACTGTCCACATAACCGGCCAGGCCGCCTTGATGGACGCCCCCTGGAACGCCGGCACCAATTCCACCGCCCGCTTGTAAGTCAACGCAACGGCCGAGGTGTCAGCGCTTGGATCAAGAATTCGCATTCTTTCCATCGGCGTGGGCTGGTCCAGGCGCCAGCGCTTCAAGCTTTCGTGGCCTGCGCGCCAGCCTTCCAGCCCCCCAGGCGCAAAGTTGCGCCAGCGACGCTGAAACATCGGCAAGAATTGCGCCGAGAACCCCAGCAACTGCGGCGTGATGTCGACTCGACCTCGGCCGCTGATCACCAGCGTGTAACCACCATCAAAGCGGCGGGTCATGGACGCGCCGACGGTATGCAGCGCACTGGGAATGTCCTGGCTCGGGGCGGCGACCGAAAGCACCGTCTGACGAATCGTCGCTTGCGGGAAGCGAATACCATACTGGCGGCAGAACGATGGCGGGGAATGGGTGTTTTCGTTGACCCTGTATTCATCGCTGGTGGAGGACCGCCGGCCGTTGCTGGTGGTGGGGAATATGTATTTACCGATGGTGCTGGAGCAGAATTGAAGGCGGTAAGAGGCGACGGGGGGCTCTGTGTTCAGGATCGTTGCAGGTGCACGTCTCGACACAGGGCTCTACGCCTAGCGAAGTCCAAAGCTGGATGCTCCTTTCTAAGGGCACCTCATACTCCTGACCTTGGTTGCGGATTTGGCATCGCGCAGTTCGTTGCAGACCTGGGCTATATTGATGGGTGTCAGAAACACATTATTCGAAAACCATACGCGCTTGGCCAAGGGCAGTTTTTCCAGCGCACCGCCGGCTTTCAGAACACTTAACACAACTGTCGCGCAACTTTTGCGCAGCGTTTGATAATGCGCATGCGGCTTATCGCGAATGCTCAACCAGGCTGTGCGCATTTTCTGTTCATTGAGTCCATGAAGGGTATAAACGACGTGCGATCTAGCGCGTTCTGCCACCACATCCTCTTTTAGAAAAAACTTCGCTTGATGCTCGGACTTGTCAAACAGTCCTGGGCGAAAAGACGGCCACCAACTGATGTAGCTGGAGTTTTACACCGATGTACGCCCATGAATGCTGAATTTATAGCAGGCGTATTCAACATTTCTGCCGGTCTTGGGATCGCCGATGTACATGGACTCGTGGCCAAAATTTACACCACTGGGATAACATATATAGACAGTTGCACTCACTGGTGCGGTATTCATGTTTCCTCCCGTTTATACCCATTGAAGTTCGATAACAAAATCGCTGGCGAATCACCCTAAGTAGTGCCTAACGCATGGCCCCTTCATGTCTCGATAACGTAACTAAAAAGAGTAATTATTGGACGTAAATGAAAAAGGTCATCCTCAATTCAATCACTTAAAACCAGCTATTCCCAGCCACCCCCATTCTAAAAAGTCATAATCCTACGTTTTCCTACATGGTAATCTCGCACGTCTACCCATAGGCTTTGATCGAATGTCGACGATGGCCAGTACCAGGAAAGACCATGCCAAAAAAGTCCCACTCAGCCCTGCGTCGTAATTTCCGTGAACTGCTTGCAACGCCCGCGTGCGTTGAAACCGCTTCTGTCTTTGACCCGATGTCCGCGCGCATCGCCGCCGACCTGGGTTTCGAAGTTGGCATCCTGGGGGGCTCTGTCGCCTCGTTGCAGGTACTGGCGGCGCCCGATTTCGCATTGATCACGCTGAGTGAGTTCGTCGAACAGGCAACCAGGATTGGCCGCGTCGCTCAGTTGCCGTTCATCGCAGACGCCGATCACGGCTACGGCAACGCCCTGAACGTGATGCGCACGGTCGAAGAGCTCGAACGTGCCGGTGTCGCCGCGCTCACCATCGAAGACACGCTGCTGCCGGCGCAATTCGGGCGCAAATCCACTGACCTGATTTCCATCGAGGAAGGCATCGGCAAAGTCCGGGCTGCCCTGGAAGCACGTGTCGACCCCGAGCTGTCGATCATCGCCCGCACCAACGCCGGGGTGTTGCCGACCGAAGCGGTGATCGAGCGCACCCTGGCCTATCAAAAGGCCGGTGCCGATGGGATTTGCATGGTCGGTGTCAGCGACTTCGAACACCTGGAAAAGATCGCCGAAAACCTCACGGTGCCACTGATGCTGGTGACCTACGGCAACCCCAAGCTCAATGACGCGCAACGCCTGGCCAGCCTCGGCGTGCGTGTGGTGGTTGCCGGCCACGGCGCGTATTTTGCGGCGATCAAGGCCACCTACGACAGCCTGCGAGCCCAGCGCCAGTTGACCCACAGCACGTCGAACCTCAGCGCTACGGAGCTGACGCACACCTACACGTTGCCGGAGAGTTACGTGGCGTGGGCTGAAGAGTTCATGGATGTAAAAGAGTAATACCGAGGAGGAACGAGGGGGGCAATCCCCCTCCTCCTTCGATTCACCGCCCCACCACCCGCACGTTGCCGGGCCTGCCTTTCAGCCACTCGCACCGTCAGTTCGCCGCGCGATGACTGCCAATTCTGGCTATTTGCCTCTATGCTTGGCGCCTGGATCGCCACACCTATCGAAAAGGACTCCGATGTCGACTGAACACGCCCGTAATCAAGCCGTTGCGCTGTGGAATATCCTCGTGGCCTCCGGCCTCGCGTCTTCGCCTCAGGTCGCCGTCGAGCAAATTGCCTGCCTGATTCTGATCAAGTATCTGGAGCATCGGCGTCTTGACCGGTCGTGGACGGCGCTACTGAAGAACCGGGACCCCGCCCCCTACCTCTCGGGCATCGCCTTTCCGCGTCTACGCCATTTCGATGTTTTTCAAGACGGGGCCGAGAAGAAACGCCTGGACTTGAATGGTCTGTTCAGCGACGCCTACTTCCAGCTGGAAGCCACCAAGCCCGAAGCCCTGGTTTCGCTATTGAAGGCCGTCGACCGGTTGTTCAACTTCGTCGAAAAAAGACCGCTCGCGGCACGCTCGGCCGGCAAGGTATTCGATGATCTGCTCAGCCTCGCCGCCGTCGGCGGCAACTCGCTCAGCAGCACGCCACCGCGGCTGTCGCGATTTATGGTGTCTTTGCTCGACCCCAGGCCCGGAGCCCGGTTGATCGACCCCGCCGTGGGTACGGCGCGGTTATTGGTCGACGCCGAACTCTATATGAACAACCGTGACACCGCTTCGCACAGACTCCCAGTGGGGATAGACACCGACAACTCGCTGGCACGCATCGGCTGGATGAGCCTGCTCTTGCACAACCTCGGCCCTGCGCAGTTGCACACCGGTAACAGTGTTTCCAGGATGCTCGACGGCCTGGCCGTCAAAGGGTTGTTGGGAAGCGGTCATTACGACTATGTCCTGTGTGACCTGCCACTGGGCAACGTCGGCGATGATGCGCTGCCAGCCCAGGCGGGTTATCTGCCGCCTGCCGCATTCGGTGAAAAAAATAAACTCACCCGCAGGCTTGAGCTGCTGTTCATCTGGCGCGCCCTCGACTTGCTGAAAGTCAAGGGCCGTGCAGCGTTGGTAGTGCCCCAGGGCGTGCTCCATGGAACTACGCCGGCGCAGCGCAGATTGCGTCACGAATTGCTCGTGCGGCATGTCATCGAGGGCGTGATTTTGCTGCCGCCCGGAACACTGCCGCAGGTCTCTACCCCTGTCGCCTTGCTGGTCTTCCAAAAAGCCCAGGATTCGGAAAACGCGTCAGACCCCGACACCCGCATCGAGCCCCTGACCAGCAGCGTATGGTTCTACGACGCAGGAGAGGAAAAAAACGATCTGTACGACGCCATGGTGCACTTTCGGCAGCGAAATAAGCGGCTGAAAAGCGATGTGTATTATCAGCCGCTGGATAACACTAAACAGCCCGGCCACGACTACGTTGTGAAGGACCTCGTTGTGCTGTCTACCAACGACCTGGATGGCAGTGTTCCGGGCCCTCGGTTCATGCAGTTTTTCCCAACCCGGGCGCATGCCACCAAGCAATGGCGAGTGCCTGTTCGCGAGTGGCTGTCGAAACCCGATTGGCAAGACCTTACCGGCCAGATCAAGGGCTCCCATGACGAAGCCCAGCGCGTACGCCCGGAATATACCGCTGAGATGGCACACCGGCTGTATGTCGACGGCGTGCTGCAGGAAGGTTTCCTCGCCCCCCACTGTATCGAGGCCAACCAATGGAGCCTGGACCTCAATGATTACCGCTGGCCTGAAGCGCCGAGGGTTCCCCAGGGCACCAGTACGTTGGCGCTGATTGATGAGCTGCGCGCGATCGAGCACGACATTCTCGGCCGATTGGACGACCTGCGCTCACTGCTGGAGGCGGGCCGATGAGTGGCGTTTCCCCTTGGCGGGAAGTGCCGTTGTTGCATCTGTGCAAGCTCAATCCGAGGTACAGCCTGCCTGCCGATGAATTGTCCGTCGACTATGTCGATTACGCGGGAATTGACGATGAAACCGGCGAAATCCTGAACAGCAGCCAGCGCTTGCTGGCAGACGTACCTGAAGGCACGGCCATGTTTCGCCAGGGCGATATGCTGTTCGCCGGCGTCACGTCAGGACGCTGGGTATCGGCGGTGGTCGGCGAACTGCAACACGGCGTGGGATTCGGGCCTCAGATGAGCGTTCTGCGCCCCGGCCCCAACGTATCTGCCCGTTACCTATGGCATGTATTCCAGCAGCCCTGGCTGCGCCAGCAAGCCGCGCGCAGTAACACCTCAACGCTCAGCCAGCCAACCTTGCCCCATGGTTTTTTTCGCAACCTGCATATCGCGCTGCCATCGATGGACGAGCAGCGCTATATCGTCGACGTGCTGGAGCAGGCCGGTGTGCGCCCCTATCGGGACGCCGTAGACAGGGTCCGTCACCTCAAGCGTGAACTGGCGTCGCGGCTGATGTTAGGGCTACCAGGGCCCGGCTGGGCCTTGCTGACGTTGGCCGACATCGTTCGGGTCAACCCTGACTATGACGAAACCGAGACAGAGTACGCCGCCGATGCCGAGGTGGCGTTCTTTGGCCAGCGGGATCTTATGGCCCCTCACCTGCGGCCGACATTGGTGCGCTTTCACGACATGCCCAACCCTGGCCGTGAAGTTCGCAGCGGCGACCTGCTGCTCGGCGCACATCCCGACCGGGTTACCTATGGCCACGTGGGCGTAGTGCCCAAGGGGGATGTACCGACATTCGCCGCGCGCACATTGACCGTGCTGCGCCCAAATGAAGGGGTCAGCGCGGACTACCTCGTCTCGTTGTTCAGGTCTGCTTGGTTCGACCTGGCCGTGACGCCCGAGCGGCGCCTCGACGACATGTACCTGCTGGGACGCATGAAGGTCGCACTGCCCCCCTTGGCCGAGCAGCACCGCATCGTTGGCATACTTGACGCCGTGCCCGTGAAGAGGATCGAGGACGCCCTGGAAAAGTCCCGCGTTCTCTATCATGCACTCGCGCGCGACGCGTTCGACGGCAAGCTGTCCACCCGTTGGCGCGCGCCTTCACCGGCATATGTCGCGCCATCACTACCAGACGATGACATCGAGGCCGCACCGGTCCTATCCAGCGCGTTCAGACGCGCCTACCGCACCACGGCGACTGAACAACTGTCCTTGCTCCAACGCCTGGTATGGCGCGGGCTGCGTGGGCGCAGCCAGGCGCTGATCGTCGACGATCCTGAAAGCTTCGAAGCCTTCTGCACCTCGCAAGCCCTGAACCCTTTGCATCAGTACGTCAGTCCTAGCCAGGTTCGCCGAACCCTGGAACAACTATGCGCGCTGGGCTTGATCCAGCAAATCAGCCTGCCGCCCCGCGCCAAGGGGAATGCTGCACCTTATCTGGCGGCGTTTCGCGCCTATCGGCAGAGCAAGGATTGGCGCAGTAAGGACGGCCTGGCATCGCGGGATGCCAAAGCATTGAGAGCAAGCATTCTCGAAGCCGAGTTGGGGTTATAAATGCGCCTGCGCTATCTGAGTATCGATCGTTACCCTCCCCTGTCCAACGTACAGATCTGCTTCTCGAACAAGGCGCCCTGGCCGGTGCTGGGTGATGAAGCCAACCGTTGCGGGATCCATTTCATCGCCGGGCTTAACGGCAGTGGCAAGAGCCACCTGCTCAGGGCGATTTCCGCGATTTTCCTGGCGATGGCGGACGGGCAACTGCCCGGTTTTCCGTTTACGCTGATCTATGAGTTGGGGGCCAATGAACAGTTCTGCGAAGTTGTCTTCGACAACCCTGGCAAACAAAGCGAAGCCGCCATCTGGCAGCGCACTAAAAACCCTTTTCCCAAGTATTGCGCCGAAGCGGTCTTTTCAGAGTCCCTTGACGTGTTGCGCACGGGTGGGCATGAGTCACTTGGATTCGTCACGCGGGTACCAAGGGGAAGCTTTCCCCAGGGCGTGAAAGATCTGCTGCCCAAGGTCCTCGCCTACACCTCCGGGTCGTGGAGGCCTTGGCAAGCCATCTGGCAACCCCCTCTCAGCGCCGACGCACTCCCCGATGTCAACGATCACGAACTGTACGGCCAGGGCCTGGAGCGCCCGGCCGGCTGGACTCATTACGATGAGAGCAGCGTTCGGCTCAACGAGTTGCCGAGCCCGCCAACCAGCCCCTTGGCGTATACCAACCGGGATGCCAGTGACCTGCTCAGTCGGCCATTCCTGCTGAGCGACAATCGTCCTGATGCAGCCCTGCTGGCGGTGGCGCTGCACGATAGCCTGGTTACCCGCAGCGGCCAGGGAGAGCCTCGGTTGGCCGCGCTGCTGCAAACAGCAGGCTGGCATCAATTGGTCAGTGTGGGCCTGCTGATTGACTTGGATAAAGTGAAGGACGCGCCGCCCGCGTTCCAGAAAAAAATCCATGACCTGCTGCTGATGGCCGGTGATGTGATTGCAATCCCCCATCCGAATCGCTCCTTGCGCAGGGTTTATTTCGATATCGAAGGAGATGTGCCTGCTACGCGAACGTCCTGTTTCGACGCACGCTTTCACAACCAGGACATTCAACATCAGGGCGACGTACTGGCGCTGATGCTTGGGGAAGCCAGCCAAAGTCCATTCAGTCGCTTCCATGAGTTGATCCGCTGGATGGCCCTGGGCTTGGTTGGCGATCTTGAGATGTGCATTCGTCGCGATGGCAAAACCAGTCGCGAAGACGCCCTCCACGACCAAGGCATCATGGCCTACAGCGAAATGTCGGACGGCGAACAGATGGTCCTGCGGCGCTGGGCGCTGTTTTATCTGCTGGCCGGCGAGCCTGATGCGCTGCTGCTGTTGGACGAACCCGAGACCCATTTCAATGACAGCTGGAAGCGCGAAATTGTCAGCATCATCGAGCACGCCATGGGCAGGGACAACAGCGCCGTGCTGGTGGCCAGCCATTCGTCAATTGTGTTGTCCGACGTGTTTGACGAGGAAGTCATCTTCATCGCCAAAGACAGCACCGGCCACTCCCGCGCCGGCACATTAAAAACACGCACCTTCGGCACCGAGCCTGGGGCGCTGTTGATGTCGGTGTTCAAGGCCAAGGACAGCATCGGTTCACGGGCGAAGGCTCGCATCGAAAAATTCCTGGACGAGGTGAAAGGTATCCAAGTTCCGCTGGCTGAGGACATTGCCGGCGTCGAAACCTTGATTGCGCACCTGGGCACGGGTTTCCACCGTTCGGAACTGCGGGTGCTGTTGAACCGCTGGAAGGAAGATGACGAGGCCAGGGCATTGAAGCAACTGCTGCCAAGCTTGAAAGACGGTGCGATGCGCAACGGTGTCCTTGAGTTGCTCAAGCAACATTACGAGGGCAAATCGGATGCTTAAGCCGATTCAATACAGCAAGTGGGCACCGGCGTTGGCAGCCTGCCAGAAAATGATGCACACCTTTGCCTTGTGGTTGTGTGAACCCACCGTCCATAGCGGCCGACTCACTGAAGCAGAACTCATCAAGGCACTGGACACGCGGATCGAGGGTAAATGGCTCTGGCACTTTCTGGGGCGAAAGGTGGGTAAAACACCGCTGTTGACGCACGCCATTCGATTGGCCGATCTCAGCATCAGCGACAAAAACAACCTGAAACAGTGGGTGATGAAAACCAGCGATGTGTCGGGCTATTTTTCATTGGCGCCCAACACCCATGTGCTCCCGATCAAAAAACCATTCCAGACCGATGCCGACTGGGACGCGCTGCAAATACTGATGGAAGCGTTCTACTCGCCAGGGTTGCGCAAGGGATTGCCCTATGGTGTCGCGGGCAATGCCACTGACGACAAGCCCAGCCAGGTTACCTACGAGTTCTTCAAGCAGGACTTTCAGCAGGTTCACAAAGTCGACGACCATCCCGATGCTCGCGAGGCGTGCGTGGTGTGTGGGGCTGAACTGGGCAAGGCGCATGTGGATCACTGGGTAGCCAAAGCGCAATTCCCGCTGCTGTCAGTGTGCGCAGACAACCTCATCCCCATGTGCGACGACTGCAACGAGGCCCCGAATAAAGGAACGCACAAGGTCCACACAGATGGCTCGTTTCAAGAGTGGTTCCATCCCTACAAACGGCCACCGGCGGGAAAGTTTGCGCTGAAGCTGCTGCCGGTCGACCTTGAGGTTGAACTGGAAAGCATCGACCCGATCGATGCACCAAGGGTTGTCAACCTGAATCGCGTGTTCAATCTGAGCGAACGCTGGAGCAAAGAAGTGCGCGCCGAATACCGTCGGGTCCAGCGCTGGCTGGAGCGCTGGCAGGTGGATAAAAAGGCCGCCCTGACAACCCAGGAACTTGATCGGGCGGTGTTGGATATGGCCAAGCGTCTTTGCGCGGCAGAACCCAATCATGCCGTGCATCAGGCATTGTTTGAGGTGATCTGCGATCCAGCTCGACTGCTGGCGTGGCAGACCGAGCTAAAAGCTGACTTCGAGGAGAAAGTAGCACTGGGCCTGGTCTGAGCCCTGCCCGTGCAGGTAAGCCTGTCGGTACGCGGGAATTATCCCACCCAGCCGACGGCAGTCTTGGGAATAACCTCCGACTCATCCAGTTTGGACGCGAACATACTCACGGCCTGCACCGCGTCACTGGTGCTGGTGCGGATCTGCAGGATCACCGAACCTGCCTGGTCCGCCAGGTTCACCCCGCGTTGCGCACCTTCCTGGGTGGCGTTCATGCTGGTCACCGCATCGCGGGTCTCGGAGAGGATCATGCCGATCATCTCAGCGATTTCCGCGGTGGAACGGCTGGTACGCCCGGCCAGTTGCCTGACCTCATCGGCGACCACCGCAAAACCACGGCCCTGGTCACCCGCTCGGGCAGCTTCGATGGCAGCGTTGAGCGCCAACAGGTTGGTCTGGTCGGCAATGCCGCGGATGGTATTGACGATGGCGGTAATTTGCTCCGAGCGATCGCCCAGTTGGCCGACCAATCTTGCCGAGGCGCCGATGTTGTCGGCGATGCGGCGCATTTCACTGGCGGTCTCCTGGATGACCTGGGTGCCGTGCTCGGCGAACCGCTCGGTCTCGGATGAGATGTGGTAAGCCCGGGAGGCGCCGCGAGAGTCTTCCTCGAATTTCTCCACGCGCTCGGTAATGTCGCTGGCGAACTTGACGATCTTGATCAGCTTGCCGTCGCCGTCGTAGACCGGGTTGTAACTGGCCTCCAGCCACGCGATCCGGCCATGTTTGCCAAGACGCTTGAATTGCCCGGTGAAGAATTCACCGTTGTTCAAGCGTCGCCAGAAATCGGCGTACTCGTTGCTGTTGATCAAGCTCGGCTCGCAAAACAGACGGTGGTGTTTGCCTTTGATTTCGGCCAGCGAGTATCCCATCAGATGCAGAAAGTTCTCGTTGGCGTCCAGTACCTGCCCGCTCAAGTCGAACTCGATCACCGCCATTGCCCGGTCCAATGCCACGAGCTTGCTGCGGGTCGCCGCTTCCTGTTCGACTTTAGCAGTGACGTCCAGCGCGTACTTGACCACTTTCAGCACCTGGCCACGCTCATCCAGCACCGGGTTGTAGCTGGCCTCCAGCCAGATGGTCTTGCCGTGGGCATCCACTCGTTTGAAGGTGCCAGAGACGAACTTGCCCGCCTTGAGTTCACCCCAGAACTGGCTGTAGGCCGGGCTGTTGGTCAGCGCCGGCAAGCAAAAGTCCCGGTGGGATTTGCTCGCCAATTGGTCGCGGCTGTAACCCAAGGTTTTCAGGAAATTGTCGTTGGCACGCAGCACCTTGCCGTTGAGGTCGAATTCGACGATTGCCATGGAGCGTTCCAGGGCGTTGATCAGTCCTTTGTACTCGGTGACTTCGGCCATCCTGGTCGCCAGTTCTGTCTTGAGTGTTTTATTGAACATGACCTGCCCTCAGCGCTGCGGAAAAAACCTTCTCTGATTGGCTATCGGCCGTGAAATCCGCGACTTTACGTCGTAAAAATGATTATTTTCTGACGTCAAATTCTTGCGCAACCCCGCATGATTCAAGGCTTGGCAGCGAGTGAAGCCAATCGCTCACGCATACCGCTGCTGGCGGCCGGGCCCGCCTGCAACACACAGTGATCCAACGGTACGATCTGGCCCTCGGCACTCGCCAACATCGGCTGCACCGGTCGCCCCGTGTCCCGCTCGACCAGCTCGACACTGGTACCCTCCTCGGCGTAATGCCGGTTGCCCCAAGCCACCAGCGACATCAGCACCATGCGGAAATCCTCGCCCTTGGCGGTCGGCACATATTCATAGCGCGGCGGTCGCTCGCTGTAGGCCCTGCGCTCCAACATTCCCGCCTCCACCAACGCCGTCAGGCGGCGCGTGAGCATGTTCGGCGCAATGCCCAAGCTGCGCGAAAACTCATCGAAGCGGCGCAGCCCCTGCAACGCGTCGCGCATGATCAGGATGCTCCACCATTCCCCTACCCGTTCGAGGCTACGGGCGATGGGGCATTCGTCGCGGGTCAGGGACTTGCGCTGCATAGGGCTCCTTTGAGGCGGTGCAAAATTGTGTGACGCCATGTTACTTTCATCATGATAGTGACGTCCATAGGGTCTGAACCCTCAACGCAACCGGAGTCGATTGATCATGAGTAAACGTATCGTTGTGACAGGCATGGGTGCGCTGACGCCACTGGGTGCTGACGTTGAGTCAACCTGGAAACGCCTGTTGAACGGGCAGTCGGGCATTCGTCGCCTGCCTGAAGAGCTCATCGGTGACCTGGCCATCAGCATCGGCGGCCAAGTCCAGAGCGTGCTGCAGGATCCTGAAGCCGGGTTCGATCCTGATCGCCTGTTGGCGGCCAAAGAACAGCGCAAGATGGACCGTTTTATCCTGTTCGCACTGGCGGCGGCCGATGAAGCCTTGAAGCAGGCCGGCTGGGCACCAAAGACCTTGCAAGAACAGGAACGCACCGCAACCATCATCGCCTCGGGCGTCGGCGGCTTTCCGGCCATCGCTGAGGCGGTACGCACCACCGACAGCAAGGGGCCACGACGCTTGTCGCCGTTCACCATTCCATCGTTCCTGAGCAATATGGCCGCCGGGCATGTATCGATCAACTATGGCTTGAAAGGCCCATTGGGGGCACCGGTCACGGCCTGTGCGGCGGGTGTGCAGGCCATTGGCGACGCCGCACGGATGATCCGTGCTGGCGAAGTGGATGTGGCGGTGTGCGGGGGAGCCGAAGCGGCGATCCATCGGGTCAGCCTGGCCGGCTTTGCGGCGGCGCGGGCCTTGTCCAGCGACTTTAACGACGCACCCGAGCGCGCCTCGCGCCCATTCGATCAGGCGCGTGACGGTTTTGTCATGGGCGAAGGCGCCGGCATCCTGGTGATCGAGGAACTGGAACACGCCCTAGCACGCGGTGCCCAGCCGATCGCAGAACTGGTGGGCTACGGCACCAGTGCCGATGCCTACCACATGACGGCTGGCCCGGAAGACGGTGACGGCGCGCGCCGGGCGATGACGCAGGCCTTGCGCCAGGCGGGCATCGAGGCGTCCGCGGTGCAGTACCTGAATGCGCACGCCACCTCGACGCCGGTGGGCGACAAAGGCGAATTGGCGGCCATCAGGACCGTATTCGGGCCCGGTGGTCGCCTGGCGATCAGTTCGACCAAGTCCGCCACTGGCCACTTGCTCGGCGCTGCGGGCGGCATCGAAGCCATCTTCACCGTGCTTGCCCTGCGCGATCAGGTCGCACCGGTGACGCTCAACCTGGAAAACCCGGATGACCTGGCCGAAGGGTTGGACATGGTGCGCGGTGATGCGCGGCCCATGCCGATTGAATATGCGCTGTCCAACGGCTTCGGGTTTGGTGGCGTGAATGCCAGCGTGCTGTTCCGCCGCTGGGTATAAGCCAGCGGTTTGCCCCTGAGGGTATTTTCGGGGACCATGGGCGCCTTTCTGTCACTGCCAGCACGAGGCGCCCATGGCCAACCACGACCTGTCCTACACCCCCGACCCGGATGCCGAGTCGATTTCCTCCGACGTTATCGGTTTCAACGGCATCCTCGTCTCCACCCAGATCCCCACTCGTGCCGACGGCAGCCTGGAGCTTGGCGATATCACGCTGCAAAGCGAATGCACCCTGCAAGCCTTGAAAGTGGCTTTGGAAAAAGCCGGCAGCAGCATGGACCGGGTCATGCACCTGACCATTTATCTGACCGATATGGCCGACCGCGCAGCGTTCAACGAGGTCTACAAACGCTTCTTCGCCAAGCCCTGGCCCGTGCGCGCGGCGGTTGGCGTGGCTGCACTGGCGGTAGACGGCATGCGTGTGGAAGTCACGGCGATGGCCGCCAAGGCCTGAGTTGATGCCGGTCAGGCAATTCACGGCTACAATGCCCGCCTCAACCGTGACAAGCCTGACTAAAAAAACTATGTCCTTGCCCAAGCATCACCTGGAATTGCTCAGCCCTGCCCGCGATGTCGCCATCGCGCGCGAGGCTATCCTGCATGGCGCCGACGCCATCTACATCGGCGGCCCCAGCTTCGGCGCGCGCCATAACGCGTGCAACGAAGTGAGCGATATCGCTCAACTGGTGGAATTCGCCCGTCGTTACCACGCCCGCGTGTTCACGACCATCAACACCATCTTGCATGACAACGAACTCGAAGCCGCACGCAAGCTGATCCATCAGCTCTACGACGCCGGTGTCGATGCGTTGATCGTGCAAGACCTGGGCGTGATGGAGCTGGATATTCCGCCCATCGAGCTGCACGCCAGCACCCAGACCGATATCCGCACCCTGGGCCGCGCCAAGTTCCTCGACCAGGCCGGTTTCTCGCAGTTGGTCCTGGCCCGTGAGCTGAACCTGCAGGAAATCCGTGCCATCGCCGACGAGACCGATGCCGCCATCGAGTTCTTTATCCACGGCGCCCTGTGCGTGGCGTTCTCCGGGCAGTGCAACATCTCCCACGCGCAAAATGGCCGCAGCGCCAACCGTGGCGACTGCTCCCAGGCCTGCCGCCTGCCGTACACCTTGAAAGATGACCAGGGCCGCGTCGTGGCCTTTGAAAAGCACCTGTTGTCGATGAAAGACAACAACCAGAGCGCCAACCTGCGCGCCCTGGTCGAAGCCGGCGTGCGTTCGTTCAAGATCGAAGGTCGCTACAAGGACATGGGCTATGTGAAGAACATCACCGCCTATTACCGCCAGCGCCTCGACGAAATCCTCGAAGACCGTCCGGACCTCGCCCGCGCGTCCAGCGGCCGTACCGCGCATTTCTTCCTGCCCGACCCGGAAAAAACCTTCCACCGTGGCAGCACCGACTACTTTGTCAGCGACCGCAAGATCGACATCGGCGCCTTCGACACCCCGACCTTCACCGGCCTGCCGGTGGGTGTGGTGGAAAAAGCCGGCAAGCGTGACCTGCAAGTGATCACCCATGAGCCGCTGTCCAACGGCGACGGCCTCAATGTGCTGGTCAAGCGCGAAGTGGTGGGTTTCCGCGCCAACATCGCCGAGCCCAAGGGCGAGTTTGAGGAAGACGGTGAGAAGCGCTACCGCTACCGCGTCGAGCCGAATGAAATGCCGGCCGGCCTGCATCAGTTGCGCCCCAACCACCCGCTGAACCGCAACCTGGACCACAACTGGCAGCAGGCATTGCTCAAGACCTCGGCCGAACGCCGTATCGGCCTGTCATGGGTCGCACGTTTGCGCGAAGAACAGCTGGAAGTCACCGCCACCAGCGAAGAAGGCATCTGCGCCAGCGTCACCCTGCCCGGCCCGTTCGGCGTGGCCAACAAGCCGGAACAGGCGCTGGACACCCTGCGCGACCTGCTTGGCCAACTCGGTACCACCGAGTATCACGCCACCCGTATCGAACTGGATGCACCGCAGGCGTTCTTCATTCCCAACTCGCAACTCAAGGCATTGCGCCGCGAAGTGATCGAAGCGCTGACCGCCGCCCGTGTTGCCGCACACCCGCGTGGCGGGCGCAAATCCGAAACCACGCCGCCGCCGGTGTACCCGGAAGCGCACCTGTCGTTCCTGGCCAACGTCTACAACCAGAAAGCCCGCGACTTCTATCACCGTCACGGCGTGAAGTTGATCGACGCGGCCTTCGAAGCCCACGAAGAAACCGGCGAAGTGCCGGTGATGATCACCAAGCACTGCCTGCGTTTCTCGTTCAACCTCTGCCCTAAACAGGCCAAGGGTGTTACGGGTGTGAAGACCAAGGTCGCGCCGATGCAGTTGATTCATGGCGACGAAGTGCTGACCCTGAAGTTCGACTGCAAACCCTGCGAGATGCACGTGGTGGGCAAGATCAAGGGGCATATCCTGGGGCTGCCGCAACCGGGCAGTGCCGTGGAGCATTTCAACCCGGAAAATCTCATCTATCAGGGCACGCACTGACCCTGTGGGAGCGGGGCCACCACCAGCCCCGCTGCAACCCCGCCGCTGCCAGCAGAATTGCCGCCACCCCCAGCCATTGCAGCCAGCCCAGGCGATGCCCGAAGGCGATCCAATCGACGAAGATCGCCGCAATCGGGTAGATAAACGACAGTGCGCCGGTGATGGCGGTGGGCAGTTTCTGGATCGCGCCATACAGCAACACATACATCAAACCGGTGTGCACCACGCCGAGCGTCGCCAGTGCCGCCCAGGCGTGGGTGGTGACCGGCAAGCTATGCCAGGGCACCAGCGGCGCCAATAGCAGCGCGCCCGTCGTCACCTGGATCAACGCCATCAAATGCGGCGGTACGTCCTTCAAACGCTTGATGATCAGTGCGGCAATCGCGTACAGCAATGCCGCGCCCAGCGCCAAGGCAATGCCTGCAAGGTAATCGTCGCCGGTTGGCTGATCGCCATGGGCGGTGACAATCGCCAGCATTCCCAGGAACGCCACGCTCAGCCACGCCAGTTTCTGCACGGTGATCTTTTCCCCGAGGAACAGCGCCGCCAGCATCACCAACATGAACGGCTGCACGTTGTACACCGCCGTACTGATGGCGATCGATGCACGGGAATAGGATTCGAACAGCAGCAACCAATTGCCGACAATCGCCACGCCACTGAGCATCGCCAGGCCGAGCTTGGCCTTATTGAGCAGGTCCAGCCGCAGGTAACCCAGCAGCGCGCACACCAGCAACAGGGTCAGCCCACCGATCACGCAGCGCCAGAACACCACTTCGATCACCGACACACCGGACACCAGCACGAACCAGCCGATGGTGCCCGAAATCAGCATGGCGGCGATCATTTCCCACGAACCGCGACGGATGGATGAATCCATGATTGATGCTCCTCAAGTGAGGCTCAATTATGGCAATCTGCTTGTGAGCGGCTCCAGCGACTAAAAAAGGCAAAACCCCGAAATTACCTTTTCTTATTAGGCGAACACCATGATCGACACCATCGACCAGCAACTCATCGCCGCCTTGATGGATGACTCGCGGTTGTCCCTCAAGGCCCTGGCGGGCATCACCGGGCTGTCCTCGCCCAGCGTCGGCGAACGCCTGCGCCGCCTGGAAGAACGCGGCGTGCTGACCCACTACACCGTCGACATCGACCCCAAGCACTTCGGCTACCTGCTGCAAGCCATCGTGCGCATCCGCCCCCTGCCCGGCAAATTGCAGGAAGTGGAGCGCCAGATCCAGGCGATCCCCGAGTTCACCGAATGCGACAAGGTCACCGGCGAAGACTGCTTCATCGCGCGCCTGCACGTGCGCACCATGGACCATCTCGACAGCCTGCTGGATCGGATCAACGCCTATGCCGAAACCAACACCGCCATCGTCAAGAAAACCCCAGTAAAGCGACGCTTGCCGCCGCTGACCAACGACTGACCCGTAACACACCGATTCCTGTGGCGAGCGGGCTTGTTGTGGATGAAGCGGGCTTCCTGTGGCGAGCGGGCTTGCCCCGCG